>NZ_RXIU01000541.1 GCF_004217665.1 Candidatus Magnetaquicoccus inordinatus | reverse complement strand
GCGAATCAGACCTTCGATAAAGAAGAGAATCAACAATATGGCACCAAGCAGAGCAAAAGGCAGGCGCAGCCAGCGCTGCATCCCTTGCGCCAGCTCGGCATCCCAACCCGGATAACTGCCGCCCATAATCCACAAAACCGCAATCAGCAAAGGCAACACAGCGGGCCATGCAAAGGATTCGCGCAGTTGGTGCCATTCGAGAACCATCAGCAGGGAGACCGGAAGAATGACAAAATAGAGAAGAAGGGGAGAACCAAACAGCAATACATAGAGCAGCGGCGGAGCCAGCAACAGAGCGGAAATAATCCGTTTACCAAGGGAAGAGATCACGATGCTATTCAAACCGCAGCTCCAAAGCGCCGTTCACGACCAGCAAACTCCTCTATGGCCAAACGCAGATGCTCGGCAGTAAAATCCGGCCAATAGGTCGGCAAGAAGATCAATTCGGTATAGGCCATTTGCCAAAGCAGAAAGTTACTGATCCGTTGCTCCCCACCTGTACGAATCAACAGATCGGGATCATCCATTCCAGATGTGGTCAAATATTGGGCAAAGCGCTCCTCAGTCAAAGCATCGGGTAGCAACTGCCCAGCCATGGCAGCCTGCATCAACTGGCGCGCTGCATCCACCAACTCCTGGCGTCCCCCATAATTGACCGCGATATTGAACTGCAGTTGGCCATTATCAGCGGTACGCTCTTCCAATTCGCGAACCTGCTTTTGTACGACTTGCGGCAGTTCGTGCAAACGACCCAAGGCGCGAAAACGCACCTGCTCTTTCACCAATTCATCCATTTCATGGCGCAAATGGTAGGCCAACAGATTCATCAGTGCCGAAACCTCATCCTCCGGGCGTTTCCAATTTTCCGAAGAGAAGGTATACAAAGTCAAAATCGGGATATGAAACTGCAGACAGGCTTCCACAGTCCGCCGAACAGCTTTCACCCCTTGCCGATGTCCTTCGATACCGGGCAAAAAGCGTGAACGAGCCCAACGACGGTTGCCATCCATCACTATGGCAATATGACGAGGCAACTTATCCGCTGCAACCTGCAAAGCAATCATGGGAGGTCAAGAAAATCCCGCTCAAACCTGCATAATTTCTGACTCTTTATGAGCCAGCATATCATCCACTTCCTTGATGAAATGGTCGGTTTGTTCCTGTACCTTTTTTTCCCAGGCATGCAGATCATCCTTGGAAACTTCCTTGTTTTTTTCCATCTTTTTCATCTGTTCCAGAATGTCACGCCGGACATTGCGCAAGGCAATTTTGGCCTGTTCGCCATATTTTTGCACCAGTTTTACCAAAGATTTGCGTCGTTCTTCTGTCAGTTCCGGCAAAGGAATCCGCAACAAGGTACCATCATTGAGGGGATTCAAACCGAGATCCGATTCACGAATAGCCTTTTCAATGGCTTTCAGACTTTTTTTGTCCCATGGCTGCACCGTCAACATCCGGCTTTCTGGCACTGAAATGGTTGCCAATTGATTGAGCGGCATATGCGAGCCATACATCTCCACTGTGACATGGTCCAACAACGAACCAGATGCCCGACCGGTGCGAACAGTTGTCAACTCCTCGCGAAAGGCCGCCAGACATTTTTTCATACGTTCGTCTAATGTGGCAAAGAGTGCATCAGACATTAGTTCACTCCTATCCGTGTGCCTCGATTTTCACCCCGCACGATAGCCGCCAGGGCCCCTTCCTCATAAATGGAAAATACTGTTACAGGAATCTGATTATCCTGGCAGAGTGTAATAGCTGTCAAGTCCATCACTCTGAGATCCTTGGCCAGCACCTCTGCAAAGGTCAACTCTGTAAAGCGTTGCGCGCTGGGATCTTTTTTCGGATCGGCGCTATAGACCCCGTCTACTTTGGTTGCTTTCAGAAGCAGATCGGCATGAATTTCGGCGGCACGCAAACTGGCCGCCGTATCGGTGGTAAAGTAGGGATTGCCGGTACCGGCAGCAAAAACAACCACGCGCCCTTTTTCCAAATGGCGCATGGCTTTTCTATGGATATAGGATTCGGCAACCTGTGGCATGGTTATCGCCGACTGCACCCGAACCGGCACACCAATCCGTTCCAGGGCATTTTGTAAAGCCAAGGCATTGATTACGGTTGCCAACATACCCATATGGTCGGCGCTGGAGCGTTCCATGGCCACTGCCCCACTGGACATGCCACGAAAAATATTACCGCCACCCACGACCAGAGCCAACTGAACACCCAAATCGTGGACAGCTTTGATCTCCAACGCCAACCAATGCAAAAAGCGGGAGTCGATGGCGACCCCATCACCCATCAGGGCCTCACCGGAGAGTTTGAGTAAAACTCTTTGTGTTTTATGCTCCATCATCGACATCCCATAGCCAAGAAATCTTCTACCCAGCCGCTTTCGCGACCTCGGCAGCAAAGTCCTCCTCTTTTTTTTGGATACCGTCGCCCAGGACAAAGCGCACAAAGGCGGTGATTTGAATGGTGGTTGCCAACTCTTTGGCCCGTGCCTCCACCACGCTGATCACCTTTTGATCGGGATCCATGACAAACGGCTGTTCCAACAAACAGCTCTCACCATAAAATTTATCCAGGCGACCCAGAACCATCTTTTCGATGATATTTTCAGGTTTGCCAGAGGCACGAGCCTGTTCGGCCAAAATGGCACGTTCCCGTTCCAACGCCTCTGCTGGTACGGCGCTGCGATCCAACCATGGCGGAGCGGAAGCGGCCACGTGCATGGCCAATTTTTTACCCAGATCGGCCAAGGCTGCTTTGTCTGTTCCTGGCGATTGCACACCCACCAGCACCCCGATTTTGCCTTCCATATGGATATAGGAGACCACCACACCTTCGCTCACCGCGACGCGGGCCAAACGGCGCAGATTCATGTTTTCGCCAATGGTGGCAATTTTATGGGTCAACTCATCGGCCACATTGCGACCGCTTTCTGGATAGGCCAAGGATTTCAAAGCTTCCACATCCTCCACCTTGGCTGCCAGAGCCACGCGGGCAGATGTTTCCGCAAAAGCCACAAAATTTTCATTTTTGGAGGTAAAATCAGTCTCGGTATTCACCTCCAGGAGAATACCCTGATTGCCATCGACCACCGCCACTACTTTGCCTTCAGCAGCGACCCGTCCAGACTTTTTGGAAGCCGACGAGAGACCTTTTTTACGCAACCAATCGACGGCCGCTTCCATATCACCATTGCTCTCTTCCAGAGCCTTTTTGCAATCCATCATGCCGGCTCCGCTCTGCTCGCGGAGATCCTTGACCAATTTTGCACTTACCGACATCTTCTTCTATCCTTACCTATGGGATTCAATACTTGCCCGGAGTGGTTACCGGGCATCCGCAGAAAATGAGAGTGGAAGATCAATCGTTTTCGATAACCATCTCTTCCAGATCACTATCGATGGGGGCTCCTTCCGGTGCTTCCGGTTTCATGGCCGGATTGGTATCGGGACGCGCCATCGCTTTGCCTTCCAGAATCGCATCACCCATTTTGCTCAAAAAGAGCTTCAAGGAGCGGATGGCATCATCATTACCGGGCACCACCCAATCGATGGGATCCGGATCGCAGTTGGAATCGACCAGAGCCACTACAGGGATTCCCAATTTATTGGCCTCTTTGACCGCCAGAGATTCCCGATTGGTATCGACCACCACCAGGACATCCGGCAAACGGCTCATATGCTTGATGCCCCCCAGGGAGCGTTCCATTTTTTCCCGTTCCCGCTCCAGTTTTTGCACCTCTTTTTTGGTGCGGGCTTCAAAGATGCCGTTGGTCTTCATTTTTTCGATCTCTTTCAAGCGGCGGATCGAACCCTGGATGGTCTTCCAGTTGGTCAAGGTACCGCCCAACCAGCGGTGGCTGACATAAAACTGGCCGGTACGTTTGGCTTCTTCTTCAACCATATCGACGACTTGCCGTTTGGTGCCGACAAAAAGCACGACACCATGATTTTTTGCCCGTTCGCGCAAAAAGCTGTAGGCATCGCGCAACATCACGACGGTCTTTTGCAGATTGAGAATGTGGGTTCCATTGCGGGCGGAATAGATATACCGACCCATTTTGGGGTTCCAACGTTTGGTCTGATGACCGAAGTGAAAGCCCGCGTCCAGCAATTCGCGGATGGAAAACTTTGCCATTGCTACTCCTGTTTCGTTTGGGTTATTCGTCCGCTGGGGTTGTCTTTTGCGGTCTATCTTGCTTGGCAGCAAGGCACCCGACCGCCAACCGGTACAGCGTGTTTAATAAAATACAGAAAACCTGTTGATCTTAAACAATCACCCTTCTCTTTGCAAGGCATTGCACCGCAACAAGAGAGAAAAAAAAAGCTCTTTTCTGTTGCAGAATCCTTTGCCAGGGTGCGAGGTGACGATTGTTGAGGCTCAAGGTGCGGATGAGAGGGAAGCAGCAACAGGAGGATGGCTCTCGGCGATTTCCGTGCGAATGGAGAGCACCAGTTGCCAAGCCTGTTCGATGGAGGCTGCACTACCGCGCAGATGCAGCACCTGTGCCGCCTGACAATCATCCACTCCACCAGCGGCCACCGGGGTAGCCTCTACGGCACACAACTGACGGAGCGCCACCACTTCGGTTACCAGAGTAGCCGACCCGGCCATGAGGGGCATATAGCCTACTGGACTACCCATCACGCGCTCCACCCGCCCCTGCCCCAACAAGCCGCAGGCGGCCGGGACAGAAGGAATCATTTTTTGCAAGGAGACTGGTACAATCAACTCTCCGCCACGCGCCATTAGGATGGCGAGCGCTGCCCCAATGGTGCCACCGACTGGTGAAGCCACCAGGACAGCCGCATTACCTTGCGGATCGATGGCATTGGCACCCTTGATATAGATATCGCCAGCGGCAAAGCGTTCCAGGAGTGGTGCAGGCCAGCCTCGTGACTGCACACCCTCTTCAAACAAAAACGGCCCGGCACCCCGTTGCTGGGGCGGAGTCTCACCGAGAAGAGCATCGCGGATCCAGCCGACGGCAAAAGAGTCGCGGCCAGGATCTTGCCCCAGCAGGGCACGGACCACATGGCGGGTAGTGGTACCACCAACAATGACCATACGTCCATTCTGCAGTCGTGCTTGCACCTGCGGCATCTTTGCCACCGCCCGACCAATCAAAGCCTGTCCCTCTTCGGCACGCAGCACCACGACTGCCGAAGAAGAGGTGCTTTCTATTTTTGGCAACTGTGTCTGTTGTCTCATTGGGGCAATGATACTCCTTTTTCTATAGATATTTTCAGCATTTTGCTCGGTTTAGCAAAAAATAGCTCTCCTGCGACAAAACGCCTTGCACAATTCACGCAACATCGTTACACTTCGCTCCGCTTTGTACGTCCTGTTCGTCTAGTGGCCTAGGACAGCGGCCTTTCACGCCGTAAACACGGGTTCGATTCCCGTACGGGACGCCATTTTTTTTAATACGCTAAAAACGCAGCCAGATCAATCCGTTACAAGCCTACCCCTCCCCGTTTTATCCATTTCCCACACACCTTTTCCACCAGCGCTTTCCACCAACGTTTTCCACACACGTTTCCCACATGCTCACCGCATCAAACATTTCATCTGTCAGACTATCAGCCAGCACAAAGATGAGTCAATGATTCAACACAGCCGCTGTTATCCCCCAGTCAGAAACGCCATTCTTATCAGCAGTGACGCATCACTTTCCAAGAGCAGCCACCACTTTTCGCTACTCCCTCTGCAAGCGTGTGCAAAAACGACCCTTTTTGCCGTCAATTTCTACCCGACTGCAGGCTCACAATAAATAGCATAACATATTGTTAAAACAATATACTTTTAGCATGCTCTGCCTCCTGCTGATCAGACAGATCTTTGGTCATTACCACGCAACCGTAACGCTTCGTAGAGATTAGCCGGTCCCAACAGAATATCCCGCAAACCGTGGCGAACCTTTTCGGAATCCAGCGCCTGTTTGCTCATGGTGCTGTGAGCGGCAAAGGCATCCATGATGGCATTCATCAGTTCATTGGTCAGATCGGGGGAGTTGGAAAACTGCTCCTTGGTGTTGTTGGCCGCCTGCTGAACCAAAATCGTCGATTCCAGCAACTTGCCCTTCAATACATTATTAACGTAAATCAGCTTGTCATCGTCGGAGAGTTCACCCTCAAACAGCGTGTTGACCTTGTGGATAATTTCCGCCAACAATGCCTTTTCCTTCTCCTGGACCTCGCCGCTTCCAGTGGCGGTCATGGGTGAGAGTTTGTTGGCTTCGCCTTCTTGCAGAGGCAGATTGCGCTTGCCCTGATCCTTCAGTTTATGATGGGTCAAAGTCACTCTGGAGAGATCCACACCTTCCCGTTCCCGACCAAACTCCAATAAAACAAGCAAACGTTTGAAAAAAACAGCCCGTTTCTCCAGGGTGCTATTGCCATAGTCGAACAACTGGGAGAGAAATACATATACCCTCAAGAAAACGCCCAGGTTGCGCTTGAAAAGAATCAGCACATTCATTTCATCCTGGGCCTTTTGCTCGGCTTGAGAATCTCCCCCCTCGCGCGCTGCATGCCAGGCATTCAAGGCGCTCTTGTAGCGTTTCAATAGTCGGTCGGCCACTGGCTCCAATGCTGCTGCCAATTGCGCTTGTGAGGCGTTGGGATTCATTTCGACCGCCACCACCCGCTCCACCTCATGTTCATCGTAGAAGCCGGTGGCATCCAGTTGCGCTTTCAAATCATAGACCAGATTCGGATCCGTTACGGCGGCCAACTCTGCGGTTGCATAATAGCTTCTGAATGCGGTCAGAATCTCTTCCGGATTATTAACAAAATCCAAGATATAGGTGGTATCTTTGCCCGGATAGGCACGATTGAGTCGGGAGAGGGTCTGTACTGCCTGAATTCCGGCCAGACGTTTATCCACATACATTCCGCAGAGCAATGGTTGGTCAAAGCCGGTCTGGAATTTGTTGGCCACCAGGAGAATCTGGTATTCCTGCGTAGCGAAGGCTTCGCGGATCTCTCGTCCACGCAAATGCGGATTGAGCACGACGCTGGTTTCGGTGAAGGGGTCGTCTGCCGACTCCTGGTCACGCACCTCACCGGAGAAGGCGACCATGGCACCTAACAAATAGCCGGAGTTTTTGATATACTGGTCAATAGCCAGTTTCCAGCGTACTGCCTCCAGGCGACTGCCGACCACCACCATGGCTTTGGCCTTGTTATCGAGCAACGGGGCGATATTCTCCCGAAAATGCTCTACCACCACCTGCACCTTTTGGCTGATGTTGTAGGGATGCAGACGCACCCAACGCATGATGCCCTTCATGGCCTCGCTGCGCTCCACCTGTTTTTCATCCCATTCCTTGCCCTCGTGTGCCAGTCGGAAGGCCAGTTTGTAAGGGGTATAGTTTTTCAAGACATCCAGGATGAAACCCTCTTCGATAGCCTGACGCATCGAATAGATGTGAAATGGAGCGGGAAGATTGCTGGCCGAGGCCGGTTGTGTGGGATCTGGTCGGCGTCCAAAAATTTCCAGAGTCTTGGCTTTGGGTGTGGCGGTAAAGGCGATAAAGGTGATATTGGCATTGTTGGCACGTGCAGAGATCTGGGCAGCCAACAGCTCTTCTGTGCCGATCTCTCCGCCATCTTCCAGTTCTTGCAACTCTTCGACAGAGAGCACCTGCTTGAGCTTGGCGGCAGAGCTTCCGCTTTGTGAGGAGTGGGCTTCATCAGCGATGACCGCGAAGCGTTTCCCCTTGGTGGCGGCCAACTCCTGAACCATGGCCAGGGCAAACGGAAAGGTCTGGATGGTACAGACCACAATTTTTTTGCCACTGGAGAGCACCTTGGCCAGTTCACTGCTTTTGCTCTGATGTTCTCCGGTAATGCTGGCCACCACCCCGGAGGTACGCTCAAAGTCGTCGATGGCCTCCCGCAATTGGGCATCCAGCACCGTGCGGTCACTGACCACCAGCACGGAATCAAACAGCTTGTTGTGGTTTTTGTCGTGCAGTTCTGCCAAAAAGTGAGCCGTCCAAGCGATGGAGTTGGTCTTGCCCGAACCTGCCGAATGCTGAATCAGATATTTCTCACCCGCTGGCCCGGCCAACACCGCGGCCACCAGTTGCCGAGTGACAGCGAGTTGATGGTAGCGGGGAAAAATCAGGTTGGAGATTTTCTTTTTGCTATCCTTCCGGGCCACGATATAGCGACCGAGAATTTCCAACCAGGAGTTCACCGCCCACACCTCCTCCCAAAGATAGGCTGTGCGATGACCGTTTGGATTGACGGGATTGCCCTTGCCCCCAGCATCGCCCCGATTGAAGGGCAGGAAGCGGGTTTGTACTCCTTGCAGCTTGGTGGTCATCCTCACTTCCGAGTTGCTGACCGCGAAGTGAACCAACGCTCCTCTGGGAAAATCCAGCAAAGGTTCGCTGCTTCCTTGTCCCTTCGGACGGGGATTGCGGTCGAAGCGGTACTGGTCTACCGCATCCTCCACCGATTGGGTGAAATCGCTCTTCAACTCTGCGGTTGCCACCGGCAGACCATTGAGAAAGAGCAGCAAATCCAGGCAATTTTCATTATGGGTCGAGTAGCGCACCTGTCGCACCACCCGCAAACGATTGGCCTGATAGCGGCTTTGCAGTTCGGGATTCATCGCCAAAGCCGGTTTGAACTGCGCCAGCAGCAACGGTTGCCGCAATCCCAGCAACTCCACCCCGTGCCGCAGCAGTTCCAAGGTTCCCCGGTCATCCAACTGTTTGCGGATGCGGTCAAGCAAAGTGGTCTCGGCGGATGCACCGTGATTTTTCAGCAGAGCGTCCCACGCCTTGGGCTGGGTCTGTTGTACCCAGGCCAAAAGGTCAACGGGGAACAGAGCGCGGTTCCGGTCGTAGTGACTGGCATCCCCTGCGGCGTAGAGCCAGCCATGTTGTGACAGGTGGCGGCAGATGTCGTTTTCAAACTCGATTTCCCGATGCAGACTCATGCGACATTTTCCAATCAAATTGATTCAAATGTTAAAACACTTATGCACCCTTGGTCGCTGTATAGGCCTGGTCCACACGGTTTGGCTTATCGGGGTATCTGAGCCTCAACAAACCATGTTGCACCATGGAGGTCAAAAATCGGGCACGCAAGCCATCATGATTGCGATTCAACAACTCTCCAAGCTGCTTTCGTGACAACCAACGATCAAGACAAAGACTTAAAATCAGTTTTTCCATCTCCTTTGGATCCAGTCTCGCGTTATTCCTGGCAGGGGCAGCCTTCTGGAGCAACAACTGCCACTCCTGACGGCTCTGTTCCTCCATATGTACGGAGTCAACCCCCATATGTACGGAGTCAACCCCCATATGTACGGAGTCAACCCCCATATGTACGGAGTGCCTGGAATGATGAGCGGGGTCTTTGCATGGCGGAAGACGGTATTGGCTCCATCTTCCGCGTTTTTCCTGCACAAGCACTCCTTTAGAAACAAGATTTTGCAATAGTTTTGTGACATCGGAGGCATGCAAAGAGGTAAACTGGCGCATACGCGCATTATCCACGCTCTCTTCCACATCGGCAGTGACCAGAGCCTGAACCTCCGTTTTGTTAAATCTTTTGAACGCTGACCCAAATCGCCGTTGCAACCTTTCCAGGGAATCTTGTGGAAGCAGGCTCACCATGGGCAGACGCCACAGGATACGATCCGGCTGCATCTGTTCACGAAACAAAGGAGAACGCCAATGCTGGGAGTTCCAACCACGCAGGATCTTGTCAATCCCGGAACCTGCTTTTTCGGCAATGCCGATCATCATGAACATGGTTTGCAGCGATTTGTTGCGACATTCACTGACACCGCCACTCAGCATCTGATCGAAAGAGACCAGAGAGGTACCCGGATTGGAAAACTCAAACCGATCCAGATATTTCTCAACGACGATACCACCCTGACCTTGGTAGTCTGCATGAATCAGGGCGTTGACCAGGGCTTCGCGTATCGCCTCATGGACCCCGGTATCTGTTTTACGAATCAGATTGACATCCAACTGAAACGGTGTCTTGAGATCCGCACAAAGCCGATGAAAGATCCTGGAAAAGAATTGAAAAAGATTGGCAGTCCAGGTGCCATCTGCAGTCAAACGGTCGGTCCAACGAACATCGGGATCCTGGGACAGTCTCTCGCGGTAGTCAATATGAAAGGCGGGTACAGCTTCACGAATCGCCTCATCGTGACCAAACATCAACAAGCCAGCCACTGTCAGACCTTCCTTTTGCTGGGCACGATCCTTACGCCATCCACCCAGTTTCAACAATAACTCTTTCTCATCCAGATCCAACCAGGGATGGCTGGGCTTGTAAGCGGAAAATCGCTGTCTGTATTGCTGCAAACTGGGTGCATCGATCTCTTGCATGGAAAAATGGTCAAGAATCCGGCTATCGGGTGGTTCCTCGGATCTGTCCATCAACATGCGGGCCACCTCCTGCTCGGTGCAGTGGTAATCTCCTGTATAGTTGCGCCGATAGGTGCCAAGCGACGGATTCTGACCGAGATAGACAGGTTTCTGATAACGGTTGGCCTGGGGAATGCGGATGGCCATGACCACTTTGGCATCGATCTCGATGGTTTTCAGATCATCATTTTCCAGCAGGTTAAGGTTGACCTTGCCCCGATTGTTGATGGTATCCCAGAATGTCTTGGTCAATTTGGCCGCATCACCCACCCCGCTGACAGTCAGGTCATCTTCGACGCCGAGCAGAATGACACCACCATGGGTATTGGCCATGGCACTATAGGTTTCCCACAAACTGGAGGGCAGGCCACCACGAGCGGATTTAAACTCGACATCTTCCCGCTCTCCCCATTCGAGATTGTTCAACAAGGTCAGCGGGTCAATAACACTCTTTTTCATGTTGCCATCCCCCGCACATCGATTTTGCCAGTCACGGCAGCGGATATGAGAGCAGAGCGGCGTTCTTTCAACAGCTCGATGGCGCGTTGGGCCTCTGCGGTGAGGGTGTCGAGTTTGGCGGTTTGTTGGTCGAGGTAGGCGACAATGGCGGATTGTTCAGGGAGGGGTGGCACTCCAAGAGCAAGTTTGGCGATATCTGGCATATAGATGGTCTGATGAGTAGAACCCATCATTAAACGGTTGAACTCGTTTCTCAACCCACGCATTACGAAGAGCAAGAATTCTGAAATTAATTCAGGTCCACAAACCCAGTTTGCAAAATCCTGAGTTGTTGCCATATCGCATCCCATTATAGCTGAATAGCCTACAGATGCAGTACGAGAAAGCATGACAGTCCCTTTCGGCAGCAACCTTGCAGAAGAGTTCGCCAAACCAAGTTCACTGACCAACTCTTTGGTATCATAAACATAAATCACTTCGTCATTCCGAATTTGTCCAACATCTGCCAATGAGAACCATGGTATGGTACAGTTTTCCCAGTATTCTGGATGTTGGCGACTAGGGGTGTGTCCAGATTCCAATCTGGCAAAATAACGAACATACCCTGCCTTCCAATGCTCCGGTAGCGCCCCAAGCCATTCAATCCCGCTGTCCTTCATCGGTGCATCGGGGTTCAGTCCCTTGGTCACGGCGTGGGAGATGACCTCTTGGCGTTTCTCTTTCAACAGTGAAATCAGCTTTTCCTGCTCGGCCACCAGGGCATCGATTTTACCCGTCTCGCGGTCGAGGAAGGCGGCGATGGCGGATTGTTCTTCTTGAAGAGGGACAGGAACATTGATTGTACCAAGGTCGCCTTTTGTTATGTGAACCATACCAATTATGCCGTGTGCTTGGTCTTCCACATGGGTGGTCACTGCCTTCAGGGTCCAGTATAATGATTTTTTATCTGAGTCAAATGGAACAACACGGAAAATATGCTGATTAAGGGCACACACCTCGTTCCACTGCCAGAGAAAAGGACCAAATGATGTGCCACGATTGCCGGACCAGCCAAAAAGCAACTCGCCATCATGTACCAAGTATCTCTCTTCTACCTCTCCATCGAAATAATTGAATTCTCCACTACCGTTAAGATTTTGTATTCGTATGATTGGAATACCAAATTCAACCCATTCGGCTGGTTTAAAAGCATTCCCGTTGATGAATTCTGCAAGATGCTTCAATGGCACCACCCCCCAATGCCCCGGCACCTCCCCCAGCCACTCCACCCCAGAATCCTTGTATTCAGTATATCGCGGAATATTCATATTAAGGAACTCCACCCTGGCTGCCAGATTAGCCTTTGGCGATAATCGGCGGGAAAACCCATGGACGAGGGTTCAATGGCGTGCTGCTCGATCATCTCCAACAGACGTTCTTTCCAATCGTTGTGCGGCTGTATCAAATCCATCATCCATGCCAACATAACGAGCGCATTGTAAATCTTCCGACTCCCTTCCCGACAGAAATTGTCTACCAGCTTTTTGGGCTTGGTTTGGGGAATTTTCATGGTGAAGGTGAAACTGCGGTTCCAAAGACGGTGATGGTGGGCGCAATCGTTGCGGATGAAGTTCAGGTGACGCAGAAAGGACTGCAAAACATCGTCATCCAGATGGTAGGGGAAGGCAATGGCACGACGAATCGGCATCGGTCGCAGATTGGCATACCACTTTGAAAGAGCTCCAAACGTCAACAATTCACAAACATCCCAGATGGGCGGCAAATCCGGATCGGTGTATTTGTCCCGGTAGTGTTTGACAAAAGCGGCGTGCGACTCCCCGACGCTCTTCCTCAGATGATTTAGATTCTCTTGGAATACCTCACTGTTGACAAACAATGACGGGTGCATATAGGCATGTGAACCATGCTCCCTGGACAGGTAGTAGGCCCATTGTGTCCGTAACGACACTTCCACCCGCTCAATGGCATCCAGTACCAACAAACGCAGCTTGCGGTCAAACTCATACAGGTTCAAAACTGCAGAAAATCGCGTACCAGGGCGAAATCGATGCGTGGCATGATCCTCTTCAAACGGCAACCAATAGGCAACCAGACGGTAATAGTTCAAGTGCGCAAGGGAATGGGCGGCATGGGATGGATCATCAATGAGCATACCCCTGGATTGCAACAGTGCAATCTGCTGGGCAAACGATGCGTGAGGTTTGTCATAGCGCATGGGAAAGAAATCCAGAACCGGATTCCCCAAAAAAGCAACCCGCCGGTTTGAGGGTACTCAGATGAGCATAGCCTTGGCGGGTGTTGTTATCCAAAATATAGCATGCAATCATCAGACTGACAAGCAGATTCCAGTAGTTACATAGAGTGTGTACACAACCAGCATCAGGTTGATTTTTCATTCTATTCCTCTTATCTTGATACAGTAAACTCTCACCAGACCCCATGTCGTTCTTTGAACCACACATCACAAAATCTCCTCCAGCATACCCTGAATCCTTCCCACCACCTCTTTCAGATCAGCATCAATCTCTGCCAAAGACCTGGGCGACTGGAACACATAAAAATAGCGGTTGAAAGAGATTTCATAGCCGATTTTGGTTTTTTCATGATCAATCCAGGCATCGGGCGCGTGGGGCAGCACCTCCCGCTTGAAATAGACCTCCACCGCTTCGGAAAGAGGCACGTTCTCGGTATCCCGCAACTTGGCATCCGGTTGCGGCTTGCCTTTTTGCTTGCCTTTCTGACCCAGTACAATCTGACCCGCCGCATCCCGTTCCGGTCGCTCTACGGTGATGGTGCGATAGCCGAAATCGCTATTGGCAAAGATGCGGCTGATGGGTTTGCCATCCTGTTCGGCCTCGGTGAAGGAACCGAACAGCCGGGTGATGGCCTCAATCTGTTCGTCCGACAGCTCTTTGCGCTTGCTCCCTAAGCTCTTGCGCATCTTCTGCCACATGCCGCTGGCATCAATCAACTGCACCTTGCCCTTGCGCTGGGCGGGCTTGCGGTTGCTGACAATCCAGAGATAAGTCGAAATCCCGGTGTTGTAGAACATGTCGGTGGGCAGACCGATGATGGCTTCCAGCAAGTCGTTTTCCAGTACATAACGGCGGATTTCACTCTCGCCACTACCCGCCCCGCCGGTAAACAGCGGCGAACCATTCAACACGATGGCAAACCGGCTCCCGCCATCGGCCACCGCACGCATTTTGGAAAGTAGATGCAGCAGAAACAACATGGAACCATCCGACACACGCGGCAAACCGGGACCAAACCGACCATTATAACCCAGGCTCTCATGCTCCTTGCGGACCTCTTTTTCCACCTTTTTCCACTCCACCCCGAACGGGGGATTGGAAAGCATATAATCAAACCTCTTGTGCGGGTGGCCATCCTCGGAGAGAGTATTGCCGAAAACAACATTGGAGACATCCTGACCTTTGATCAGCATATCCGCCTTGCAGATGGCATAGGACTCCGGGTTCAACTCCTGCCCGAATACCGTCAACCGGGCTTGGGGGTTGTGCTCCTCCAGATATTCACCGGCAATGGAGAGCATCCCTCCTGTACCTGCCGTGGGGTCGTAAAGGGTCCGTACCACCCCAGGAGTGGCCAACACCGGGTCATCCTCAATAAAGAGCAGATTGACCATCAAGCGAATCACCTCACGCGGGGTAAAATGCTCCCCGGCGGTTTCGTTGGACAGCTCAGCAAAACGGCGAATCAACTCCTCGAAAACCAATCCCATCTGATAGTTGCTCACCGATTCCGGGTGCAAAGCAAACCCGGAAAACTTTTCCACCACCTGATAAAGCAACCCAGCCTTGGCCAAACGCTCCACCTGGGTATGAAACTCAAATCGCTCGAACACATCCCGCACCGCAGATGAAAAACCATTGAGATAGCTGAACAGATTCTCCCGGATATGGTCCGCATCCCCCTTCAAGCGGGTCATATCCATCGGCGAAATATTGTAAAAACTCTGACCCGCCTTGCGCAGCACGAAGGGTTCCGGGTTGAGACCCATCTGTAACTTCTGGGCATATTCTGCCAATACCGCAGCCTTGGTGGATGCCAAAACACAATCCAAACGACGCAGCACCGTCATGGGCAGAATGACCCGGCCATACTCTGCCTGCTTGTAATCCCCACGCAACAGGTCAGCCACGGACCAGACGAGAGCGGAAAGAGCTTGTTGATTCATAACCTGTCCCAGCGAAATGGTTGATTTGCTAATGCAAAAAAGTCTACCAAAGGAAGTGTGCCTCGTCCATGAACCATGGGGAGACTCTCTTGTGCGAGAGCTGCATATTTTAGTTGTTTCTGATACTGATAATCATGGCGTGACTTGAAGAAGATGCAAGCGGAAAATGTTGCCACGCACTCCAAAAGGGGCAAGACAGATGCAATACCTGCCCACCCACATCACCGATTTTTCTGCCCCATCACCACAACCGGTGCAGCCACGAGAGAGAAACAATCCATTATGAGAATCTAGGATCATAGCATTGTCTAAAATGCACCTTTTCAATAAACGACTCGAAAGTCATTGCTATTACTTAAAAGATATTTTCAAAAATCAACAGTCAAAAGATAAGATAAAAATTATTATATTGTGTATTTCATATTCAAGCAAACACAAAATATAAATAAATAATAAATTATTTCGTGGTATGTACTGTACCAAATCAACCGCCATGATACTCTTATCAACTTGCAATATAAAATTTTCTTGCAAATTTAATAAGGTAGTGCAGAAAAAAACAGGACAATTTTTGAAAATCAGGAAAAAAAACTTTCACCAAATGGCTCTTATCGCATAGACTTAGCATGTTTTGCATCGCCAGAGATGGAGCGCCCCGCTCAGTTATGTCAACAACACCAAGGATGGTGGTGTAGGAGACATAGTGAATTGATGAACTATCCGTACATTATATTGTTTATCGATACACCTCATCACAGCTTGCAGCGGACATTATTAGTTATTGTCAAGCAGGCAACTCTCGCATGAACACAATGATCACAAAAGGGACTGGGCTTATAACAGCTCTGAGTGACTTGCCTCATGCAACTGACACAAGCACAGAGCTTTCTCCGCATAAGCTGGTACAGACTCCAAAAACGACACAACCGGAAAGCTGTTCACTCTTTTTGAACCATCCATTGGCCCCTTGGCAATCGGCAAAAAAGCCTGCCTGGTGCGCGACGTTAACAAAACCACTCTGTGGCTCTCTTTTCCACTGCCTAGGCATTGCGCTCATTCTGCTTTTGCTGCTGCAGACAGGCAACAACGCTGCCTGGGCCGAAGACAAAAAAATCCGCCTACAACTCAAATGGTCACACCAGTTTCAGTTTGCTGGCTACTATGTCGCCCAGGAGAAAGGATATTACCAGGAAAAGGGCTTGGCAGTAGAGATTCTGCCTTGTGAACCGGGAGATGATTGTGTCGGCAAGGTCGTCAATGGCCAAGCAGAGTTTGGCGTTGGCACCACCGATCTGCTGTTGTTGCGGCAAAAAGGGATACCAGTGGTGGTGTTGGCCACCATTTTCCAGCATTCACCGCTGGCACTGCTGACCCTGCACAACTCCGGCGTGCAGAGCCTGCACGGTCTGGCTGGAAAACGGGTCATGGTTGAGCCTGGTTCAGCCGAACTGATTGCCTATCTTCGTCGCGAAGGGTTGAAAGATCACTCTTATCATCCTGTCGCACACGGTTTTTCTGTTGACGCTCTGGTTCGTGGGGAAGTGGATGCCATGACCGTCTATGTCACCGATGAACCCTTTGCTTTGGCTGATGCCGGTCTGCCCTTTGTACTCTACTCCCCGCGCAACGGCGGCATTGACTTTTATGGTGACAACCTCTTCACCACCGAAAAACAGATTCGTGATCACCCGGAACAGGTGCGTGCCTTTCGCGAGGCCAGCCTGCGTGGTTGGCAGTATGCCATGACCCATCTGGAAGAGGTAGCCAAACTGATCCACAAACGCTATCCCCAACAACATGACCTGAATCATCTGCTCTATGAGGCGCAACAGATGGTCCCCCTGATGCGAGTGGATCTGGTGGCTCCCGGCCATATGTATGAAGGGCGGTGGCGGCATATCGCCGAGGTCTATAGCGAACTGGGCATGCTCAAGCTCCCGGTCCATTTTGAAGGCTTTCTCTATAACGCCGAGCCCAAAGCGGTAGACCTGACCTGGATATTTTCGGTCCTGGCTGTCATGGGAAGCATCCTGGCGCTGGCGGCAGGCATTGCCTATCACCTGATCCGCTTGAACAAAAGATTGAAAGCGGGTGAAAAAAGCTGGCAATATCTGTTTGATGCCGTACCGATGGCCTTGATCGTCACCGATCCTTCCGACCGGATCATCGGCTGGAATACTGCCGCAAGCCGTTTGTTTGGATGGAGCCTGGAAGAGGCATTGGGACAACCGATGGTCGCATTACTGGTGCCGGAGACCGATCAGGATGCAGTGCACCAGGTCATGGATCGCACCCTGCGGGAGATGACCATCACCTACTCCCTGAACAAAAACCGCACCAAATCCGGGGCAATCATCACCTGTGAGTGGTATAACACCCTGCACCATCCCGTTGAAAAACCAACGATTGGAGCCATTTCGATCGGAGTGGATGTGAGTGCAAGAGTGCTGGCCCAGGAACGCAACAAACAGGCCAAAGAGCTTGCAGAACAGCTTCTTGCCGACCAAAAACAGTTTTTGTCCATGGTTTCCCACGAGATCCGCTCGCCGTTGGCCAGCGTGGCTTCTGCCACACAGTTGTTAGGAGTGCGCTGCGCGACCCTCTGCGAGGCCAATGAATTGCTGGAACGAATCCACAGGGGCGTTCAGAGAGTTACTGCCTTTATGGACAACTGCCTCTCTGATAGCCGTCTGGAACATCTTCATGTCAGTGGCTTGCGGATGGATGAAGGGGTGATGCTGGATGATTTTATGCACATGTTTTGGGCGGGCGAGTCAAGCAGTTTCCAGAGTCATCGACTCCTCTTGGAAAAACCTGCAGCTCTGGGCAATCTGTGGATGGATGCCCATCTGCTGCGGGTGGTCCTGAGCAACCTGTTGGATAACGCCCGCAAATATTCTCCGCCAGGAACAGAGATCACCCTGAAGGCCCATCGCGACCAGAACGGGTGGTTGACCTTGTCGGTACAAGATCAAGGGATGGGCATCACCAGTGCCGACCTGCCTCAGGTGACCAACCGCTATTTTCGTGGCCACAATGCCCAACATGCCAGCGGTGCAGGTCTCGGTCTCTATCTGGTCAAACAGATAGTCCATTTGTATCAGGGAGAGTTTGCTATTGCGAGTCAACCCGGCCAGGGCACCTGTGCCACGGTGCACTTTCCTGCTCGCACCCCCCATCGGGAGTAACAACAGTGCCTGCCGTACCAAAAGTGGCCATTGTCGAGGATGATGCGGATCTGTGCTGCAGCATGGTGGAATTTCTCTCTGCCATGAACTATCCGGTTTTTGGCGTTGAGAGTGGTGAACGGTTGCTGAGCCGTCTGACCAGTGAAAGTGTGGATGTGGTGGTGCTGGATGTGCAGTTGCCTGGCTACAATGGTTTTCAGATAGCCGAAGAGCTGCGCAGAATCCGACCCAACCTGGGCATTATCATGCTGACCGCCCGCAGCGCTCTTTCAGACCGCCTGCATGGCTTGTCGAGTGGTGCCGACTCCTATCTGCTTAAACCAATCGATCTGCGCGAGTTGGCGGCCAATATCGATGCTGTTGCCAGACGCTTGCCCCTCCCGGAAAAAGTCGCAGAGCATGGAGCAGAGAGCCGAAACTGGCGACTGGAGCGAGAGCGCTGCCTGTTGGTTGCCCCCGACGGCAGCCATTTACAGTTGACTGGTCGGGAATTTTCGTTGCTCCGCCATTTGGTGGAAGCGGGAGATACGCCCATCGCCAGAACCAAGCTGGCCGGCCTGCTGGATGGGCGCGAGTCGGTTGTGGAGTGCAATCGCCTCAATGTGTTGCTGAGTCGCTTGCGCAAAAAGGTGCAAAATTCGTTACATTGTGAACTTCCCGTAAAAAGCATCCATCCCCTCGGCTACCTGATGACAGTCAAGTGCATTATCACCTGAACCACATCATGCCCTCGCAACAAATAACATCTCTTCCCCTCACAAACCGTCATCTTTGATTATAACTGACTACACCAGTCAATGTAAGCAAATGTAAGTTGTCTTCTCAATGTGCAGGGTTTATTATGTTGAAGAATTCGGAAAAACATCGTGAACGGCTGAATTTTTGGTCGAGGAAGTCGTTGCTGGTGGAAATTTGTTCCCTCTCTCTGTCTGATGGAACTGCTTGTGGCAATGGAAAGGTTTCATGCGCACAGAAGATTGGGGGACAGGCGCAACACATGATGAAATGTAGTTAGAACATCTCCCATCGTTCCTGTTTTTATGCCAGGAGCGTAACAATAAATAATTATAATATTAATGGGTTGACCATGGCTGAGGATAGCACACCTTTTATTCTTCCTGCAAAACAAATGCTGGACAATCAGCATTCATTGGCACAACTGCATGATGGAGATATTTTACCGACGGGCCATCCCCAAACAGCAGCCAACGCTCAGAACAACCTTGCCGCCGTATTGCAACAAACGGATGATACAGGTGCGCTTCCTGCCAGCAATCCCGCACTGAGCGATTCAGCAGCGCTGCACAGTGCGGAAACAAAGGCAACCAGCACAGAAAGCACAGAAGATTGGGCATTGCAGATTAAAATCGTTTCCGAAGCGCAAAAAGGTGAATCCGATAAGGCGAATGAAACGCATCGTTTGAAGGCCAAGCCTGGCATGTTGCTTGCCGATCTGCGTAAAACCCTCAGCGCTCGTGGCATTATGGATAGTGCTGATCGTTTTCTCGACTCTGGCAATCAACGCATATTTCCTGAAGATGAGAGTGATTTAACGGTAAAACAGCTTTTGCCAGATGGTAAAGAACATGCTCCAAAAGAAGGAGCTGCTCTTACCATCATCCGTGCGGTTGGCAAAAATCGCATTACCGTTTCTGAAGATGAGCTGCCTGCCATACCGAAAGGATTGGAGGTAAAACGCCCTAAAGCAGAAGAGGATTGGGTCAGCAACCAATCGATACGCGGCAAGGGTGTCAAGGCATCCGCCAAAATGGACTCTTATGGTGTGCTTGATGATGCCGGCAAACGCAGCTTGCTCAAGAGTTGTAATGTTTTTCACGGAGTATTGATGAAAAACAGCCAAATCGAATGGAGTTTTCGTCAACCGATCAAACCCGGCGGTCAACCTGAAAATCTGGTCAGCGTGCTTGATGCACAAAAAAGCTATATCAATAGCGAAACTTTTACCTATGACTATGCCATTTTTGCCAAGGATCTGAGCATCGCCTGCTCGCTCAGTGGTGGTTACAACGGCCTCGCTTGGGGTGCAAGGGGGAAAATAAGCGCCGCCTATGCCACCAGTGAATCAGACAGCATGAAAAACTACTATGGCCGATCAGAAACAATTGTACCCAAAATGGAGCTCAGCCTGCTCAGCAAGGCCCGTGCACAACTTGATGGCGAATTTTTGGAAGATCTGCACTATTTTTCCAGCAAGGAAGAGCTTGAGACCATCAACGCCAAAAAGATGGCTGAGCTTGCTGAGGAGCTGCAGCGTCTGACAAATGAGATAAACAAACGCAAAGCTGATCAGCAATTACGCAACAAACAGGCTGCAGAGGAGTTGACTGTTTTAAGAGAGCAAATACAACGGCTACGTGATGAGGTCAAAAAGGAAGCTGCAGAGAAGATCAGTATCTTGCATGACAAAATCAACGAATCTCTCAAAAAAATACAGTCTCTGGAAAAATCTCAGCTCACTTCTGACGCGGAATGTGCAAACGATCTGCTACAACTCAACAAGCAAATCAGCTCGTGCCAGAAGCAACAGCAAGCACTGCAACTGCCTGTCACAGGGTGTATTCCGCAATCTTATGACGCTTTTTTCCGTATGCGAGCCTTTTTTGAAAAATGGGGAGCCTATTTGCCGGTAGAGTTTTTGATTGGCGGCAAACTGTTTCTGGAGGATCGCACTACCATTACATCGCATGAAAAGCGCGAAGAGATGCAGTTGGAATTTCAACTGAAACTCAAATCGGTTTCATGGGATATGGCACTCTCCGGATCCGTCAAAAAAGGCAGTGAAGAGAGTAGCGGCTCACAAAGCAAGAGTGCGCAACTCAATGCTGTTGGTGGAGATCCCGGATGTGTCAATTCTGTTGCCGAGTGGACTGCTTCTCTGGCACCGGCTACGAGTTGGCGCTGCTGTAAAGTCAATCGGATTATTCCGATTTATCAACTGGCATCGGAAACACAACAAGAAAACATCTATCGGATCATGATGCAGTGGCGTGAGCTCTGGAAAGACAATCCGCTGATGATCGATTTTCATGAATTTATTCTGCCATTGCAGCACTTGGGACGCATTGAGATTACAAATTCGTGATCCTTATGCCGGTTTGGCAAGTTTACAAAAATTGAGGAGGAGTTGTTTGTCATGACAGATTGGTCGATTGCTCCGATACGGAAAATGACCTGCTCTGCAGAGGATTATGTCCATCAGATCTTGCCGTTGCGTATTGACAGTCAAGAAGATCTGTTTCTTATCCAGCAGGGAAAGCATGTTTTTACTGTGACAGTGCGCGATGAAAAAGCCTGCAGACGAATTGTCACTGATCAATCCTTTGCCCCCTTGGCAGAAATGGCAGCCGCCAATTTTCGCAAAGGCTCGGATAGAGATATATTGCTTTTTTTGAGCACAGATGGCGGGAAAGGCTATACACACTTAACAAAAGATATGAATGGCAAAACTGGCAATATATACACTGTTTTTCTAGAGGAGACGATGCCTGAAAAAACTAATATAGTTGCTGTTCATGCTTTTAACTATTATAAGCAGTCAGATGGATTTCCCGGATTCGAGAATTGGTTTGATGTGCTGGTTTCTACGGAAAAAAAGATCTTCCGTTCACATGCTGCCATTGATGACGGGAAAGAAAACCCATCCTGCACAGTTCGGCAATTCACTTACAATAGTTTAACTGAGGGGTCATGGATCATTGGCAAAGTGGCTGTTGCCAATTATCACCCAAAGAGCAAATTGCGCCATTTTGCTGTACCGGTGTTTGAAAATGGAGTTTCCAGACTCATCCTGGGTTGGTTTAACCAAAACCCAGTGGGTGGACGTCCGGAATTCGTAACAAATGATTACAGTGACACCTATCCACACAATCTCAACAACTTCTCGGATGACAAAAAATTTCCACGGATCGGACGTTTGCGGGGACAAATTGCCATGGTTCACCATATTTTCGATCAATTATGGAAAGGTGGTACGCTGGAAATCATTGTGCCGACAGAAGAGGGATTTGAACACTACTTTCATGGAGACTGGGAGGAAGATTCCTGGGGTGAAAAAACAGTCATCACGTCGCGCAATGAGAAAGAGCCATTAATCTGTCACAATCCAAAAATCCACAGCTTCCAGGATGAAGTCCATGTGGTTGCCCGGGTTGGACAGAAGATTAAAAGCTTTCGCGCTGTTGTTACCGATTTACGACAGAAGCGTGTATTTGAAGAGTTGCCTGATTTTGGCCAGGATGTGACCTGCGACCCGATCCTTATACACAAAACAAACACGGTCGGAGAAGATCGGTTGGTTGCTGTGGTAGTGGAGGCCGGTAAATATCTGCGTTATTACTGGTATGATCATCGACGCAACTATTGGGCTCCAAAAAACTGAGATGAATGAAAACAAGGGAGATCCCGTTACGAATCCGTTCCATTGGCTGCCGACATGGACTCATATCTTAGGCATGGACACAAACCCAGTCACAAGAGCTTGGAGAAGATCCATATTACAGTGACTGGTCGGGAATTTTCGCTGCTCCGCCATTTGGCGGAAACGGGAGATACGCCCATCGCCAGAACCAAGCTGGTCGGCCTGCTGAATGAGCGCGCGTCGGTTGTGGAGTGCAAGCGCCTCAATGTGCTGCTGGGTCGCTTGCGCAAAAAGGTGCAAAATTCGTAACTATTCACCACCCAAAACAACTGCGGGTCAAGAGACGGAGCCTCTGGGGTTTTGTTTTTTGCTTTTGGCGCGCTTTTCACACTAAGCCGACGCGCTTTTTGCGTCGGCTTAAGCGCCTAATGGATGCAAGCTGTGCGGATTGGCGTGTGTTTTTGCGCCAACCCGCACAGCATCCCCACGGAGACAAAACTGGCGAACTGTGTGTAATGGGATACCGAAAACCCGCCCCTTATACGCACTTTTGCATACTATATGTAACAAAAATCAAGTTTGTCTATTGATACACAGAGGAAGCTCATTGCCCCTACGTAGAATAACTTGACTTGCCAGTTCGACTGATTTACACATGTAATCAAATGTAAGTTTATTTTTAGACTCTCATATAATATCTTTTGATTGTGTTCACTTTTACAAACAAAAACCCATCTTGGAAGGTAGCAAGAACCAACTCACCGTTGTATTTTTGTTTGCTCCATCATCAAAAGGAAACAGAATATGTCTTCAACTAGTATAATCGATGGCGGTGTTGGCATCATAGAGGATGGCTGGTCTGGTTTTTTGACCGGAATGGATGACTATTTTTGTGGTTGGGAGGAGCTGTTTACCCATAAAAGAAGAGAAAAATTGGAGGAGCTTCTGGTTAAGCAGAAAAAAATTATTGACGACATCAATCATGTCATTCCCTTTTTTACCAGCATGAAGGGCAATTATGACAAAGTTGGCGCAGCAGTTCAAGCTTACGTTAACAACATAAAAGGAAGGTATGTTGTTAATATTGAGCATAACACTTTGGAAGATATTCTCTCCTGGTCTGGTAAAATCACTTTGGGCGCCTCCAGCGTAGTCGGAACATTGGGAGCGATAGCGCTTACTGTGAGTGCTGTCAGCAAACTGGTCAGTTGGGTTGCTTCCAGTGCATCTTGGGCCAATTTTGCTTCCAAAGCATTTGAACTGTGTAAAACTCTTGGCAAATATGCCACTGTTTTGGCAGCAGTAGGTGCTCTGGTGACTTCCATTCTCAACGGTGTGGATATTGCCAACATGCGCCATAAGAAAGAAGAATATGAGAAAAATATAAGCGAACTAAAACAGGAATCAGGAAAACTGAGCACTTTGTTTGCAAGCTTGCTGAAAGAGCTGCAGGAAAAATATGATCATTTGGTGCCGGTAACCAATGGTAAACATACCTTCACCTACAACAATCAGCAATATTCCCTCGAAGATTATTACGACAAGATTCGTAATCTGAATACGCGCTTGACCAATCTGGAGAGTACAGAAGATATGCAGAAGATGGTCGAGGCAGCGATGCACCTCGATAATATTGTCAACGCAGCATTGATGGCTGGAATTTTTCATGAAAACTATAAGATTGTTTCAGCCAGCGACAATGTCACCCGCGTGTTGAAAATGGTCTATCGCGGCATGGACGATACTGATATTCGCGACATTATCCCGGAGGTCAGCCAGGAAGAGATTAACGAATGTCGTCGTTTTCACCAAGCACATCCCGGCAAACTGGAAACAATTGCCTACAAAATTGCCATTGATCAGAACAAGAAAATGACAATTATTGCCACACCCACCTGAGAGCAAGCTGCATAGTTTTGATTGTCGTAACCAGTCAGGTTCGCGCTGGCTTGCCAGGTCTACCCGGTTTGCAATGACTCGCCAGCTCTACCCGCATGGGGATGCTGTGCGAATTGGCGCAAAAGGCGCGTCGGCTTAGTGTGAAAAGCGCGCCAAAAGCAAAAAGCAAAACCCCAGAGGCTCCGCCAGGGAGGTTCCCTCCCTGGACCAGCAGTTGTTTGGGTGGTGAATAGTTTCGATTGTCAAGATTCGGAAGAACAGAACAAAAACCTCTTCATTGGCATGGCTGAAAATCTCAATTTTTGCAAGGGAGCAGACTATGGGTGGGGCAGTTGAGGATGTGATTACTGGTATCGATGATTTATTCGCTGGTTGGGAAGAGTATGTTACCGGTCGAAGAAAAGAGGCGTTGGAAAAAGCGCACAGCGCAATGCGTCGCAGCCATGATGAACTCGCTGCAGTCCAGCAGGTTGTGCTGCAATTTGCCGATATTATGCAGACAATCAGCAATCTGGAGGCAGAAAACCAGCAGGAATTAAAAAAAGTGTTCCACTTTGAGCACAATCTTCCTGATATTCATTTGACTTCTGATCTGAAAAAGGTCAAAAACGTGCTGTCGGTAATCAAAAAAATGATTTCGATTGGCAATAAAGTTATCACTGTATCGGCCTTTGCTGTCCGCTTGTCGATGCTTTCGACGGCGGCAATTCGCGGTGCCAGCGGTATCCGCGGTATAATCCATGCAGCCATTGTGGAATATCAAATGGCCATGCACATAGCCAGCACAGCCCATAATTCGCTTCGTCCCTCACTCTATTTGTCACTCTCCTCCATAACCAATACGCTCAGTAAAATCTCTATGGCTATCACGCTCGTGGTGTCGGTGATGCAATCCATTTTGAATGCTATTGAAGTAGCGCAAATTCGTAATCTGCAACAGAAAATCAAGGATGAGAGGGAAAATATCAAACAGGCCATCGAAGAGCTTAAGGGACATGCCCAACTACTGATTGAGTCTGTTTCCTATCTTTGTGTGCCGTTGCACGAACAGACAGAACCGCTCCCCATCATTCACGATCCTACTGCGAGTGAAAAACAAGTAGACTTGCAACTGCTCAAAGAGGATGTATTGGATATGTTTCAGAATTTGTTGCGCACTGAGGAAGCAGTACAAACACAAGAAGCAGAACGCCGTGCACGCATTGTCCGTGCACTGGTTGACTTAAGAGATATTCTTATCCGCTCTTCCTACGAACAAATCAGCCTTTTACGCCGTTTTCAGACAGCTTTGCTGCAAGCCGCCAGGGCTTTGCAGAAGGGTAGCGACCAGCAAACTGTCATGGAGATTTTTGAACTGGATGCCACTCTGGTTGCACAGTTGGCCACACATGTCAAAGAGCATCCAGGGCAAGTGGCTCACACCCCTGTGCTGCAGTTATCGGCAACAGGGCTGACCAAGCTGCTGCATGTCTCGGTTTGATCAATAGCAGATACAGACAGGGAGTATGGTGATGATTCTCAGTGGTATTGCAGAGGCAGTAGGTGATTTTGGCAAAGCGGTTGGCTCAGTTGCTGTTGATACGGTCGAGGAAGCGGGCAAGGTCGGCCATGCGGTTGGTGACGCTCTGGAGTCGGCCGCCTCTGATACAGTGGAAGGGGTAACAAAGGTTGGCAAGGCAGTGGGCAGCGCACTCGGTTCCGCTGCCTCGGCAGTGGCTACCGGCCTGGATGACTATTTTTGTAGTTGGGAAGAGATGTTTACCCATAACCGGAGAGATGAACTGGAAAAGTTGCACAGCAAACAAAAGCATCTCCTGGATGGTATCAATCAGACAATCAGTTTTTGCACCAGTATGCAGAGCAACCAAAATCGCGTGATCGATGCCGTACAGGATCATCTCAAAAAACTGTCTATCAGTTATGCGATCAACTTGGGGGAAGGGAACAGTTTTCATAAAATTCTGTCACTCATTCAACGTTACACCTCGGGAAGTGCCGAGATTGTGGGTATGGGAAGTGGTTTAATATTGGCGGCAGCGGGTAGTTCCTATCTGCTGAGTTTGGCAACCGCCAATCCAGCTTATGCTGCTTTCGCATCCACTTTGCTGAACATTGCCAAGATCTTGGGTATGATCGCTGCCGCCTTGGCCATAGTTGCTGGCTTTATGAAAACAATTCTCAACGGCGTGGAAATTGCCGAAATGCGACACAAGAAAGAGGAATACCAGAACAACATTGCCATTCTGAAAAGCAAAATCACGGAACTCGCCAGTTTGTTGGAGCAATTGACCGAACAGCTCCGCAACCGCTTCCTGCCAATGGTCGTTGAGGTTGAAGGAAAACATCCGGTTGTTTCTGAGGAGAAAACATTGTTTCTTGAAGAGTATTTTCAAGATCTGGAATCTTTGCGTCAGCAATTGTCAGATGAAAACAACAAGCAGTCCCTTGTTGAGTTGGTGGAGCGGTTGATCAACAATGAAAGTTTTTTAAGTCGGGCTCTGATGGCTGAAATCATGGTCAGTCAGCAAAGGGCAGCGGCATTAAGCGCTGATACAGAGAAGGTGCTCAGGATGATACGCAAGGGGATGAGCGATACAGAGATCATGGAAATCATGAAGGTCAAAGAGGAGCTTGTGTCTGCCTGTCGCTGTTTGCTCGTACAAGAGGGGGAGGGAAAAGAGCAGGAAAATTTGCCCTCCTATAAGATTGCTGCCAACGAACAGGGAGAGATAACCCTGCTCAAGGATGTGGCGTGATATTGCATGATGGCTGTTGTTTTGCCTGTAAAATGGTTATCCAAACAGATATTCTATTCTTGACTTTGCCCTGTTCGGTTATCCGCATCATTATTCCTTGAATAATGATGCAAAGTTGTGAGATCACTGTCAGAAAAGGGATACCTTTGCCATGTTTTGCAGCAAAGCTGCGCAAGAAGGTTGGCAGGATGTCTACGTACTGATCCATCCATGAGACAGGATAGAGAACGATGTTGAGTAGATTATGTAGTGCAGATATTTCACCTTTTCTCAACCAGAGTGGAACCCTGATTCCCAATGCTACACCGGATCAGGTGATTCCCATCGTGGTGGAAGAGGTAGCGGAAAATCCGCGTGCCATGCCGCGTCGGCACAAGCCGGACCGACGTATTCCCTTTTCCATTCTGCTCTCATCCGGCAAGGATGTTCCCCCTTTCCAGGATGGCCTGTGTACTTTTTCATTGGGAGAGTTTTCTGTTGCTGATATTTATGTCGTGCACATCGTGCCGCAAAGCGAGGAAGAAGATCGCGAGTGGTATCAGATTGTTTTGAATTGAGTAATAGTCACTTTTAACAATCTGCTTTTCTTCATGAAATATTATGGATAGTTATTTGTAAACAACCATAAAATAATCTTGCTGCGGAGCAAAGATTGCTTTAGACTAATAAGTGATCAAAGTCAATAGAGCAACCTTTTGCTGGCCCTGCCTTAATCAGGTTGTTATTTTCTGCAGGAGAGAAGGCATGTTACAGAACAGCAACTCCTTGCCGGATGGCTTGAGCTTGCGACCGGCCCGTCCAGATGATGAACCCTTTTTGGCCGTGCTGTATCGTTCAACGCGCCAGGATCTGCGTCTGATTGATGCCGAGGATGACTTTATTGAACACTTGATCGGCCTGCAGCAGCAGTGGCAAACCGTTAGCTATGGCGAAAACAATCCCGATGCTTTTGTTTTTATCGTGGAAAAATTAGGGGATCGCATAGGCAGAGTCATTGTCCATTTTGGGGAACAAGAGGTTAGGATTATGGATATCTCCCTGATTCCGAAAGTGCGTCACCAAAATTTGGGCACGGGGATAATGCAGGCTTTGCAACGGGCGGCTACTCAGGTCAAGGTGCCGTTGACGCTTTGCGTAGCCAAGCACAATGGCATAGCCAAGCAGTTTTATGCCCGGCTTGGGTTTCAACTGGCGGCGTCCGACAACATGGTCGATTTGCTGGTGTGGCAACCCGCATGATAGCAGGTGGTCGTCACTTGGATGAACACCTCACACAGACAGAACACAGACAGGCAATGCGCCAAGATGTGAACTGAATAACAAAAGAACATACACTATAATTAACTTTACTGAAGAGGAGAAACCCCATGGATCCGTACATTGGCATGATTTTGCCCTTTCCTTATAAATTTGCACCAGTGGGTTGGAACTTTTGCGCAGGCCAATCCCTGCCGTTGAACCAATATCAGGTACTTTATTCCCTGATTGGATCGCTGTACGGAGGCGACGATAAGACGGCATTCAATCTGCCCGAATTGCGCGGTCGGATGCTCATCGGCGCCGGGATCGGACAACAAGGGCTTTCCCCTTATCAAGTGGCTCAAAAGGGGGGAGCCGAAACAACTGCTCTGGCTCTCAATCAATTGCCACCACACAACCATCCCGCCACATTTCAAGGAACCGGTGGTTCGGCGGATACCCCTCTGAAAGTGACTATCGATGTGTCACACGATGCCAACGATGCCCTATCAACGCCAGACAGTACTCATAATTTTCTGGGGCCTGCCGCGACAGAGGGTACGGAACCAGTGAAAATGTGGAGTAAAAGTGCAACCTCTCCCATTTCCCTGGGTGGTATAAAAACCAGCGGGAGCGGTGGTGGTATCACCGGTGGCACTGTCACCATTGGTGCGGCAGGAGGCGGCCAACGTTTTTCCCTGCTCAATCCCTATCTGGCCATGAATTTTTGTATCGCCATGACAGGCACCTATCCTGAGCGTCCCTAACAAACCACTCTTTAGCACAGAGAAGGAGGCAGAGATCAGATCTTTTCCTCCTTCTCTGTCTATCCAAATTGGGAGTAAATCGTGTCTAAACGGTTGTGAATACTTAACTTATTCTATTATCCAGATGCGTTGGTCGGTTGCTCTACTTGTCATAAACTTTCTGGAAGCTCCCGGTTGAACACTTCTGTTTCTTGTCAACTTTATCAATCGCCATGTTTTAGAAGGTCAGTATTGCCATGAGCAAGATCAAAACCAAACCATTCCGTCAGGATATCTTCACAATGGCCAGGAACAACCACTCAAGATTGATGTTGATGGCTCTCGAACCCCGCATGATGTTCGATGGTGCTGCCGCAGATGCGGTGATCAAGGTAGTACATGCACAACCAGAGGTTGCGCATGATGCCACTCCTGCCCATGAAGCTGCCAAGACGCTATCAAACCAATCAACGGCCAGTGATACGGTGGTCCCAGATCGTACCTTCACTCCAGTTGCAACCCGCTATGTTGATCCCAAACTGAATAATGGCAAAAAAGAGGTAATTTTTATTGATACCTCGGTGGATAACTATCAAATCCTGGTCAATGGTGTGCGGACTGGAGTGGAGGTAATACTGATTGATGGTAGTGCTTCCGGTCTGGCACAGTTGGCGCAATGGGCGGAAACACATAGCGGATATGATGCGATTCATGTTTTGAGTCATGGAACCAAGGCCATGTTGCGCTTGGGAAAGGATGTACTGACCAACGCATCACTGCAAAGTACTGAGGTTCAGGCCAAGTTGGCCATACTCGGTCAAGCTCTGATCGAATCCGGCGATCTTCTGGTCTATGGCTGCGGTGTCGCCTCCGGTACAGAAGGACAAACATTTATCGAACATTTGGCCATGGCAACTGGTGCGGATATTGCGGCCTCCGTGGATACAACCGGATCAGAAAGCAGGGGCGGAAACTGGACACTTGAAGCAAACACAGGACCGACAGAAATATATAATATTATTTATAATGAAAATATTAATTATGATAATACGCTAGGCTTGGTAAATGGTGGCTCTACAGGTACGGTTACATTTGATGCTTCGGTTGTTACATGGCACGCCGGAGCAACTTCAGGAATGACATCTGGACAAATAATTTCATCTGCAAATATTTTATCAACCGGGTTCGATATTTATGCAAAAAATTCGACTGGAACCAGCTTCAGAATTGGATCGGCTCCATCAGGTGTAACAGGTTCAACCAGTGCAACCACGGGCTACGTCCGTATCAATGGGAATGTCGCACTCACCTCCGCAAGCGGTGCTTATATGGAGTTCCGTGCGAATAGCGGAATTTTTGACCTTGACAGCCTGTGGATGGGAAGTGGTGATTCTTCCACATATCCCAGAACTTATTCCGTACAAGCATTGAATAGCAGTTGGACACCAACCGGAACAGCGGTTACGCAAACTATTTCAGCAACTGCTACCTTTTATCAACTCTCCGTTGCCAGCAACACGGATTTTGACGGCATCTACGGCTTCAGAATAACAACTGACGCTGGGACAATCTTGGCGGTAGACGACGTTGCCGTAACCAATCCGCGCAATGTTGCGACCAACACCGCCCCCACCTTTGTTGGCGCGACAACGACACTGAGCATCAGCCAGAACGCCACTGCCACCGACATCAAATCGTTACTTCATGCCTCAGACAGCGACAGCAGCCAGACCGAAACCTGGAGCCAGAGTGCTGCCCCCAGCCATGGCACGCTCAGCTTTTCCAGTGCCACCGCCACATCAGGCAGTACCGACATCACCCCCGGGGGCACCATCACCTATACCCCGACCGCGGGCTATGCCGGCAGCGACAGCTTTACCGTGCAGGTCAGCGATGGTACAGCCAGCGCCACCCGCACCATCACCGTCTCCATCACCCCTACCACTCCTGGAACGCCTGACCTGACGGCAGGAACCGACAACGGCAGCAGCTCGACCGATAATTCTACCAACGCCACCTCGCTAAACTTTACCGGCACCTCCGCCAGCAGCGACAGCAGTAGCACGGTGCTGCTCTTTCTCGATAAAAATGCCAATGGCAGCTTTGACAGCGGCACCGATCCCACCGCCACCGCCACCGTCAGCAACGGTTCCTGGAGCGTCAGCGGCTTGAGCACCAGCGGGGTCAACGATGGCACTTATAATGTCTATGCCCAGGTCACCTCGGCTACTGGCAGCTTGACCAGCGCCTTGAGTAGCACCCTCAGTGTCACCTTGGATAGCACAGCACCCACTGTCTCCTCTGTCTCTTCCAGCAGCAACAACGGCAGCTACAAATCTGGAGATGTTGTCGCCGTTAGCATCACCTTCTCGGAAGCGGTAACTGTGGATACCAGCAGCGGTACCCCTTACCTGACCATGGAAACCGGAACCACCGATCGTAACGCTACCTATGCCAGCGGCTCAGGAAGCAATACCCTCACCTTCAACTATACCGTCCAAGCTGGCGATAGCAGCAGCGACCTGGATTATACAGCCACCACCGCCCTGAACCTCAATAATGGTACTATCAAAGATGCCGCCGGTAACAACGCCACACTGACTTTGGCTTCCCCGTCAGTTGCCAACTCGTTGTCTGCGAATAAAGCTATCATAATTGATGGAGTGGCACCGACCGTCTCCTCTGTCTCCTCTTCCACCAACAATAACACCTATAAGGCAGGCGATGTGATTGCTGTCACCGTCGCCTTCTCGGAAGCAGTGACTGTGGTTACCACCGGCGGCACCCCTTACCTGACCCTGGAAACCGGAACCACCGATCGTAACGCGACCTATGCCAGCGGCTCAGGAAGCACTACCCTCACCTTCAATTATACCGTGCAAGCTGGCGATAGCAGCAGCGACCTGGATTATACCGCCACCAGCGCCTTGGCACTCAATGGGGGTACCATCAAAGATGCCGCGGGCAACGATGCCACGCTGATTTTGGCCTCGCCCGCTGCAGCCAACTCCTTGGGTAACAACAAAGCCATCGTCATCGATACCACTGCCCCTACCGTCTCTTCGGTCTCCTCCAGCACCGCCAACGGCAGTTATAGCACCGGAGAGAGCATCAATATCACGGTCAACTTTTCCGAAGCAGTCACCGTAACCGGCACTCCTCAAATTACCCTGGAGACCGGCTCTACCGATCGCACAGTCAACTATGTCAGCGGTTCTGGCAGCACAGCCCTGCTCTTTACCTACACCGTGCAAAGCGGAGACAATACGACCGATCTCGATTATACCAGCACCAGCGCCCTGACTTTGAACGGAGGAACCATCAGCGATGCGGTCGGCAATAGCGCCACCCTGACCCTGGCCACTCCTGGCGCCGCCAATTCGTTGGCAGCCAATAAAAATATTGCCGTTATCCAGGTTCCAACCGTCACTGCAGTCACTGCTTCGACCGCCAATGGCAGTTTCAAAGCCGGTGATACCATTGATGTCACCGTCACCTTCAGCGAAGCGGTCAACGTCAACACCAGCAGCGGAACACCGTACATCACCCTGGAGACCGGCAGCACCGACCGCAACGCCAACTATGTCAGCGGTAGCGGCGGAACAACGCTGACCTTTCGCTATACCGTGCAAGCCGGTGATAACAGCTCCGACCTCGATTATGTGGCCACCACCTCCCTGAGTGCCAACAGCGGCACCATCCAAAACGGTTCTGGGAGCAACGCCTCGTTGACCCTGGCCACGCCAGGGGCAGCCAACTCTCTGGGCAACAACAAAGCCATCATTATCGATACCATCGCCCCCACCATCTCTGCGGTCAGCGCCACAACCGCCAATGGTTCCTATAAGGCGGGCGATACTGTCGATGTCACCGTCACCTTCAGCGAGGCGGTAACAGTAACCGGAACACCTCAAATCACCCTGGAGACCGGAAGCACCGACCGCACCGTCAACTACAGCAGTGGCTCCGGCAGCTCCACTCTGACCTTTACCTATACCGTGCAGGCAGGCGATAACACGAGCGATTTGGACTATACCGCCACCACCGCCCTGGCCCTCAATAGCGGTACCATCAAGGATGGCGCCGGTAACGATGCCACCCTGACCCTGGCTAGCCCTGGAGCGGCCAACTCTTTGGGCAACAACAAAGCCATCCTCATCGATACCACCGCTCCCACCATCTCCTCGGTCAGCGCATCCAGCGCCAACGGTTCCTACAAAGCGGGTGATACCGTCACTGTCACCGTCACCTTCTCGGAGGCGGTTAACGTCAGCACAACCGGAGGTACCCCCTCTATCACTCTGGAGACCGGCTCCACCGATCGCAACGCCACCTATGCCAGCGGCACGGGTAGCAACACGCTGACCTTTACCTATACTGTGCAGGCGGGGGATAGCACGAGCGATTTGGACTATACCACAACCAGCGCTCTGGCTGTGAACGGGGGCACCATCAAGGATGCCGTCGGCAACGATGCCACTCTGACTTTGGCCTCCCCCGGTGCCGCCAACTCCTTGGGCGACAACAAAGCCATCGTCATCGATACCACCGCCCCCAGCGTCTCTTCGGTCAGCGCTACAACCGCCGATGGCTCCTATAAAGTTGGCGATGTGATTGCCGTTACCGTCACCTTTTCTGAAGCGGTGAGCGTCGTCACAACTGGTGGCACCCCCACTCTCACCCTGGAAACCGGCACCACCGATCGCAACGCCAGCTTTGTCAGCGGCTCGGGCAGCGATACCCTCACCTTCCACTATACGGTGCAGGCGGGGGATAGCACGAGCGACCTCGATTATACCGCCACCACCGCCCTGGCTTTGAACGGTGGCACAATCAAGGATGCGGCAGGCAACAATGCCACGCTGACTTTGGCCACCCCTGGAGCCGCCAACTCCTTGGGCAACAATAAAGCCATCCTCATCGACACCGCCGCTCCCACAGTCTCTTCGGTCTCCTCCAGCACCGCCAACGGCACCTATTATGCCGGGCAATCGATCAATGTAACGGTCAACTTTTCTGAAGCGGTCACTGTGACCGGTACACCACAAATTACTCTGGAAACCGGCTCCACCGATCGCACGGTCAACTATGTCAGCGGTTCCGGCAGCGCAGCCCTGCTCTTTACCTATACCGTGCAGAGCGGCGACATCACCAGCGATCTCGATTATAGCAGCAGCACCGCTCTGGCTTTGAACAGCGGCAGCATCAAGGATAGCGCCGGCAATGATGCTACCCTGACTTTGGCCGCCCCTGGAGCCGCCAACTCCTTGGGCAATGCCAAAAATATCATCGTCGCTTTGGCCCCCTCTGTCAGCTCAGTCAGCGCCAGCAGCGCCGACGGCTCCTATAAAGCGGGTGATACGATCAATGTTACCGTCACCTTTACCGAAGCAATTACCGTTACCGGCACCCCTTATCTGACCCTGGAAACCGGCACCAACGATCGTAACGCCACCTACAGCAGCGGCTCCGGCAGCACCACTCTCACCTTTGCCTATAGCGTACAGGCCGGGGATAGCACAACTGACCTGGATTATGTGGCCACCACCTCCTTGAACGCCAATGGTGGCACTCTGCAAAACGGCTCCGCAGTCGATGCCGTGCTGACCCTGGCCACACCAGGGGCGGCCAACTCTCTGAGCAACAACAAAGCCATCATTATCGACACCAGCGCCCCCACCATCTCTGCGGTCAGCGCCACGACCGCCAACGGCTCCTATAAGGCGGGCGATACTGTCGATGTTACCGTTACCTTCAGCGAGGCGGTAACGGTGACCGGAACACCTCAGATCACCCTGGAGACCGGTAGCACCGACCGCACCGTCAACTACGGCAGTGGCTCCGGCAGCTCCACTTTGACCTTTACCTATACCGTGCAGGCAGGGGATAGCTCGAGCGATTTGGACTATACCACAACCAGCGCTTTGAATTTGAACGGTGGCACCATCAAGGATGGCGCCGGCAACGATGCCACCCTGACTCTGGCTGCCCCTGGAACGGCCAACTCTTTGGGCAACAACAAAGCCATCCTCATCGATACCACCGCTCCCACCGTCTCCTCGGTCACCTCCACAAGCGCCGATGGCCGTTATAAAAGCGGCGACACAATCAACGTTACCATCCATTTTTCCGAAGCTGTCACCGTGGCCACTACCGGTGGTACCCCTTATATCACTCTGGAGACCGGCAGCAGCGACCGCAACGCCCTCTACAGCAGCGGTTCCGGGACAAGCGCACTGGTATTTACGTATACGGTGCAGGCCGGCGATAGCACGAGTGATCTTGATTATGTCGGCAGCAGCGCCCTGGCTCTGAATGGGGGAACCATCCAGGATGCGGCAGGCAACAGTGCCACCTTGACCTTGGCCGCCACGGGCAGCAGCGGCTCTCTTGCCAATGGCAAAGCGCTTGTGGTCGATACCACCGTGGAAACCCCCTCTGTCGCCACTCCTACCATCAACGAGGATAGCGACAGTGGCGCCATCGCCATCACTCGCAGCAGCAATGATGGCAATGAGCTGGCCTATTATCAAATCAGCGGCATCAGTGGTGGTACCCTCTACAGCGATGCCAGCTTTAGCAGTGCCATCAGCAACGGCGATTTTATTGCCTCTGGCGGAGCGACAACCAATCTCTATTTTCGTCCCACCAGCAACCGCAACAGCACTACCGGTGGCAATGGCTCCTTCACTGTGCAGGCGGCGACCGGCAATGGCAGCTCTTATCTGGGGGGCTCAACAGCCACTTCGACCATTACCCTGACGCCCATCGCCGATACCCCCACTGTGGCCAGTCCAACCATCAATGAAGATACAGACAGCGGCGCCATCGCCATCAGCCGCGCCGCTGGGGATGGGAGCGAAACCAGCTATTATAAAATTACCAGCATTAGCGGAGGCAGCCTCTACAGCGACTCCTCCTATAGCACCGCCATCAACAACGGTGACTTTATCGCCTCGGCAGGGGCAACCACCAATCTCTATTTTCGGCCCACCGCCAACCATAACAGCACCACCGGCGGTAATGGCGCCTTTACCGTGCAGGCCGCCACAGGCAACAGCAATGCCGACCTGGGCGGCGCAACTGTCACCTCCACCATCACCTTGTCACCAGTTGCCGATACACCCAGCATCACCGATGCCTTTACTACCCCTGGTGTGCAAACCAGCAGCGGCCTGGTCATCACTCGTAACCTGAACGATGGCAGCGAAACCGGCTATTTGAAAATTACCGGTATCAGCAACGGCAACCTGTTCAAAAATAATGGCAGCACCGCCATTACCGACGGAACCTTCATCACCTTTGCCGAAGGCAATGCCGGACTAAAGTTTACCCCCACCGGTGGCGGCAATGGCTCCTTTATCCTGCAAGCCTCCAGCAGCAATGCCGATGCCGGTTTGGCCGGTGCAACAGTCAACGCCAGTATCACCGTCGGCACTGCCGTTGCCGACATCACCACCAATGAAGATACCTTAAGTGCTGCCATCACCGTCACCCGTGGTGACAGCAGCTTGACCTATCTCAAAATCAGCAACATTACTGGTGGAGTCCTCTACAGCGATGCAGCCATGAGCGCCTCTATCACCAATAACAGCTTTGTTGCTGCTGCCGGGGCTACCACCAATCTCTATTTTCTGCCCAGCAGCGACCGCACCGCCAGCGCCTCCTTCACCGTGCAGGGAGCAAGTGCAGCCAATGATGCCGCCCTCCTCCTCAATACTGCCACCTCGACCATTACCATCACCGCCCAAAACGACAACCCGGTAAGCGCTGGCTTTGCCGATTTTGCAGCAACCGAACAATCCTTTTCCAGCTTTGTGCTGGGCGGCTTTACGGTGAGCGATGTGGATGCCACCCATTTTAATAACGCTGTGCTGACTGTCAGTCAGGACAGCTATCTCTCCGGTGAATGGCTGTCAATCGCCAGCGTGGGCAGTGTGGCCTATGATGCCACCAGCTCCATTGTCACCTATAACGGCACCCAGGTTGCCCTTGCCGCGCTGGTCAACATTACCGGCAACGGCAATGGCGATTTGCAGATTACTTTTGACAGCAATGCCACAGCCAGCATTGTGCAGGAGGTTGCGCAAAAGGTGGTCTATTGGACCACCGATGACAATCCAACCAATTATGGCGCCAATCCCACCCGCACTGTGACCATCGCCTTTAATGATGGTGGTAACAGTGGTGCAGGGGGCGTAAAAAGTGCCAGTGACGGTACGGAAACCCTGACTGTCAATCCCGTCAATGACAATCCCCTGCTCAGTGCTGGAGGCTCTCTTGGCTATAACGAAAATGACACGCCAGCAGTCATTGATAACAGCATCACCCTCTCCGATGTCGATGATACCCATATTGCCGGAGCTACAGTGCGCATCAGCTCTGGTTTCAGCAGCGGAGACAGCTTGGACTTTAGCACACAAAACGGGATCACCGGCAGTTTTAACAGCAGCACCGGTATCCTGACCCTGAGCGGCTCGGCCACCTTGGCAAACTATCAAACAGCACTCCGAAGCGTCACTTTCAGCAGCTCCAGCGAGGATCCGACCGCCAGCAGCAGCAGTCGTACCATCAGTTGGGAGGTAACCGATGCCAACGCCAGCGCCACCAGCGCTGCCAGCAGCACGGCAGTCACCTCTACGGTAACTATCACCGCCAGCGCCGACCAGCCAATCATGACCGCAGGTGCCACACAGAGTTATACCGAAAATGGCAATGCCGCCGTCATCGATAATACACTGACCATCAGCGATGCCGATGATACGCAATTGAGCGGAGCAACAGTGACCCTCTCTAGTGGTTATAGCGCAGGCGATACGCTGGGCTTTACGGCGCAAAACGGCATCTCCATTGCCAGTAACAGCAATGGCGTCTTGACTCTGAGCGGAACGGCCTCATTGGCCCACTACCAAACCGCCTTGCGCAGTGTGACTTTCTCCAGCAGCAGTGATGATCCGACAGCAAGTGCCAGCAGTCGCACGGTAACCTGGGTGGTTACCGATGCCAACTCCGACAGTACCAGCGCCCAAAACAGCACTGGCGTCACCTCGACCCTCAACCTGACCGCCGCTGCAGACCAACCGGTAGTGACGGCAGGCGGAACGTTGGCCTATACGGAAAATGGGGTAGCGGTAGCGATTGACAATACGATTAACATAACGGATGTGGATGATAGCCAAATCAGCGGGGCAAGCGTGCGCATCTCCTCTGGCTTGAGCAGTGGAGACAGCTTGGCACTCACCAGCCAGAATGGCATTTCCGGCAGCTTTGATAGCACGACTGGCATTTTGACTCTGAGCGGTACAGCCTCTTTGGCCCATTATCAGACAGCCTTGCGCAGCGTCCTCTTCAGCAGTTCCAGCGATGATCCCACCGCCTCCAGCAGCAGCCGCAGCATCACATGGATTGTTACTGATGGCAATTCCGATGGCGCCGGGGCAGAGAGCAGTACCGGTGTGACCTCGACCATCACCCTGACCGCTCTGGCCGACCAACCGGTCGCAAGCGCTGGTGGTACGCAAAGTTATACGGAAAATGGTGCCGCAGTGGTCATCGACAACACCATCCTCTTGAGCGATGTCGATGACAGCCAATTGGCGGGGGCGACAGTCTGTATCAGCGCAGGATTGAGCACCGGGGACATATTGGGCTTTGACAACCAAAATGGCATCACCGGCAGTTTCAACAGCAGCAGCGGCGTGTTGACCCTGAGTGGCACGGCCAGCATAGCCAACTATCAAACTGCCTTGCGCAGCGTCACCTATAGCAGCAGTAGCGATGATCCGACGGCAAACAGCAGCAGTCGCACCATCGACTGGCAAGTCACCGATGCCAACTCTGACAACAGCAGCCCCCAAAACAGTACAACGGTCTCCTCAACCCTGAATCTCACCGCCACAGCCGATGCACCGGTCATGACTGCAGGGAGCACGTTGACTTATACTGAAGGGGATGGCGCCACAGCAATTGATGGCACCCTGACCATCAGCGATGCCGATGACAGCCAGATCAGCGCGGCAACGGTCACCATTACTGCCGGTTTGAGCAGTGGCGACAGCTTGGCAGTGGCCACGCAAAATGGCATTTCTGGCAGTTTTGACAGCACAACAGGAGTATTGACCTTAAGCGGCACAGCCACCCTGGCACACTATCAAACTGCCTTGCGCAGCGTCACCTTTGGCAACAGCAGCGCCAGCCCAAGCCTGCTCAGTACCACCAGAACAGTCGCATGGAGCGTGACGGATGCCAACTCGGATGGCGTTGGTTCACAGAGCAGTGTTGCGGTCAATAGTGCGGTTACGTTGCTCCCGGTCAATGATCTTCCCTCTTTCAGCAAGGGCGCCGACCAGGAGGTCAACGAAGATGCAGGAACACAAACAGTCGCCAACTGGGCCACTGCTCTGGATAAAGGCGCTGCCGATGAGGCAAATCAACACTTGAGCTTTCTGGTCAGCAACGACAACAACAGCCTCTTTTCCGTGCAGCCTGGCATCGATGCCAGCGGCCAATTGAGCTATATTCCGGCAGCAAATGCCAACGGTGTGGCCACAGTGACAGTACAGATTCATGATGATGGCGGCACAGCTCACGGCGGCATCGATACCAGTACGGCGCAAACCTTTACCATCAACGTGCATGCGGTCAATGATGCACCGAGCTTTGTCAAAGGGGCCGATCAGGTAGTGATCCAGACCCCGAATCCTATTACTGTTGCCAACTGGGCTACCGCCATCCACGCCGGTCCCTCGGATGAGAGTGCGCAAAATTGGCAATTTATCGTCAGCAACAACCATAATGAGATGTTTAGCGTACAACCAGCCATCGATGCCAATGGCACCTTGCGCTATACCCCATCACAGCTCAATTATGGCACCGCCACAGTCACTGTCAAACTGCAAGACAGCGGCGGAACTGCACGCAACGGCGTGGACAACAGCAGCGAACAGAGCTTCACGCTCACGGTCAAACGCCTGCCTCCTCCACAACCGGCGCCACCACCACCCCCACCGCCCAGCGATAAGAGCAACTCACCAGCCTCATCCAGCAATGGCCAACAGCCAGTGCAAACCTTCAACCCCTCATCTGCTTTACCCACGATGGGTGACTCTTCGGTTGCTCCGCTGGTGACCATTGCCAATCCCAATCCCACACCAACCGTGATCAAAGGGGACAATTCAACCAGCCGTGCACCCTCTTCATCCGTGCAGAAATCGTTGTTGAGCAGCAATCAAAACAGTACCGTTGCTCCCCCGCCACCGGTACCGCCTGCTCCCCCGCAAGCGCCCCCACCGGCAGCGCTCTCCAGCAAAGCTGCTTCAGCTCCCGTTTTCAGTGATGCAAGCAATCTGACCGCCTCTACATCGGGTGCGTTTGCGGTCGTGGTCTCCTCATCGGCTGGAGAAAATAGCGGATTGTCTCTCAATCGCGGAATACAGGATGTGGCAGTAGGCGAGAGTGGTTCCATTCGCATCTCTATACCTGCCGACGCCTTCAAGCATAGCGATGCCAAAGCCCAGGTCTCCCTCTCCGCCAGTCAGGCCGATGGTGGCAGCCTGCCCAACTGGCTCTCTTTTGATCCAGCCAGTGGCCGATTTGAAGGAACACCTCCTCCCGGAAGCAACGCTGAGATCTCGGTCAAGGTTGTCGCACACGATAACCAAGGCAAAGAGGCGGTCTCCATCTTTCGCATCAAGATTGGCAAAAAAGAGGGAGATATAAAAGGAGATACGGGTAGCCAAGATAAACAGGAGGGTACAACCCCCAAGGATGGCCCCCGTTCTGACAGTGGCGAAGAGTCTGCCTTCTGGGCCATGCTGCAGCCCTTATTGTCCGGCAAGGGCGAAACGGGGAAAATATTGGCTGAAGGCAAAGGTGGCTTGACCCGGCAACTGGCCTGGACTGGCCGACAAGGATGGCAGGCCCGCACTATCGCCTTGACGGCAGCCGCCGAACGGTTGCAGGCCCGTCGTCACTCCTCGTGATTGCTGAGAGGGTTGGTATATTCAAAAAAGGGGAAGGCTCCACGAGCTGGCAGACTCACCATTCTCTGCCAGCTCGTGGAGCCAGTGCCTAAATCGTCGCGAGCAAACTCATGGGCAAGGCGCTTACAATTGAACGACAAGAGCTGGCAAGCAGAGAGACAAAAAGCGAAAGAGCCTGGAACACTACCCATGCGCTATTCATAAGCCGGGGCTGTTTCTCCGGTCTTGGCCAAAACCTTGGCGGCGATTCAATGGTTATCCGGCAGATCAGGCCCGAATACATCCTCAAGGGTACGGGCATCAAGAATCAGCTCCCCCCATTTTTCCAAAGCATTGATATCAGCCGCAGTGATTTTAGCGTGGAGTGCAGTTGACAACTCGCCAAAACGTCGCGTCAACAGACGCATGAGAAGCTTGGCCTCACCTTTCTGTTCGCCTTTCTGTTCGCCTTTCCGTTCGCCTTTCCGTTCGCCATTTTTTTCGCCTTTCTGCCATCCCTCTTGCCGAATGGCAGCCGCTTCTGGAATTTTGAGCAGCTCCTCTCGCGGCATGGTTCTGATCATAGAGGCCAACCATTCCCGCCTTCCCATATCCATGACATATTCGGGAGTCAACCCGATGGGTTCCACATTTTCCATTATACCCTCCATGCGCATCTTTTGGATGCCGAAGAAAAGATATTCGTGTTCAGCCGATGTTGTCGGCAAACCTCGTTGCTGGATAGATGCAAACGCCTGTTGCCACTCCTGTTTTCGGCTGGCAAAACATTTCCAGAGGCCATTATGCGCTGCGACCGACAGCTCATTGAGCAGGATAACACAGATGGAATCGAAAATTGCAATCCGCGATCTATAGACACCAGCCTTGTCGGTCGCTGAAAAACCATGCCGCTCCAGTATATCCTTTTCCGGTGTTTTTGCGAGCAAAAGAAAGCTGCTCAACTCCTCCCGCTGCAGTTGCTGCTTCTCCCGGTAAAGATGGTCATAGACCAGCAACTGTCGGCATATCCTGTCTGTCAGACTCTCAGTAAATTTAAACTCAATCAGCAGATCCTTGGCAATGGTATCGCGCATTCCATCCGCCAACCATGCCTTCTGCTCCTCCGTCCAGTCTTTTCCCTCCCGGCGCAGCAAAATAATGTCCGCCTTGGGGGATCCGCTGGTGACATCCACTTCCGTCTGCACAGCGATATTAACCGTTGTCAGTGGTTCCTCTACCAACTGAGCCAACAGACAATGCCAACGGGTTTTTCTCTGTTCGGCAAGTTGCTCCACCATCGCCATTCCTTACTTTCCATCATTTTTCCCATACGCCAAAATATATACTAAAAATCTTTTGTTAGCAACATAATAATAAATAATACAAAAAAACGGATAAAAATAAAGACAATATCGCATATATTATTACAATAAATAATGCTGGTCTAATACTAGACATACTGCAACAAATCAAGCCACAACCAGAACAAACAATATTTATAATAGCGATAATAATTTATTACATATAATTATTATATTCACACTATATTGTCCTGTGAATAAAATTATCATCGGCAAATATATAATTATCACCTTCACTTTACTGTTCAATACTCAACAATGTTGTGCAAGCAATGATGATTATCCACATGACCTATATCTCTTCATCGACATTATAACCACCATCAACTTATCTCACTCCACTCAATACTGTTATACTATAAACAGATCGCCTTCTGACTCCATATTCAGCCATGTTAGCAAATGTAAGTTGCCTGATCGGATCCTCTGCACTATAAAATTACGCGGTAAATATCTCTTTACCGATGTAAAAATATCTGTAGAATGCCCCATTCAGACAATAGCAGTGTAATGAGAGGTTAAAAATTTATTTGGAATAAACGCATTGGTCAGGGATTGACGGAGGTAACGATTGGTATAATAAACATTTTATAGATGGAGGCTCTTGAAAATGTGGATGCGGATGTGGCGTGGCTTCACAAACTCTCTTTATCGCCATATTTTGGCCCCCTTACCTATTCAGGAAGCTGTTCATAAACACCTCTCCTCATCCTTGTATGCTCTGGAACCACGACTCATGTTTGATGCCGCCGTCGCTGCACAAGCGACAGAGCATCTTGCAAACGGTGACCACTCTACTGATAGCGCCCAGCAAAGCAATCAGGCTGCCACAGAAAATAGTGACAAACCAGCGCCGAGCAGCACAGCTCCAGTCCCAGTGCGCACAGCCGATCCAGCGCTCAATAATGGCAAAAAAGAGGTTGTCTTTATCGATACCTCTCTAGCAAACCATAGCATCCTGGAGGCCGGTATCCGCCCAGGTGTGGAAATTGAAGAGATTAATGGTCATCAGGATGGCTTGGCGCAAATGGCCCAATGGGCAACCACACACTCTGGCTATGATGACATTCATCTCTTTAGCCACGGTTCAGAAGCTCTCCTGCATCTTGGCAACCGCGTCATTGATCAAATGGCGCTCTCCAACCCTGAAATACAAACAGCACTGACTGCCATTGGCAAAGCGCTGCAGCCTGACGGGGATATATTGATTTATGGCTGCGATGTGGCCCAGGGTAATGCGGGACAACTGTTTGTCTCAGAGTTGGCAAAGAGCACCGGAGCCGATGTGGCCGCATCAGTCAACCGTACTGGCTCCCCACTTCTGGGTGGCGACTGGACTCTGGAATTGAGCCAAGGCACCGTTTCCGCAACCTTGCCAATCACTTGCGCAACCACCGACCAGTATGGGCAGCTATTGGCACTTCCTGCAGCCAGTCAAAACTTTAACACAACATATAAAAACAACAATACAGGGGGAAATACTGTCGATGGTTTTAGTTTGACCGCTTCAACCACAATAGGTTCCAGCCCCTCGGGAATCAATGGCGGCTCGAGTGATACAACAGATAAAGGCACCTTTACCTGGACGGCTGACGGAATTGATCTGATAACTTTTGATCTAGACAGCTTCTCTGCATTAAATTTTTACAATGATGATCCTTGTACGCTTACTTTCACAGCAACTTCTAACAGCACACCAGTTTCACAATCGTTTCAGGTTAATTACAGCTCTCAATCGGCTATGGTATTGGATATTGACCAGACAGTGTTTAATGATATTGCGTCATTTACTGTGCACATTGTCACCTTTAATGATTATGATCTGCCTCCTGATTTTGTATCAATGACTCTTCTGGATCTAAAAGCTCCCTCCTCCAATACCGCACCCACCTTTGTCGGGACAACAACCACGCTGACTGTCAACCAAAATGCTGCGGCCACCGATATTACCTCTTTGCTCCATGTTTCAGACAGTAGTAATAACCAGACTGAAACCTGGAGCCAGAGCACGGCTCCCAGCCATGGCACCCTCAGCTTTGCCAATGCCACAGCCTCCTCTGGCAGCACCGATATTACTCCAGGCGGCACCATCACCTACACCCCGACAGCGGGCTATGCCGGAAGTGACAGCTTTACGGTACAGGTCAGTGATGGCACAGACACCACCACCCGGACTATTACGGTATCGGTTACACCAGTAGCACCCAGTACTGCTCCTGACATGACGACACCTGCAAACAGTGGCGACAACAGCACCAACGCAACCTCACTCAACTTTACCGGCACCTCCACCATCGGTGACAGCAGCAGCACAGTGCGGGTTTTTCTCGATAAAAATGGCAATGGCAGTTTTGACAGCGGCACCGATCCGACCGCCACCGCCACGGTCAGCAATGGCACCTGGAGTGTCAGCGGCTTGAGTACCAATGGCGTCAATGACGGCACCTATAATGTCTATGCACAAATCAGTTCGGCCACCGGCAGCCTGACCAGCTCCCCCAGCACCCCCTTGAGCATCACCCTTGATCACAGTGCTCCGACCGTCTCTTCGGTCACCTCCACAAGCAGCAATGGCACCTATTATACTGGGCAATCGATTAATATCACGGTCAACTTTTCTGAAGCGGTCACCGTCACCGGCACACCACAACTCACCCTGGAGACGGGAAGCACCGATCGCAGCATCAACTATGTCAGTGGTTCCGGGACAACAGCCCTGGTTTTTAACTATACCGTGCAGAGCGGAGACAGCAGCAGTGATCTGGACTATTCCAGCACGACCGCTCTGGCTCTGAACGGAGGGACAATCAAAGACGCCGTCGGTAACAATGCCACACTGACCCTGGCCACGCCCGGACAGGCCAACTCTCTGGGTGCCAACATAAATTTTATCATCCTGCAGGCCCCTGCAGTCAGTGCGGTCAGCGCCTCTACTGCTGACGGATCCTATAATGCCGGGGATACGGTCAATGCGACTGTTACCTTCTCGGAAGCCATTACCGTAACCGGTACTCCCTATCTTACCCTGGAGACCGGAACCACCGACCGCAACGCTACCTATGCCAGCGGTTCCGGCACCACCACTCTCACCTTTGCCTATACCGTGCAGGCCGGAGACAACACCAGCGACCTGGATTATGTGTCTACCTCCTCTTTGAATGCCAATGGCGGCACACTGCAAAATGGCTCCGCCGTCGCTGCCGTGCTCACACTCCCCACGCCCGGAGCTGCCAGCTCGCTGGGCCACAACAAAGCCATCATCATCGACACCACTGCCCCCACCCTCTCCTCGGTCAGTGCCAGCAGCGCCAACGGCTCCTACAAGGCAGGCGATACGGTCAATGTTACCGTCACCTTTTCCGAGGCGGTCACTGTTGACAGCAGTGGCGGCACCCCCTACATCACTCTGGAGACCGGCAGTACCGACCGCAACGCCACCTATGCCAGCGGCTCCGGCAGCACTACTCTGGTTTTCAGCTATACCGTGCAGACGGGCGATAGCAGCAGTGATCTCGACTATACATCCACCTCTGCCCTGGCCTTGAACAGCGGCACCATCAAGGATGGCGCCGGCAACGATGCCACCCTGACCTTGGCCTCCCCCGGTGCCGCCAACTCACTCGGCAGCAACAAAGCCATCGTCATCGACACCACCGCCCCCACTGTCTCCACAGTCAGCGCCTCCACCAGCAACGGCTCCTACAAGGCAGGTGATACGGTCAATGTGACCGTCACCTTCTCGGAGGCGGTCACTGTAGTGACCACGGGAGGCACCCCCTATATCACTCTCGAGACCGGCAGTACCGATCGCAACGCCACCTATGCCAGCGGCTCCGGCAGCAACACCTTGGTTTTTACCTATACCGTCCAGGCCGGGGATAGCAGCAGTGATCTCGATTATACCGCCACCACCTCCCTGGCCCTCAATGGTGGAACCATCAAGGATACCGCTGGCAACGATGCAACCTTGACCCTGGCTGCCGTTGCTGCTGCCAACTCTTTGGGCGACAACAAAGCCATCGTCATCGATACCACCGCCCCCAGCGTCTCTGCGGTAAGCGCCAGCAGCGCTGATGGCTCCTATAAAGCAGGCGATGTCATTGCCGTCACCGTCACCTTTGCCGAGGCGGTTACCGTGGTGACCACGGGAGGTACTCCCTATCTGACACTGGAAACCGGCAGCACCGATCGCAACGCCACCTATGCCAGCGGCTCTGGCAGCAACACCCTCACCTTTAACTATACGGTGCAGGCAGGCGACAGCAGCAGCGACCTCGACTATACCGCCACCAACTCCCTGGCCCTCAATGGCGGCACCATCAAGGATAGCGCCGGTAACAATGCCACCTTGACCCTGGCTGCCGTTGCTGCTGCCAACTCTCTGGGCCACAGCAAAGCCATCGTTATCGATACCACCGCCCCCAGCGTCTCCTCGGTCACCTCTACCACCGCCAACGGCACCTATTATGCCGGGCAGTCGATCAATGTGACGGTCAATTTTTCGGAAGCGGTGACCGTCAGCGGAACCCCCACCATCACCCTGGAAACCGGCAGCACCGACCGCACAGTCAACTATGCCAGCGGCTCTGGGACAACCGCCCATATGCGCTAACATGTTTTCCCCGATACAGCCATTTGTCGCTTACGTTTTCGCGGTGATTCTGCCAGTTGGGTCAG
>NZ_RXIU01000540.1 GCF_004217665.1 Candidatus Magnetaquicoccus inordinatus | reverse complement strand
TACCGCCTATTTCCGCCATTTCATCCTGAGTGTGGCCGAGTCTTTTTCGTTCTTCTCTCAAGCGTTCGGAAAAATCGCACATATGTGTAATAATCTCGCTTGGCATGTTCTACAAAAGTAGAATAATCTAGTTATCATGATGAACATTGACACCGAACATAGACCATCAGCACAGGACTGGCCCCGCTCCAGAATCAAGATGCACCTGGAAGACAAGGGGTGGACGTTGCGGCGATTGAGCGTAGCGCACGGACGCATGCCCACTGCCATTGCCCAAGCCCTATATCGGCCATGCAGCCCGCCGCTGGAGCAGATCGTCGCCGAGGAGATTGGCGTGCAACCGGCAGAAATCTGGCCAAGTCGTTACCCTGGCGGTGTGCGAGCCCGCAACTGCGAGCTGGTCGGAAAGAACAATACCACAACGCGCCGCAAGCGCACAAACCCAACTGTAGAGGTTATCCATGGCCAGTAAACCCCGTACCGAGCAAAGGCAGTTGCCGTTGATTCTGTTTGATCCGCTACCATCCATGGAGCGGGAGTTTCCCGGTTTCCTGGATGTTGAGAATCAAATACCTAATGTCATCAACAAGATGATTCGCAATTCTGGTAAAGACCGTTACAGCATTGCGGCGGAGATGAGTAAGTATATGGATCGGGAGGTGACCCATCATATGCTCAATGCCTTTACCGCCGCCAAGGAGGGCAATCGCTTCCCGCTTTCCTTTTTGCCTTCCTTTTCGCATGCCTGTGCTGGCTACGAGCTTTTGCAGTATGTGGCCAACAAAATGGGGTGTGCCATCCTGATTGGACCGGAAGCGGAGGCCGCCAACCTGGGATGGATCCAGTTGTTGGAACAAGAGTTGGCACGGGAGAGAGCCAAGGTGCAGCATCGCATCGATCAGGCGCGCCGTCTGCGTGAGATAGGAGCAGAACAGTGAACGGGGACGAGACTGTGTTGGAGGGCGAGGTGTTGTCTAAGGAGGAGTTGTCGGAGGAGGTTGCGACCA
>NZ_RXIU01000054.1 GCF_004217665.1 Candidatus Magnetaquicoccus inordinatus | reverse complement strand
TAGTTTTGGGTGGTGAATAGTTACCAAAAATTCGTGTTGCTGTGCCCAACCGCTCGTGCAGGCCCCACTTGGCAAGATCACTCAGTTGCTATGCTCAGGCGCTGAGTAGTCCATACTCCTGCAATTTATCCATCAATACCTGGCGGGTGATGGGTTTGGAAAGAAAATCGGTGCAATATCCTTTGAAAAAGGCTTGGGTCACCATCTCCGGGGCATCATAGGCGGTCACCATCAAAATAACCGCCTCCTTGCCACCGCTCTGCTGATGTGTCTGCTCCAGATCACGAATCGCCTTCAAAGTCTCTTGTCCATCCATTTTTGGCATCATGATGTCAAGCAAAATCAAATCATAAGGACGATTTTCCGCCAAAGCAGCTTCTACCCAATCGAGCGCTTCCACGCCATTGGTGGCCATGTCGCATTGTCCCAAAGGAGTCAAAAAATTGCCCAGCATGATCCGGTTGGCGACGACATCATCAACGATGAGTATTTTCATCACTTTTCCTTTCGTTGTTGCAGCTCCAGACTGGTTTGCTGACAACAGAGCAGCAGTTTGCTCAATGCCTCTTGTGCCCCTGACCAGTTGTTTTGTTCGGCACAACTGCGCAGACGCATGCCTTGCAGAGAGAGAGGTTTGACCCCGATGGAGCGGGCTGCATCACCCAGCCAACTGACCCATTTGTCCACCTGCAGCGCATTTTCGCTGGCGACAGCCTGGGTCAGAGATTCCAGAACTTGCGGCAATTTATGCAGGATCGGCTCTTCGAGTTGCTGCAGAGCAGCAGTAGTCAGGGTCAGTTGCTGCAGAAGATCCTGTCCACAGGCGGCGGGAGAGCGAAGGGCCTGCTGGTATTGTTTCATGACCGCATCTATCGTACTCAACAATTCATGAGACCGATAGGGTTTTTTCAAATAACCGTTCATGCCGGCAGCCAGACAATGTTTTTCCTCTTGGTCTGCCGATTTGGCCGTGACGGCGATAATCGGTATCTGGGCAGAATAGGGTTGTCCGGGATCGGCGGCGCGAATCGCTTGGGTGGTTGCAAAACCATCCATTTCCGGCATTTGCAGATCCATCAGCAGCAGATCAAACGGATAACGAGCCAACAGTTGCAGAGCCTCTCGGCCATGGTTGGCACTCATCACCTGATGGCCAACCTGCTGCAGGATGGCAATGGCCAGCTTTTGATTGTTGGGATTGTCTTCGACCAACAAAATACGCAGAGGGGCGCCTTGCCGTGCTGCGACTGTCGGTGTCATTGGCAATTCGTTGCCCTCTTTTTCGCCTGAGAGAATCTGCTGAATCATCTTCAGCAGGCGGAATTTGAATATCGGCTTGCGCAAAGCTTTGGCCCGCTGCAACCAGGTGAAATGTTGCAGACTGTCGAGACTGATATGGGCAGGCAACAGCAGAATAATTCGTTCTCCTGCTCCTTGCCAAAAGAGGGTTTCACTCTGCTGGGCACGCCCTTGCAGCAGGCCGTGGTCGAGCAGCAACAGATCAAAGGGCTGCTCCTGTTGTTGGGCAAGGGCCTGTTCCCGCAGCAGGGAGGCCAGATCGGTGACCTCCACCACTTCACCACCAGCCTGCTGCACTATCTCCTTGACGATCCTGCGCCCAACAGCATGGGCATCAGCCAGAAGGATGCGCAGATGGCGACAGGCATGGGGCAGAGCATCGCTGCGGCGCTCTTCCCGAACCAGATCATCATTCAGCGATTTTTGCCGTTCTGCTGGAGCAAAGCAGGCTCTGAAAGAGAAGGTGCTGCCCTGCCCAGGTTGGCTCTGTACCATGATCTGACCGCCCATCAGCGACACCAGATGTTTGCTGATGGCCAGCCCCAGTCCGGTACCGCCATATTTGCGCGTGGTGGAACCATCTACCTGGGTGAAGCGGGCAAAAAGGGTCGGCAGCTTCTCTGCAGGAATACCAATACCGCTGTCACGTACATGAAAGAGCAGCCAGTGCTCGTTGCTGTCAGAGGTGAGGGGGCTCTCTCTATCCGGTTCCACCTCCAATACCACCTCACCCTCGGAGGTAAACTTGATGGCATTGTTGACCAGATTGAGCAAAACCTGGCGCAAACGCAGTGGGTCACCGTTCAAGGTCACCGGCAACTGTGGATCCAGATAACAGTAGAGCTCCAACCCCTGTTGGTGCGCTTTGATCGCCAGATTGTTGCAAACCGTCTCCATCTGCCCGGAAAGATCAAAAGAGACCCGTTCCAGGGTGACCATCCCGGCATCAAATTTGGAATAGTCCAGAATATTGTTGATCAATCCCAGCAGGGTTTGCGACGATTGCAGAATGATCTCCAGATTGCAGCGCTGCTCCTGGGGGGAGAGGGGCATGGTGAGCAGAAGATCGGTCATGCCGATGATACCGTTCATCGGGGTGCGAATTTCGTGGCTCATGTTGGCCAAAAATTCGCTTTTCATGCGATTGGCCGATTCGGCTGCACTTAAGGTTTCGTCGAGAGAGCGCAAGAGCTGTTTGCGTTCGGTGACATCGCGCACAAAGGCCGTAAAGTGGCGTTTGCCAGCCAGAAAAAGGCCGATCAACTCCACCTCCAGGTCGATGATGTGGCCATCGGCATGCAGACCGGGCAAGGCCGCTTTGCGCCTGAAAGAGAGAAAGGGTGCCAAGACAGCATGCGCTTGGCTGTGTCGCAACAAGGCTTGCCGATGTTTGTCACGCAGCGCATGGGGAATAATGCAATCAGCAACATTTTGTTTGAGCAGCGCCCCATGGGCATAACCAAACAGGGTACCGGCAGCCGGATTGCACTCCTGGATCACCCCATGTTCATCAATGGTGATAATGGCATCCTGAGTGGTTGCCTGGGTCAAACGCAACCGGGCATCGCGCTCTTCCAATTCGGCATGGGTGGTCTGCCATTTTTTCTCCCATTGATCCAACAAGCCACCAAACAGAATCATCAACCAGGAGCCACCCAACAGACCAATAGCCGCCGCCGCACCGATCCATTGTTGGGAGCGATGTACCGCCTCTGTGGTATTTTGGACGATGGCAATCAAACCGATTTCGTTGCCGCTGCTGTCGTGTAGCGGCAGGCGGGCCAGGTTATAATGTTCATTTTTTACCGGAACATTATGCCAGGATTGCTCTCCAGAGTGGCTGAGTTCACTCTCCAAAGTGTGCAAAAAGGGAGGAAGTGCGGCACTGCTTTGCCCAATCAACACATGATGGGCAAACTGGTCCCACTGTTGGGTCCGTCCCAAACGCTGCGCCCCACTCAACCACTCGGCCTGTTTGAGATGCCTTTTGTCGAGAAAAAGATAGAGGTCCACATTATATTGATGCGGGATGATTGCGGTAAGCAGATACAGCTCCTTGGCCATTTCCAGGAAGCCAAGCAACTGTTCGCCCTCATGCCAGGGGGTGACAGCACGCAGACTCAAGGTACCCAAGGGGCCCAGTTCCAGACCGGCAGAAAAGCGGTTGAAGGTGCGCGCAGAATGCAGGGTATGCCGATCGATCAGATCGCCATAGCGCTCTGGTTGGTGCACGCGCAGGAGATTATGGCCGCTGGGAAGATGAAAATAGAGATGGGTGATGGCGTCGGTTTTGCCCCATGCCTCCAGCATTGGCTTGCCATGCAGCAACAAAAGGGGCCGATTGCGTTCCCGGAAGGCAGTGCGCAAACTATCCTGCTCTTGCAGAGTAGACAAGACCATCTGCATCAAGGTGGTCTGTTGCTGCATCACCAGCTCAAGGGTGTAACGAATTTCGGAGGTTGTTTCCCGTAAACGCTGTTCGTTATAGGTGGTTTGCTGCCAATAGATACCCGCAGAGCCTGCCAGCACCACCAACGCAACCACGAAGAAAAATTTGAGTAGAATCTCTCGTTTGGCGCTGTGCATGGGTGCGGACTCCAGAAGTGGCAAGAGGCGAAGGATGGGTTACTCCTCCACAGCCGTAATCAGTGCCGGTTGTCCTGGATGTTGCCAACGCTGCCCTGCCTTGGCAGCATCGCTCTGGTTGGCAAAGGGGCCCAGGCGTACCCGATAGACCGTTTTGCCGTTAGCGTAGGTATGTGAACTGATGCGCGGATTGGGCGCACCCTGCGCACGCATCACATCGGCCATGGCGGTGGCATTTTTTTGTTCGGAAAGTATGGCAATCTGTACCTGGTAGCTTTTTTTCTTGTCTGGGCTGTTTTTCTTGTCGGCACTGTTGACTTTGTCAGCAGGTTGCTTGTTCTCCGTAACCTTTTTGTTGGCTTCGGCATTCGGCTTGCTGGCAGCGCTTTTATCCGGACTGCTGGCGCTATCGCTGCGCTTGTTGGCATTGACGGCAGAGGGAGAGACCCCGGCCAAAAAGGGAGGAATGATCTTTTTCCCTGCAGGCTCCTCGGGCAGAATCATCTTTTTCATGGCCAGACCTTTGTAAAAGGTCAAATCCATCTCCTGTTCCCGATGCTTGGGAAGCAGACCATCGGGCAGAGGATGAAAGCCTGCCTCATCGTCGGCTTTGGGCTGTGGCAACAGGGGGCCCTTGCCGCTGTTGGCAGGTGCCGTTTCATTTTTGCCTTTTTCAACCGTCTCCTGCTTGCCCCCCTTTTTGCTGCTGGCCTCATTTTTCAGGTCGCTTTTGCCACTCTCCCCCTTGGCGGCCGTTTTATTGTCGCCTTTGCTATCGCTGCCACTCTCTGCTTTGCTGGCCGGTTTACTCTCTGTTTTGACTTCGCTGCGGCTTTCTGGCCGAATATCCAGTTTGATCTCCTGTTTGCCACTGCGGCTCTCTGCTTTGACCTCTTGTTTTGTTTCTGTTTTGTTCTCTGGCTTGCTCTCCGGTTTGCTCTCGGTTTTGCTTTCGGTTTTGCTCTCTGGCCTGGGTGGCGCACGCAGTTCGGCAACAGGAGCAGGACGAGCGGCAGGAGCCTCACTTTTCTCGGCAGTGGTCACCGTTTTGCTGGCAGGTGGCGCCTTGATTTCGGCAACAGCCAGCGGCTTGCTTTCCGCTTTGGGATCCACCTTCATCTCCAGGGTCGCTTTGCCTTTGCTCTCTGTTTTCAGCTCTGCTGGCGCTGTCTGGGAGGTGCGCAGCGGTTGCTCCTGTGCAGCCGGTTGCGCAACCTGTTGTTGCGCCTCAGGATTTTTTCCGGGACGAAATAAAAAATAAAGCCCTCCTCCGACCACGGTGGCGGCAAGCAAAATGCGTGGCAGAGAGCTAGGGCGTTGGTGACGCCGAAAGCGGGAGGAGGTGGGATAACGGGGTGTCACATCTGCTCCGGGGCATTTACGCCGAGTAGGGTTAGACCATTAGCAATGACCTGCCCGCATGCCTTGACCAGGGCCAGCCGGGCAGCACGCAAATCGGGATCCTCGTCCAGGATTTTATAACCATTATAGTAGGTATGGAAGGCGGCTGCCAATTCCAAAAGATAATAGGGAATTTTTTGTGGCTCTTTTTCCAGAGCCGCCTGTTCCACCACCTCAGGATAACGGCTGAGGAGGCTGAGCAGTTCCAACTCTGCCTCAGCACACAATAGTTGCAGGTGTTGGTCGCTGGCCGGGATGTCAGGCAGCTCCCGCTCGTGCAAACGGCGCAGCAATGAATGGACCCTGGCATGGGCATATTGCACATAAAACACTGGATTATCATTGGTTTTAGCCATGGCCAGCTCCAGATCAAAATCCAGGCTGGAGCCAGAAGAGCGCAGCAAAAACCAAAAGCGCACCGCATCGGCTCCCACTTCCTCGACCACTTCACGCAAGGTGACAAAGGTGCCAGCCCGCTTGGACATGCGCACGGGTTGCCCGGCTCGGAAGAGATTGACCATCTGCACCAGACGCACCTCCAGCAGATCTTTGCGCCCGCTCAAGGCTGCCAGAGCCGATTGTACCCGTTTGATATACCCGCCATGATCGGCACCCCAGATGTTGATCAGGGAGTCAAATCCCCGTTCCGCTTTATGCAGGTGATAGGCGATGTCGGCAGCAAAATAGGTATAGGAGCCATCCGATTTTTGCAACGCACGATCCACCTCATCGCCAAAGAGGGTCGAACGAAACAGGCGTTGCGGGCGTGCCTCCCAATCATCCGGCAGTTTGCCTTTGGGGGGCTGCAACACCCCTTCATAGATCAACCCCTTCTCTTCCAGTTGTATAATCGCATGTTGAATCAGACCCTCCTGGTGCAGCGAACGTTCGGAAAACCAGGTATCAAAAGGGATATTGAGCAATTGCAAATCGTCACGAATCCACTCCAGACAGCGGGCGATGGCAAAATCAACCACTTCAGGAGGGGCTTCCGCGGGCAAATCCGGGGTCAGCCAGCGCGCTCCCTGAGCATCGCGCAAAGCGATGGCAATATCACGCACATAGTCACCAGGATAACACCCCTCCGGCATGGGCCACTGCTGTCCAAAGAGCTCATGGTAGCGAATCAATACCGAACGACCCAGTACCAGAGTTTGTGCTCCGGCATCGTTGATATAATATTCCCGCTCCACCACACAGCCAATCGCCTGCAACAGCCGCACAATGGCATCACCATTGACCGCACCCCGGCCATGGCCCAGATGCATCGGTCCAGTGGGATTGGCGGAGACAAACTCTACCTGGATGCGTCGTCCAGCCGCCATCTGACTGCGGCCAAATTGCTCTCCCTGTTGCTCAATGGTGCGGATCAAGGAGCGCAGAGTCTGTGCCGTCAGATAAAAATTGATAAAACCGGGTCCGGCAATCTCACAGCGCTCGACAGCGGTTTGTCCGACCGGCAGGGCAGCCAAAATTTTTTCTGCCAACTGGCGCGGCGGCAGGCGGGCGCTCTTGGCCAGGACCATGGCCGCATTACAGGCAAAATCACCATGATTCTTATCGCGTGGTCGTTCCACTTGAAAAGACAAGGAGTGTTCGGCAGAAAAGATTCCCTGCTCTTGCAACTGCTGCAGGGCGGAGCTGACCAACTGTTCGATAAGAGCGCGTACCATGTCTACTGTCCAAAAAAGTGCATACCGGGAAGCCTGTTGCAGATATGCGATACTCTGCGTCGCTGGAGTGTAACGGTCTTTACCGCTTGTTGGCAACCCACCGTTGACAAAAAAGATGTGGATTCTCGCTTTCGTGTCGGTAAAGAATAGTGGTAGAGTGACTCTTTTTTGGATGAGGATTGCATCGAGGTCGAGGCACGATGATTGATAAAGAGTTATTGACCATTCTGGTCTGCCCGCTGTGCAAGGGCACGTTGACCCTGGATCGGCAGAGCAACGAACTGATCTGCCGCAAGGATCGTCTGGCCTTTCCCATCCGGGAGGGGATTCCGGTCATGTTGGTGGACGAAGCGCGCCGTCTGGAGGAGTAAGCCGCTCGCTTAAAGTGTGCAGTTGCTTGAGCAGCCACAGCGGTTGTTCCGGCCAGTGCAGTTCCATGCGTAAGGCAAAGAGGGGCAGAGCCTTGTTTTGTGCGTTGAGCCATGCCGGATTGATTTTGCTGGCATCCTTTTCGGTACAGACCAGCGCTTGCGCCTGCATGCGTTGCCCCTGTTGCTGCAGAGCCTGCAGGGTCTGTTGTGTGAACGGATAGTGGTCCGGGAAGGAACGCAGAGCCAGTGGTTTGCAGCCAGACTCCTGCAGCAGTTGTGCAAAGGAGTCGGGCCGTGCAATGCCGCAGAAGGCCAAGACAGGGGTGTGACGCAACAGATCCAGCGGTTGTGAGCTGGCTACGCCGGGCTGTTGCCAGGCCAGCGGGCGGTGGTCACAGCATAAAATCGGTTTGTCGTCGGCAAAGGGGCGCAGTTGTTGTTGCGCCTGGTGAAAGAGCGCTTGATCACGGCAGCGGGTTACAATCAGGGCATCGGCCCTTTGCAGCGCCTGTGGCGCCTCGCGCAAAATTCCGCCGGGCAAAATGGCACCATTGCCAAAAGGCAATTGGGCATCGAGCAGTACCAGATTCAGGTCGCGATGGACCCGCAGATGTTGAAAGGCATCATCCAGCAATAGCATGCGGCTGCCCAGTTGACGATAGGCATATTCGATCAACAGGCGCCGCTCTTTGCCGGTGAGAATAGCCACCTGGGGCAGAGAGTGGGCGAGCAGCGTCGCTTCATCGGCGGCTTGTGGTGGGTGCAGGTGGATGCCCTGGGCATCGGCAACCAGGGAGATGCCGGAGGGGATCCCCTCTTGGCGGGTGGCTGTGCTGCCATAGCCACGGCTGATGATGGCCAGCTCCTTGACCAAAGGGAGGAGCTGTTGGGCCAGCCAGAGGACCATGGGGGTTTTTCCGGTGCCGCCGGCGCTTAAGTTGCCGACACTGACTACCGGGCAAGGGGGGTGGTAGACCGACAGCCAGCCCTCCTTGTAGAGCTGGGCACGTTGCTGCATCAGCAGACCATAGAGTTTGCCCAAGCCACCCAGAAGACGCATGGCGCTCTGCACAGTCAATGATTCGGCCCGGCGGCGTCCTTGCAGCAGTTCAATCAGGTGGCTCATAATGGTGGGGTATCCAGCAGCGGTTGCAGAGCTTGCAGGGTGCGTTGCAGAGCGCCGCTGTTGCTGGCCACCACTGCTTGGGCCCGTGTTCCCAACTGTTGGCGCAGCTCTGGATCGGCCAGCAGTTGTTGCACGGTGGGGGTGAGCGCCGTGCGGTCAGGCAGTTGCAGGGCTGCTTGTTTTTCCAGCAGTTGTTGTACCGCCTGGCGAAAGTTGACCGTATGGGGGCCAAACAGGGTCGGTATTCCTTGCGAGGCAGGCTCCAGCATGTTTTGTCCGCCGTGCGGGATCAAACTGCCGCCCACAAAGGCGATATGGGCATAACGGTAGAGACGGGTCAGCCAGCCGACCTGATCGACCAGCAGAATCTCTTCGTTCCAGGGAGCGGAGAGTTGTGAAAAGAGCGCATATTGGAAAGGGGTTTGCCGAATCAAGGCACCCACCGTGGCTGCCCGTTCGGGATGTCTGGGCACCAAAATCAGCCGCAGAGTGGGCCACTGTGGGCGCAAACTTTGTAAACTGTCGAGAATGCTCTCCTCCTCGCCGGGGTGGGTGCTGGCTGCCAGCCAGATGATTCCGGAAGGTGGGGGCAGGCGCTCGGCCAGCTCCTGCAACTGCGCCGGAGTGGGAGGCTGCAGGGCCTGATCATATTTCAGATTGCCGCTGTGGATCACCCGTTGCGGGTCGCTGCCGAGGGCCAGCATGCGTTCAGCATCGGCTGCAGATTGCATGATAAAAAGATGGACCGGCTCCAGAAAAGGTTTCATGGCCCAGCGAAAGAGCCGATAATGGCGAAATGAGCGTGGTGAGAGGCGACCATTGACCAGGATCACCGGTATCTGCTGCAGCTTGCATTGCTGAAAGAGATTGGGCCACAATTCAGTCTCCATGACGATCAAGGCGCGGGGTTGCAGATGCTTGAGCACCCGGCGCACAATCCAGGGCAGATCGAGGGGAAGATAAAAGGTGGCGCTGATGCCCGGCAGAGAACGGGCAATCTCTTGCCCGGTTTTGGTAACCGTGGAGAGCAAGAGCGGAGAGTCGGGATAGCGGGCGTGCAGTGCGCGCAGCAATCCCTGGGCGGCCATCACTTCGCCGACCGAAACAGCATGGATCCAGATGGGCGCAGCGCCAACAGGTGGTTTTGGCAGAGCAAAGCCCAGGCGCTGTCGCATGGTGCCACGATATTTGCCGGTGCGCAGAGAGCGAATCACCCACCAGGGCAGCGTCAGCAGAAGTAGAATCAGCACAAACAGGGTATACAGCGCGTGGAGCAAGGCGGAAAAACTCCTCGTGTTGCAGGTGGCATAGCGATTATAGCAAGTCAATACGATAGAGGAGCAGGCCGTGACTTTCCAGGAGTTGATTTTTGCATTGCAAACCTATTGGTCGCAACAGGGGTGCGTGGTGGTGCAGCCCTACGACATGGAGATGGGAGCGGGCACCTTTCATCCGGCCACCTTTTTGAAGGTTTTGGGGCCGGAACCCTGGAATACTGCCTATGTGCAGCCGTCACGACGGCCCACCGACGGGCGCTATGGGGAGAATCCCAACCGTCTGCAGCACTATTATCAGTTTCAGGTCATTTTGAAACCCTCGCCGATCGATTTGCAGGAGCGCTATCTGCGTTCGCTGCAATATATCGGTATCGATCTGCAGGCCCACGATGTGCGTTTTGTGGAGGATGACTGGGAGAGTCCCACTCTGGGGGCCTGGGGATTGGGTTGGGAGGTGTGGCTGGATGGTATGGAGGTGACCCAATATACCTATTTTCAGCAGACCGGCAGCTTGGATCTTAAACCGGTAGCCGGTGAGCTGACCTATGGTTTAGAGCGCTTGGCCATGTATATCCAGGGGGTGGAAAATGTCTATGACCTGGTTTGGACAGAGGGGGTCACTTATGGCGATGTCTACCATCAAAATGAGGTAGATTTTTCCCATTTTAATTTTTCCGAGGCCAATACCGAGGTGTTGTTTGCCGCCTTTGCCACCCATGAGGCGGAGGCGTTGCGTCTGCTGGAGCGGCAGTTGCCTCTGCCAGCCTATGATCAGGTGATTCGTTGTTCGCACTCTTTCAATCTGCTGGATGCGCGGGGGGCGGTGAGCGTTACCGAACGGGCAGGCTATATTGCCCGGGTGCGCAATCTGGCCCGCAAGACCGCCGAAGGCTATGTGGCGCAACGGGAGCGTTTGGGCTATCCGCTGTTGAAAGGAGAAACCGCAGCAGTCGTGGCCACAGAGGTAAAAAGCGCTGTTCTACCCAGCTCCGATGCTGAGGAGAGTACGCTGTTTTGGGAGATCGGTTGCGAAGAGATTCCGGCGGGCTTGTTGCCAGGGGCTATCGAGGCGCTGCAGACTCTTTTGCAAAGTCAGTTGCAGAGTGCCGGGCTCTGGCGCGAGGGGCGCACCCAGGTGGAGAGTCAGGGTACTCCCCGGCGTTTGTTGGCTTGGGTGCACGGGATGGCGGCACGGCAGGCGGATCGTTTGGAGGAGCGGCGTGGACCGGCCTTGGCGCGGGCCTTTGCGGCCGATGGCACAGCGAGTGCCGCCGCCGAGGGTTTTGCGCGCAGTTGTGGGGTGACGGTTGCCCAACTGCAGCGCGAGGTGACCAGCAAGGGAGAATATCTGCTGCATCGCTTGCAAGTGGCCGGAGAGAGTGCTGCGGCCTTGTTGCCCGCACTGTTGGGAGAGATTCTTGCCACCTTTCCGTGGAAAAAATCGATGCGCTGGGGGGCAGGGGAGATGCGTTTTGTGCGTCCTGTGCGCTGGATGGTGCTCTTGTTGGATGGCCAATTGTTGCCATTGGTGACCGTGGATGGTTTGGCAAGCGGTTGGGAGAGCCAGGGCCACCGTTTTATGAGCACAGGTGCCTTGCGTCCGCAGGATATGCAGTCGGCACGTCAGCAGTTGCGGCAGGCTGGGGTGATTCTCGATTTGGCAGAACGGCGGGAGATGATCCGCGAGGGGGCGCAGCGACTGGCAGCCCAGGCCGGAGGAGAGGCGCTGATTGCCGAGCATCTGCTCACGGAAAACAGTTGTTTGACCGAATGGCCGGTGCCGCTGTTGGGTCATTTTGATCCCCAATATTTGGCCATTCCGCCGGAGGTGTTGATCACCTCGATGCAATATCATCAAAAATATTTTCCCGTGCGGGCTGCAGATGGCGCTTTGCTGCCCAGTTTTGTGGCGGTTGCCAACCTGGATGTGCCTGATCCGTCGGTATTGGTACGCGGTTTTGAGCGGGTGTTGCGGGCCCGTCTGGAGGATGCGGCCTTTTATTGGCGGGAGGATCGCAAGGAGAGGCTGGCTGAACGGTTACAGGGATTGCGTCAGGTGGTCTTTCAGGCGCGGTTGGGTAGTCTGTATCAAAAGGTGGTGCGCATCAGTCGTTTGGCCGAGCGTTTGGCCTCCTGGTTGCCGGAAGCCCCGACTCAGGCGCGCATCGAACAGGCTGCTTTGTTGAGCAAATGTGATTTGCTGACGGGCATGGTGGGTGAATTTCCCGAGTTGCAGGGGATCATGGGTGCGCACTATCTGCTGCAAGAGGGGGGCGATGCCGAGGTGGCTTTGGCGATTCGCCACCATTATCGACCGCAGGGTGTGGCGGATGCGCTGCCTGAGAGTCTGTTGGGGACGTTGATTGCCTTGGCGGACAAGTTGGACACCCTGGTTGGCTGTTTTGCGGTTGGTTTGGCGCCAACCGGCAACAAGGATCCCTTTGCCTTGCGTCGGGCAGCCTTGGGGGTGATTCGCATGCTGTTGGCCAATGGTCTGCATCTGCCGTTGCGCGAGAGCGTGCGGGTAGCGCATGCTTTGTATGAGCCGGGGGTGTTGGCGGAAGGGGTGGAAGAGACGGTAGCGGCGCTGCAAGAGTTTTTCTATGGTCGTTTGAACCCCTATTTGAAAGGTGAGGGGTTGGATGGCGATTTGCTGTCTGCGGTCGAGGTGTTGGATGAAGAGGATTTGTTGGATATGGTGTTGCGGGTGCGGGCGTTGGCAGAGTTCAAGGCTTTGCCCTCATACCGTTCGTTGGTAGCGGCCAACAAGCGTATTGCCAATATTTTGAGCAAGGGGGTAGAGGATGTGGGTGAAGTCAGAGTCACGCTCTTGACTGTACCGGCGGAGCACACACTCTATACTGCCTTGCAAACAGTGGAGGTGGGAGTGGGCGAGCTGGTGGCGACCCGCCGTTATGCACAGGCCTTGCAGCAGTTGGCGGGATTGCATGCGCCGATTGATGGTTTTTTTGCCGATGTTTTGGTCATGGATGAGGATCTCTCTTTGCGTGGTAATCGCTTGGCCTTATTGGCAAGGGTACGTGCGGCTTTTCGGCGGGTAGCGGATGTCAGTTGTTTGGTGTTGCCTGAGAACAGCCAAGTGTCTGGCTGCTGATCTGGGGCACAGGAGGTCCGCAGTGGCCGAGCAAGGGATAAATGGATGGGGTTGCTGGAGATGAAGCGGGTTCAGATCATGGTTTTGCTGCTTCTGATTCCCTTTTGTTTGGGGTTGACGAAGGAGTTTGATCGCGTGCTGGTGCGGGCCAAGCGCGGGGATCCAGAGGCACAGAGCAATATTGGTTTGATGTATGAGTATGGGGAGGGGGTAACGCAGGATTACCAACAGGCGATTTATTGGTATCAGAAGGCAGCGCAGCAGGGCAATGCGCAGGCGGAGAGTCTGTTGGGGTTTATGTATTACAAAGGCAAATCGGTACCGTTGGATTATGAGCAGGCGGCCTATTGGTATCGGCGGGCGGCGGATCATGGTTTTGCCGAGGCGCAGTTGAATTTAGGCAACATGTATGCGACCGGCCAGGGGGTGAAGCAGGATGAGCGGGAGGCGATGCGTTGGTATCGCAAAGCGGCGGAGCAGGGGGATGTGCAGGCGCAGAGTCAGATGGGATTTGCCTATTGGACGGGGCGAGGAGTGCAGCGGGATCCTGAGGAGTCGGCGCGCTGGTATCGTTTAGCGGCGGACCAAGGTTGGGCGCAGGCGCAGGCGATATTGGGTATTTTGCACATGATTGGCAAAGGGGTACCACGCAACAAGGTAGCGGCCTACATGTGGACCACTTTGGCGGTACGCAATGGTTTTGGCAAGGCGAGCTCTGCCCGCGACAAGATTGCCAAGCAGTTGACCCCGGTGCAGGTGGAGGAGGCGCAGCGCCAAGCCAATGTGTGGATTGAAAGTCGGAGTAATCGTTGATGACACTTTTTTGGTCATTGTTGGTGGCATCAGCGTAAGAGAAGAGAGCGTTGCAAGCAAATTATTATAGGGTCGGGACATACTGCAGGCAAATAATTGAGAGCGGTTTGAGTTACTTCTCTTTTAGAGTTGTCAAAATTTTCTTCAAGTGTCTTGATTTTGAAAAGAGGAGCTGTTTTGTCTTTGGTGACAGCTTCTCTGTGCGAAGTGCTGTTCCAGTCTGTGGCTGGCACGTGCAAAAGGGGCTGTATATATGTAATAATCCGCTATCAATTCGGTAGCGCTTAAACAACGAATCGAGGCGATTTGTTACCTATAAACACAAGGGGAGATGGTATAGAGAGCGAATGAAGCTACAGAATTGCTCAGGATTACTGCATATGGAGTATGGTGCCGGGAGGGGGAATCGAACCCTCATGGGATTGCTCCCGCCAGATTTTGAGTCTGGTGCGTCTACCAGTTTCGCCATCCCGGCTGATGGAAGGGAAGCTAACACATTTCCTTGCCCCTCGTCAACGCTGTTTGCACACTTTGTCGAAAGATTTGCAGTGCAGCATAAGGAGACGAGACAAGGGGTAAATAATCTGTTATAACGATTGGTGGCATTGGGGGGCCATAGGCACGGTGTTTTCTTCTGCGAGGTTCGACGTGAGGGATTCATGAGCGAAAAGAAGATGGTTTTTTTCTTCGGTGGTGGTGTAGCTGAGGGTGATGTCAAGATGAAGGATCTGCTGGGTGGCAAAGGAGCCAACTTGGCAGAGATGACCCGGATTGGCGTCCCGGTTCCGGCAGGGTTTACCATCTGTACTGAAGTCTGTACGGACTATTTCGCAAATGAACGACGATTTCCGGCCAATCTGGATTGGCGGGTGAAAGCAGCCTTGGGACAGGTGGAGTCGGCGATGGATCGTCGCTTTGGTGATCCAGACAATCCTCTCTTGGTCTCTGTTCGTTCCGGGGCACGGGTCTCGATGCCGGGAATGATGGATACCGTGCTCAATCTGGGGCTGAACGATCAGACGGTGCAGGGTCTGATTTTGCAATCGGGCAAGCCGCGTTTTGCCTATGATTGCTATCGGCGTTTTGTGCAGATGTTTGGCAATGTGGTGATGGGGGTGGAACACCACAATTTTGAACATTTGATCGAAAAAGCCAAAGAGCGCTTGGGCAAAGTCAATGATGTCGATCTGTCTGCCGAGGATTGGATGGGCTTGGTGGCAGAGTTTAAGGGACGCATTCGTCAAAAGACAGGGCGTGATTTTCCTGAAGATCCCTGGGAGCAGTTGTGGGCGGCGGTGGCAGCGGTTTTCAACTCCTGGTACAAACCCAGCGCGGTTACCTATCGTCGTTTGCATGATATTCCCGAACATTGGGGTACCGCTGTCAATGTGCAGGCGATGGTCTTTGGCAATATGGGAGAGGATTGTGCAACCGGGGTGGCCTTTACCCGCGATCCTTCCACCGGCGAGAATGGATTGTTTGGCGAATATTTGATCAATGCCCAAGGGGAGGATGTGGTAGCAGGGATTCGTACCCCATGCCAGATTACCCTCTCTGGACGGCAAAAAAATCAATCAGACCAACCCTCTATGGAAGAGACCATGCCCCGTCTGTATCGGGAATTGGTCGGGATGGGCCAACGCCTGGAACAGCATTATCGGGAGATGCAAGATCTGGAATTTACCATCCAGAATGGCAAGTTATGGTTGTTGCAGACCCGTACCGGCAAACGCAGTGCCCAGGCGGCATTGTCCATTGCCGTGGCCATGGTCAATGAGGGATTGATCAGTCGCGATGAGGCGTTGTTGCGGGTGGAGCCGCAGACTTTGGATCAACTGCTGCATCCGACCTTGGATCCGGAAGATCGGGTCAAGAGCCAAGTGATTGCCACAGGTTTGCCTGCCTCTCCTGGGGCAGCATCGGGGCAGATTGCCTTTTCGGCAGATGAGGCAGAGCAGTTGGCAGGCAGTGGTGTGGCGGTGATTTTGTTCCGCGAAGAGACCAGCCCAGAAGATATTCATGGCATGCACGCGGCAAAGGGTATTGTGACGGTGCGTGGTGGAATGACCTCGCATGCGGCGGTGGTGGCGCGTGGCATGGGGCGTCCTTGTGTTTCAGGGTGTGGATCGATCAAGCCTCATATCGAGGAGGGCCGTTTTACGGTCGAGAGTGCAGGTCGTGGTTTGGTAGAGGTCAAACGTGGCGATTGGTTGACCATAGATGGTTCGCGGGGTGAGGTGTTGTTGGGTCGGGTGAAGACTCGGCAGGCGGAGATGACTGGAGATTTTGCCACCTTTATGTCCTGGGCTGATGAGACGCGGCGGATGCGGGTACGCACCAACGCCGACACGCCAGCGGATGCCAAGGCGGCGCGTCTGTTTGGTGCAGAGGGAATTGGTTTGTGTCGTACCGAGCATATGTTTTTTGATGCAGAGCGGATTGTGGCGGTACGTGAGATGATTTTGGCACGCGATGAGGCGGGTCGGCGCAAGGCGTTAGCCAAGTTGTTGCCGATGCAGCGTTTTGATTTTGAGGGTATTTTCCGGGAGATGAAAAATCTGCCGGTGACGATTCGTTTGTTGGATCCGCCGCTGCATGAATTTATTCCGCACGATCACAAAGGGCAGGCAGAGGTGGCGGCAGCTTTGGAGATCTCTGAGGAGGATGTACGGCGTCGGGTGGATGAGTTGGAGGAGGCCAATCCGATGCTGGGGCATCGTGGTTGTCGGTTGGCAATCACCTATCCTGAGATCTATGAGATGCAGGTACGGGCCATTATGGAGGCGGCTTGTCGTTTGGTCAAACAGGATGGCTTTACCATTGTTCCAGAGATCATGATCCCCCTGGTGGGTTTTCGCTCTGAGTTGGCCATAATCAAGAAGCGTTGTGTGGCGGTGTGTGAAGAGGTGATGACGGAGACGGGGGTACGCATTGATTATCTGTTGGGTACGATGATTGAGTTGCCACGGGCGGCGTTGCGTGCCGAGCAGATTGCCCAGGAGGCAGACTTTTTCTCCTTTGGCACCAACGACTTGACTCAGACCACATTGGGCTTGTCGCGGGATGATGCAGGGAGCTTTTTGGGGGCGTATGTGGAGCAGAATGTGCTGCAGCAGGATCCCTTTGTCTCTTTGGATCAAACCGGTGTCGGGCAATTGGTGGAGTGGGCGGTCAAACGGGGACGGGATGTCAAGCCAAAGTTGAAGCTGGGTATTTGTGGCGAGCATGGTGGCGATCCGGCCTCGATTGGATTTTTTGAGCGGGTCGGTTTGGATTATGTGTCATGTTCGCCATTTCGGGTGCCGATTGCCCGTTTAGCGGCGGCACAGGCGGTATTGCGTGGAGCAATGGAAAAGGCCAGGAAGAAGGCCAAGCTGGACAAGAACAAAAAGAGAAAGTGCAAAGGGGATTAAGCGCATTTGCCGAGTGTGCGCATGCGATACGCAGTGTTTAAGTAGAGTTGCCTGGGGGCCGTTTGGCCCCCTTTTTTTTGGTGTGCCGGACTATGCAGCTTCCGGTATATGTGCGCAGGGGGAGAAACAGGAAAGAGGAGTCATGTGCAGTCGCTGGCGGTATAGCCAAGGGCAGCATCTGCCGTGTAGCGGGCAAATTTTGCAGGCGTGCCAGTGGTATGATTGCCGCACTGAGTGGGAGAGCTGCTGTTTTAGCAGGCCAGTCGGAAGCGTGCGGCGTTGGTCTCTTCTTTGGCTTCGGCGATTTCGCGGACGATTTGCAGTTTACGGGTAGCGGTGATCAGGGCTTCCAGGCACTCCATGACTGGTTCATTCATGGGCAAGTCACCTGCTTGCACATCTTCGACCAGTTTGGCGGCGATATTTTCCAGAATGGTTTCCATGGCGACGAAGCGGGGCAAGGTGGCCATTGAATAAACTCCTAAGCAAGAGGTGAAGAGGCAAGAGGGTCACCGTTTTCTGCTGGGAAAAGCGGTGCTGCTGCCAAAGGGTGATCAATTTTCGTGCCACTATTTTAGCGAATTGCCTGTGTGTTTGCGTTTGTTGGAGGAAGATTGGCTGCGCAAGGTTGCTTGAGCATTCTCTGCTGCGCAAGGTTACCGCTTTTTCAACAACGAGTATTGACACGTTTTAGGCAATTGAGTACACTGCGCGAATTAACGGGTCGCACTATGGAATGGTGTTGGATTTTATAGTGGGGTCTAGCGGGACATTAGCCCAGATAGCTCAGTCGGTAGAGCAGAGGACTGAAAATCCTCGTGTCGTTGGTTCGATTCCATCTCTGGGCACCAACTCGATTTTCTGTGCGCGTTTTTAAGCGCCAATAAGTGCCGTAAATACC
>NZ_RXIU01000539.1 GCF_004217665.1 Candidatus Magnetaquicoccus inordinatus | reverse complement strand
GGTCATGAAACCGTGCAAATCACCGCCGAGGGCAACCATCCCTTTGATGACGGCGCAATCGCACGACACCATCTGGCAAAGCTCGGTTTTACAGAAACAGGCTGATTCCAGGGTAGGGTCATGGCCTGCCCACACTCTCCGATGATTCTCCCCCACCCCGTCAGGGGATCATTTTCACCCTTGCAATCGGTTAACGAAAGGTGCAGTGTCATGCCTCCGGGATGCCGCCCTGCTGGCGGTCTATTGTGGCGTGTGATTGGCCTGTGAAAGTGGTGAAGCGCAATGTACGAAAAGATCCGCAAACTCCATTTTGTCGGTATTGGTGGCATTGGCATGAGTGGAATTGCCGAAGTGCTGCTCAACCTGGGCTATCGGGTATCCGGTTCCGATTTGACCGATAATGCCTCTGTGCAACGTCTGCGTGGCATGGGCGCCACTATTTATATCGGCCATGCCGAACACAATGTGGCAGATGTCGATGTGGTGGTCCACTCCTCCGCCGTGACCCGTGACAACCCAGAATTGGCAGCCGCACGTCGTCTGCGCATCCCCATTGCCCGCCGGGCTGAGATGCTGGCCGAGTTGATGCGCATTAAATATGGCATCGCCATCGCAGGCACCCATGGCAAAACCACAACCACCTCCATGGTGGCCACTCTGCTGGGGCGAGCAGGCATGGATCCTACCGTAGTCAACGGTGGGATTGTCAATGCGTTCGACAGTAATGCCCGTTTGGGCCATGGTGATTTTATGGTCACCGAAGCCGATGAAAGCGATGGCTCCTTTTTGAAGCTCTTTCCAATCATCGCAGTGGTCACCAACATGGATCCTGAACATCTGGACCATTATGGAACCTTCGATGCCATCCGTCAGGCATTTCTCAGTTTTGTCGAAAAAATTCCTTTCTATGGCTTGGCGGTTCTCTGTAACGATCATCCAGAGGTGGCAGCACTACTGCCCCGCTTGACCGATAAAAGGGTGATTACTTATGGCTTGCAGGATGGTGCCG
>NZ_RXIU01000538.1 GCF_004217665.1 Candidatus Magnetaquicoccus inordinatus | reverse complement strand
CTCCTGACTCTGCAGAGCAGATTTGCTCCATGCCCGAAAATAATGCTATCATCCCGGGAAAATTGTGCGCCATTCCGGACAAGACACAACAAATGAGCCGGGTAACCATCTTTTGCCGTAGGGGTTGCCATTGAACAGAGGTGCGTGGTGTGGCTGGATTTTGGGGATAGGGCTGCTTTTATGCGGCTTGTATGCAGAGGGATATGCTTCCTCTGCAGAGGTTGCCGAGGAGACCATTCGCAGCAAAGGATCGGATACCTTGCTGCCGATTGCCAACCGTTGGGCAGCCCGTTATCAAGCTGAAACGGCAGGTGTTACAGTGAGTGCCAGTGGTGGCGGCTCTGGCAATGGTATTGCTGCCTTGATTAACGGCCATGTGGAGATTGCCGCTTCCAGTCGCGCGTTGCGCCAGAATGAGATAAAACAGATTGTCAACCGTTCCGGGCAACAACCCAAGCTCTTCCTGGTAGGAATGGATGCCTTGTCGATTGTCGTGCATCCCCATAATCCTTTGCATGGTCTCTCTTTGTCGCAGTTGGCAGATATTTATCGCCGGGATGGCGAGATTGAACGCTGGAGTGATGTGGGGGTAGAGGTACCCGGTTGTAGCGAGCAGGAGATTGTGCGTGTTGGTCGCAAAAATAATTCCGGCTCCTATTATGAATTTCGTGAAGAGCTGTTGGCACGCGGTCACCATTTTCATGACCAACTGGAGCGGGCAGATAATTCCGAAGCGATGGTGCAACGGGTTGCCAAAACCCCTTGTGCCATTGGTTATGTGGGTATGGGATTTGTCACCTCTGAGGTCAAGACCCTCTGTATCAGTAAGGATAAAGGGGCCTGTATCCCGCCTACGGCAGCCTATACGCTGGAAAAGCGTTATCCTCTCAGCCGTAATCTCTATTTGATCACTTTGGGAGAACCTGCGGAACCGGTGCGCAAATATATCAACTGGATCCTGGGACCGGTGGGGCAGGAGCTGTTGCAAAAGACTGGTTTTATCCCGGTGCCCAAAGGG
>NZ_RXIU01000537.1 GCF_004217665.1 Candidatus Magnetaquicoccus inordinatus | reverse complement strand
TGATCCGGGGCATGACCTTGAACGCCGAGATCAAGGTGGGCTATCGCAGCATTGCCGCCTATATCCTCAATCCCATCACCCGCTCTTTCAACGAAAGCCTGCGATCTCGAATTGCTAAAATTGCGGATTGGTGGGATGATTGCCTTGACGGCGGTTGTCTCCTATCTCTCCATGGCCGAGCGGGTGAATATTGCACATCTGTTCTGGTTGACCCTGGCTATGGTGTTGGGATCCGCCAGTTCAGCAGTTTTCAACCACTGGTATGACCGGGACATCGATCGCATGATGGAACGGACAGCCAATCGCCCTTTGGCCAAACGGGGACTAAACAACTCCAGCCATGTCTTATGGTTGGCGGCTGGCTTGCTGCTCTCCGGGGTCAGCATCGCCGTGTGGTTTTTTAACCCGATCGTGGCAATCCATCTCTTTTTAGGTGCCTTTTTCTATGGCGTTGTCTATACGGTTTGGCTGAAACGGCGGACCTGGATGAATATTGTCCTGGGTGGTCTGGCAGGCAGCTTTGCGGTCATGGCCGGGGCCGCTTCGGTCAATCCGGGCTTGTGCGCCTTGCCAATGCTGCTGGCTTTGGTGCTGTTTTTTTGGACACCATCACACTTTTGGAGCTTGGCAATCCATTTGAAAGAGGATTATCAAAAAGCTGGTGTACCAATGCTGCCGGTTGTGGTCGGTGAGCAGAAGGCTGCCCGCTATATCTTTCTCAACACCATTCTGTTGGTGAGCGCCTCACTGTTGCCTTGGTATTTTGGGCAACTGGGTATGATCTATCTGGCAGGCGCCCTCTTGTCTGGTGGATTGTTTTTAATGGAAAATTGGCGTTTGCTACGCACCCCAACCCGTGAGATGGGCTGGCGCAACTTTTTGGGCTCTATGCGCTATTTGGGTGTGCTTTTCCTCGCCATTGTGGCAGATGTAACCTTCTAAATTGGGGTCGCTGTGCAGATCATGGGCAAGCGCACTCTGTTTTGTAGTTGCTGCCTTCACAGTTGATAAATAGACGGTTA
>NZ_RXIU01000536.1 GCF_004217665.1 Candidatus Magnetaquicoccus inordinatus | reverse complement strand
GCGCAAAAATGGCCAGATCGTTAAATATTCCCCGCACTATCAGCAAGGTCAGCAATTGACCAATCAACAGCCCCAACTCCTGACCCAAATGGGTACCCGTTGGCGTGTTGATTATACTTTATTGTTCAAGATCATGGATAGTCAGGCGCGACAGGAGAACAATGCGCTGTTGCTCGAAGGTCAACTGGCCCCGGAACAGGAGAGCTGACCGCTTCAGGAGCAGCACATGCGCCTCTTTCTGGCTATCGATCCCCCTCCCGATCTGGGTAGTGCACTACAGGAGGCTCTGCTGCCCTGGCGGCACAAGCTGCCCGACTGGCATTGGGGTGCTGCCGCACGCTACCATTTGACGCTGCGCTTTCTCGGTGAAACCGACAGCAAACTCATCCCGGAGATCATCGCCGGCATGGCACGCGCCAGCCATACCATCCCTGCATTCACCCTGAGCAGCACAAGCTGGGGATTTTTTCCACGTCCAGCAGCAGCAACTCTCTTTTGGCTGGGTTGGGGAGAGAGAGACAGCGACTTTTTATCTGCTCTGGCAAAAGCAGCAAACGAGCACATTGCCTGCGGTGAACGGGACAACCGCCCCTATAGCCCCCATTTGACTTTGGCCAGAAGCCGAACACCCCAAACAATTGCCCTCGCCCAGTTGACTGCCCTGCCCCTGCCTACAATCCTCTGGCCGGTAGACTCCTGGCACCTCTATCAGTCGCAATTGGGATCGGGCCCACCCCGCTACCTGCGTCTGCATAGCCAACCGTTGCACACCTGATACCAACTTGCAATCAAATGAGTAGCAAACATTTGCGGCGCTGCGCCAAGGCAAAAAACGCCTTGGCTTGTTGATAAAGTGCCGCTAAAAAACAAAATCAAGATCTTGGAGGCTCCGCCTCCAATCCTCCGCCAGGAGGAGATGATCTCCTCCTGGACCTCCTCAGAAATTTTTATTCAGCACCCAAATCAACTGCGGGTCCAGGGAGGGCACCTCCCTGGCCGGGTCCAGGGATGGAATCCCTGGGATT
>NZ_RXIU01000535.1 GCF_004217665.1 Candidatus Magnetaquicoccus inordinatus | reverse complement strand
GGCGGGAGGGGTGTTTGTCGGTTCCTGAACAGATTGCCGAGGTGTTGCGCGCTGCGGTAATTGAAATCCGGGCTTTGGATCAATATAATCGACCAGTTACTATCGAAGCCACAGAGCTGTTGGCAGTCTGTCTGCAGCATGAGATCGACCATCTGCATGGTACCTTGTTCATTGATCATCTCTCGACGCTGAAGCGCTCGATTATTCTACAAAAACTTAAGAAAAAAGCAGCCGAGTCCAAAGAAAAATGAACATGCTTGCAGAGCCCTGGCGTATTGTCTTTATGGGTACACCCGCCTTTTCGGTGCCGGTTTTGCAGCGTTTGTTGCAAGGCAACAATCCGGTAGTGGCTGTTTTTACCCAACCGGATAAACCGGTCGGTCGCGGTTTGCAGTTGCTTCCTTCACCTGTCAAACAGATGGCGGTGCAGCATGGTATACCTGTGTGGCAACCAGCACGTTTACGTGCGCCAGAGGCGGTACAGGCGCTGCGCGAGTTGCAGGCCGATCTGGTAGTGGTGGTTGCCTATGGGCAAATTTTATCCGCCGAGTTCTTGGCCCTGCCGCGCTGGGGTTGTTTGAATATCCATGCCTCCTTGTTGCCACGCTGGCGCGGAGCGGCCCCGATTCAACGTGCGCTCCTGGCTGGTGATCAGGAGAGTGGGGTGACCTTGATGCGTATGGATGTTGGGTTGGATACCGGACCCATGCTCTGTTGGCGTGCTCTGCCCATTACCGCTGGCATGACCGGGGGCGAGCTCCACGATCAGCTTTCTCAGTTGGGGGCTGAACTGTTGCACGACTCTTTACCTCTTTTGCAATCTGGTCAGTTGCCCTTGCTTCCCCAACCGGAACAGGGGGTCACCTATGCAAACAAATTGAGCGCAGAGGATGAACGTATCGACTGGAAACAGCCTGCCGAGCAGATAGAGCGGCAGATTCGTGCCCTCAATCCTTGGCCGGGGGCACAAACCCTCTGCAATGGTAAACCACTCAAACTGTTTGCCAGTCGTCTGGCGACGGGCAG
>NZ_RXIU01000534.1 GCF_004217665.1 Candidatus Magnetaquicoccus inordinatus | reverse complement strand
CGGCCATTTTAAGACTTCCTGATCACGAACATCTCTGTCGATGATGTGTATGTTTTCATTGCCAGGTAATCCACACCAGCCTTGGTGATGGTGGACAAATGGTTCGCCACATTGCTGGGAATTTTCCAAATGTCGCAAAGCGATGAAAACTCCCCATACGGGGCTGGCATGTAGGTCGAATAGTTGGTCACGTACCCAGGATAAAACGGCACCAAAAATGTCCCTGTCCCGGACGGAATCTTCATGGCAATGCCAGACGGCGCACCGGAAAACATGAGATTCACACCAAATCCAGTTTGTGGCGACACCACCACTGACCCATCCATAGTCAGAACTCTTGGCGGGAAGAAAAGCGGATACACATATGACGACGAGTAGAAATGGATGAAGCCAAACGGCGGATAGCCTGCGGCCACGGTGTCGAAGGGCAGATCTCTTGTCCGTTCAACCACGCCTGTTGGCCCAGAACCGCTGCTCCATTGATTGGTATTGGAGGCAAATACGGCAAAGCGCACTGAGGCAAAAACATACATCGTGCCACCAGCGGTGGTGTCTATCTTCTGCCCATAGCTGGATTGGTCGGAGTAGTAGCAAAGGTTTGTACCGGTGTGTGCCGTGGCATCCCATGTCTCGTAGATCGTGGTTTTCAAGTACCCTGACGAGTTGAAATCCAGTACCATGTACTTGAACTTGGTGGCGTCGTCGGCAAGGGGTGCCTTGTAGCACTTTTTGTTGGTGCCAGCCAATGCATCGTGCAATACCCAACCTGCGGCCACGGCGGCGACAATCTCTGTCGTGCTCTTGGCGCAACTCGCGGACAGATTGTTGATGTTGGTCTCACCTGTGATGATCAGGTTGATGTCGTTCATGATGTTGGCCAGGGTTGCTCCTGCCACATAATCGTATTTGGCGTACATGTGCGACCTCTTGGACGTCAGCGCGTTAAAGGAACAGCGTTTCTGGCTATTTTGCGCAAGGGATTGATCAGTGCTTTTGGATTGTTGCTCAGGTAGTTTGTGAAGCTGTTGGCATC
>NZ_RXIU01000533.1 GCF_004217665.1 Candidatus Magnetaquicoccus inordinatus | reverse complement strand
TTGTGAAACGCCGCACATTACCAGCAGGGCTTTGCCCTTCACCCACCAGGAGGAGATAATCTCCTCCTGGACCTCCATAATAATTTTCTGATTTTCAAATGCGATTGCCCTGTAATCGCAGCAAAAATAGAGTAGAGGCTTCTATACCCTGTGCTTGAAAGCAATAAGCAAACCGTGATCTTTCTGCCTTTGCTGTAACACTTTTATGGGTCGTGGGGAGGTTGCAGCGCTGTTGAATTTACGTGCAAGCCCAGCGCTTTCATGCGCCGCCACAGGGTGCTGCGACTTAATCCCAGTTTGGCGGCGGCAACCTGAACCTGCCAATGCGACTCCATCAACACCTGCAGAATGGTTTCCCGGTTCGGTCCCCCTCCTGCCGGGGCACCACTCTTCAAAGGGCGTCCACCCTGTTGGAGAGCATATTGCGGAGCAAAGGTGCTAGAGGGAGGCGCCACTCGAACCCGAAATTCGGGCGGCAGATTGGACCATGTCAGAATGGACTGTGGCGCCACCACAACGGCATGCTCCAGAAGATGCTCCAACTCTCGCACATTGCCTGGCCAATCATAGTCCATGATGGCCTCCAAAACCTCTGCAGTCACTCCCCGCACCGCACGGTTGAATCTGGCATTGAATTTTGCCAAAAAATGTTCAATCAAAAGAGGGAGATCAGACTTGTGTTCCCGCAACGGCGGCATGCGCAATTCCACCACCTTGAGCCGGTAGTACAGATCCTCGCGGAACAATCCTTGACGGACTCTTTCCAACAAATTGCGATGGGTGGCGGTGATCACGCGCACATTGACCGGAATGGACCGATGATCTCCCACCATTTCAAAGGACTTTTCTTGCAACACCCGCAGAATCTTTACCTGAATCTCCGGTTTGAGGTCGCCGATCTCATCCAGAAAGATGCTGCCTTTGTCTGCCAGTTTGAAACGGCCTGGCTTGTCGCGAACAGCATTGGTGAAAGCTCCCCGCACATGTCCGAACAACTCACTCTCAATCAATCCCTCCGGAAGAGCTGAACAGTTGACTA
>NZ_RXIU01000532.1 GCF_004217665.1 Candidatus Magnetaquicoccus inordinatus | reverse complement strand
TTTTTTGATTTGCAACGCGGTATATTCGTGAATGGGCACGCCATATTGATTGGCAGCGGCGATGGCTACCCCACGGGCATGGCCCAATTTGAGGGCGCTTTGCACATTTTGCGAGACAAAAATCTCCTCGACAACCGCCTGGTGGGGTTGATAGGTATTCATGATACGGGTCAGTTCATGAAAAATTTTGCCCAGGCGGTCGGGTAGAGAGGCACCGGTTTGGGTGCGAATACAGCCATCGGCAATGTGCTGCAAGCGATTGCCCTCACTCTCCACAATACCCCAGCCGGTGGTGGTGGTTCCGGGGTCGATACCGATCACTCGCATCAGATACCTTTTGCCTATTCCAAACGTTCCATGATTTCATCAGGGATGTCAAAGTTGGCATAGACCTTCTGTACATCATCATTGTCTTCCAGCATATCCACCAATTTCAGCATGGAGATGGCCTGTTTTTCATCGAGGGTGATGCTGTTTTGCGGGCGCATGGTCAATTCGGCACGAATCGGATTAAAACCCGCCTGAGCCAAGGCTTCTTGCACGCTTTGAAAGCGATCGGGTGCGGTGATGACCTCAAAGTTTTGACCATCGACGACGACATCCTCGGCACCGGCCTCCAAGGCCGCCTCCATCAAGGCATCTTCGTTGCAGTTTTCATAGTTCAGCTCCCCTTTGTTATCAAAGAGGTAGGCCACACAGCCTGAGGTTCCCATGTTGCCGCCATATTTGGTAAAGGCGTGGCGGACGTCGGCGACGGTGCGGTTAAAATTATCGGTCAAGGTCTCCACGATAACCGCCACTCCGCCGGGACCATATCCTTCATAACGGGCCTCTTCATAGTTGGCCCCATCCAGACCGCCGGCACCACGTTTAATCGCCCGATCGATGGTATCTTTGGGCATGTTTTGGGTTCGGGCAGCCAAGACAGCCCCGCGCAGGCGGGCGTTGGCTGAGATATCACTGCCACCCATGCGGGCGGCAGTGGTGATTTCACGAATCAATTTGGTAAAGATCTTGCCACGTTTGGCGTCTTGGGCCCCTTT
>NZ_RXIU01000531.1 GCF_004217665.1 Candidatus Magnetaquicoccus inordinatus | reverse complement strand
ACTGCCACGGCCCTGGCCACGTAGGCCGGGGTGACCGTCTTGTTCCCCCGAATGAACGGCCCCCGATTGGTGCGGGTCAGATCGACGAATTCGTGCAGGATCTTGCGGGGGTCATTGCTGCGCAGCCCGTCATTCAGGGCCACCTGCCGCCAGAACTCCCGCGCCTTTTTCTCCTGGTGACGGAAGGTGACCAGGGCCACCGAAAGAATGGGGGCCTTCGTGAGCAGCACCGCATCCTTGCCACCACCAAGGATGGTCTCAAAAAAGGCGTTGCCTTCCTCTTCCCAGGTCTTGACCTCGGTAAGAACATCCTCCTGGCACCGACTGTCGGCACGACGGAATCCCCCCTGGATGAACCGCAGCGCAGCCGCCACGTTGGTCGCCTGCTTCAGCGACATCCCGATCTGGTTGTGCAGATCCCTGGCTTTGATGGCGTCCATGACGGACCGTGAGAGATGGTTGTCGTGCCGGGAGTAAAGCTCGGCCACCTCATCCATGGTCTCCGCGACGGAGATCAAAACGGTCAGAGTTGTCGGTACACCCGCCTTTTCGATAGCGGACAGGGTATGCTGGCCGTTGACCAGGAGCTGCTCGTTGCGGAACCGGACAAAATGGATCTGGGTTCCCTGGATGAACCGCCCGGCGTTGATCTCCTGCACCAGGGCATCCCGATGACGGGGACGCATGGACCTCTGGCGAGAAAAAATGTTGTGCTGGAGCCAATCACCAGCCACCTCCGGAGTGACTTTGACCTGCTTGTTTGAGTGAATCTGAATCATGCTCTTTCCTCCTGCCTGTTCTATTTGGATGCATTGTTTATGTGAACGTGGTGTTCGGCCTCGTACTGCTCGACGTCGTGCTCGCGGTACATGATGTGGCCGCCTATTTTCAGGTAGGCCGGGCCTTTGTTCTTGCACCGCCAGTTTTGCAGCGTTCTGGGGTTGATCCCCCACCGACGCGCAAGCTGAAATGGGTTGATGTGACGGGTCTCCATGCCGTGCCTTCCTCCCGGTTGCGTGTTGAACATGGGACGGATGGTAGCAGGGGG
>NZ_RXIU01000530.1 GCF_004217665.1 Candidatus Magnetaquicoccus inordinatus | reverse complement strand
TCTGCTCAGATCGATTTGAAATGCTCCACCTGTTCACTAAGATTTTTTGACAACTCCATCAAGCCTGTACAGGTATCATGGGTGGTATGAATCGACACAGAGATCTGTTGCGAGCCCATCTCAATCTCCTTCAAGGCAAAAACAATCTGCGTCGTGGCGGTCTTTTGCTGTTGAGTGGAGAGTGAAATCTGCTTGGCGGCATCATTGGTGGCCTGAGCCCCTGAAAAAATATCGTTCAAAAAGCCCACTGTCTCCTCAGTGAGAGCACTACCGGATTGAATGCCTTTGGCACCGGTTTCCGAAGCAATAACCAGGCGGTTGACACTCTCCTGAATCTCTTTCAAATTGTCACTGATTTCGCGGGTGGACTCCATGACACTGTCCGCCAAGCGCCGAATCTCTACTGCCACCACTCCAAAGCGTGCACCCGCCTCTCCGGCGCTGGAGGCTTCAATGGCGGCATTAAAGGCGATCAATTTGGTCTGATCGGCAATACCGTTGATAATCTCCATCACCCGGTTGATCTCTTGTGATTTGCGTCCCAACTCCACAACATCACTGATATTTTTCTGATTATCATCGTTGATCTGTTTCATGGTCCGCATCACCTGCATGGCAGCAACGCGGCCCTGCTCTGCCACCTCCAGCGTTTGTGTGGAGACCGACAATACCGAACCAGCATTTTCATTGATTTGGTTGGAGGTGGCAGACAACTCCTCCATCGAAGCAGTAATTTCGGTCACTGCCGCCGATTGCTCTGTGGCAATGGCCACTTCATCGCTGACCGCTGCGGCAATTCCATTGGCCGATGAGAGTACCTGACCGGTCGCTGTAGCCACCACATCTACCATGCTGCGAATTTTTTTCACAATCGATCGTGCCAGCAAGATGCCTATAAAAACGGCAACCGAAGCAAACAGCGCTGTAATTGCCAATCCAAAATAGAGGGAGCGACTGGCATCCACTCGCAACTGGTTGGCATTCTGCACTATGACCAACGATCCAAAGGGCAAGGATTGACCCAAGCGAACTGGTACACCGGCATAAAT
>NZ_RXIU01000053.1:13013-18213 GCF_004217665.1 Candidatus Magnetaquicoccus inordinatus | reverse complement strand
TGCAATAACTGTTTCCAGCAATTTCAGTGCATTAATGGCATCATCATGTGATGGTTGATCAGGTATACTAGAATATTCGACACCACTGGTATCCAGATAGAGCCCTGTCCTATGGTCGTATCCTGTTTTTTCCAGGATGCTGCCGTCTGGCCTGATCGTCGGAGCCTCGATGATTCCAGCCAGAGATGGGAATGGCCAATCGCCAGATCGAGCCAGGATGGATCGGGATACAGTTGGTGGGCAATCGATACGGACCATTTTCCCGCGACGAGCATCCCATTTTTCAAAGTGCATGTGCTTGACCAGGGTGAGCTCAATCCATGCCTGATCTACCGGCAGGATAGCCAAAGCCCCTTCTTCGCGCCTGATTTCATTGCGCCTAACCTCTGTTTTCGGCAGCTTTGCCACTCGCACCAGCATTCCGCCACGCTGAAAGCATTCATCTTTCTCAGCCTGAATCAATGCCAGTTCCGTCCTGACAACGATCTCATGGAGATTCCCGCCAACGACCGTGATAACCGGTTTGTCTGTTGGTCTGTCTGTTTCAGTTGGATCGCTTTGGGCTTGTTCGACACGTTCTGCATTGGCCAGTGCTGCCCGTATTGACTCCCCTGTCGGGTCCGCCTGAAGCAGATCATTGAAATCGACCTTCTGCCCTTCTGGATCACCTGGCCAGACGATGTATGTCTCGATCCCCATGTTGGCCAGCCTAGTGGCGGCCTTGCGGGCAGCTTCCTGGCCGACGCGGTGCAGTTGGCCACGGATTGTTTTCGGTTCATCCACATCCGCCAGAATGTAGGCTGTGGACGGTTTTTCTGCTGGCAACTCGAACCCACGCATGCCACCCTCGGTCAATCCAGACCATGTAATAATTCCAGTCGCTTGCAGGAATGAAAGGCATGATTCGATTCCCTCACCAATGGCCATTTTGTTGCCGCCAACAAGATGGTCTGACAGGCGGACAGTGCCGCCTTTTGTCGAACCGAGCATTTTCTTGCGCTCGTCACTGGGAACGTTCTCGCCGAAAAATGTGCGGTGGATAGCGATTGGATCCCCAGCGCCATTGCGCACCAGGGCCACCATTGCATTTTTGGTGGGGTTGTACCGGATGTTGGCCGAGTCCACCGGCATTACGATGGCCCGGCCTGCCAGATAGGTAGTGACCGGTCCAGGGTCTGGAATGGACTCGTTCCAGATCCGTATTGCGTATGCCTTTTTTTGTTTTTGATCTTCGCTTAGGTTTTGCGTGTTGGGTGACGACGGTTGCGACGGTTGTCCGTCGTTTGGGCTGTCACACCCTGAGTGTGACATGTCACTCCCCCCATTAGTGTCACACTTTAGGCTGTCACACCCTGAGTGTGACATGTCACTCCCTGTACAGAGTCTCCTTACCATGCGTGCGGAGCGCTGCCTGATTGTTTCCTGTGATAACCCGTCAACGCTAAAGGATGCACGGTAAGCTTCCGTTGCTTTCCCCGTCCTCCGATACTCCCGTCGGAACGTTTCCTTTGCATCATCATTCACAATGCCCAGAGCGTTGGCCACCGCCTCAACCACCTTCGGCAGGTCTCTGGAATCCTCCAATCGGAGTAGTCTGGAAGCGAACGTCAACCCGTCTCCAGAACCACACTGACTACAGATAAACGATCCGCTACCATTCCTGTCATCGTACCGAAAACGGTCTGTTCCACCACAGAAAGGACATGGGCCATGACGATTGCTCAGGCAGGCGTTTGGAGCGCCAAGCCTGGCAAGAATGTTTGTCCATTGCCCTTGCGCCCGTTCCTTTATTTGATCAGCACGCATCATGATTTCCTACCATTACGCCTGTCGATTAAGCTCTTGCCACCGAATAGCCAGCAAATTGAATAGCATGTGCCACCGTGCAGGCAGTCCGCTTTCGGCGTCGTTTCCGTCACCATCGCAGTAGTGCCGCCAGACTTTATTCCACAATTCGGTTCGGTCATACGTGCGCCACGCGCCTTTTGCTTGCTCGCCATGTTTCTGTCGGCCAAAAGTCCAAACAGAGCCAATGGCGAAAGCAACAGCTTCATCTTTGGTACAACTGACGCGACTCTCATGAATCGTTCGCATAACATTATTGATAGCCCCTTCCGTGTCTTTAGCGAGAAGCAGCGCAAACAACGAGTACTGATCACAAATAATCGGCCACACGTCTTCAAAATCATCCACCGCTTCAGCGATACGAGGCTTGATCGATCTTTGTTGGATATTCAGCATATTCAACCTGCTCTTTTATTTGTTTTGGATCCTTAATCATAACAACTGCATGGTATTGTCGGGTCCAGATCATCGAACTCGAATGAAAGCTGCTTTGCCTCCTCTGTCGCCCGGTCCAACCAGTATGTCGCTGGTTTGTCACGCCAATGATAGTAATTGCCGTCCAATTTTCCCGCTTCCCGCATTCGTTGATGACTATCCGCTTCAAGTTGGATGATCGCATGGAAGTCTTCCGGTCGCTCCGTTGCCAAGGCCAGAATCTCTCTCACGCGCATAAACGGGCAGTGCCAACACCCGCTCTTTTTCGGCACGCACAAGCCAGCCTGCTGAATGATCTTCTTGCACCCATCCCGGTCGATTCCTAAATCGACAAGCGGATAATGCTTGGGAAACTCTCCCTTCTTTTTGTTGGCCGGTTTTGCCCGATGCGGTTCTCCGGCGTCGATACCAATAATCTGGTGCGGGTCATCGTCAATCGGTCTGATGTATGCCTGCATCGGACGAATCTTTCCGTGGTCGGTGCAGGTTCTCAACTGCCTAGACCCTGTCACCTTGTATCGCTGCCACCGTTCCAACACCGTTTCTTTTGGCTTCACAATGATCAAATTCCGACCGTGTTCCCTCAAATACGGAACAAATACTTTCTCAATGTACAAATACGTTTCTGGTTGCTCATTCATCGTGTCTGAGAAGATGAAGCGCACGTCCGGGTATTCTGGCAATCGCCCAGAGACGATCATGACCGCCAGGGCGGTGGAGTTCACCCCGCCACCGTAGGAAAGCCAGTAACTCATTTAATACCCCATCACTGCCATGACAAATTCCGCCGCGACTTGTGGCGTTACAGTATTCCATGGCTTCCAAGTCGCTGAATACAAGATCGAGCCATTGGGCCCCACCAACCCGGCCAACCTGTTCGCCAAAGATTGTTGCAGGGCGGCACTGCTGGATGAGCCAGTGCCACGCAGGCCACAGGTGCCGCTGGTCAGCAAACCCAAATCGGCGGCCTGCCTGGCTGAAAGGTTGGCAGGGACATGACCCGGTCCAGACCGGCCTGTCGTCCGGCCAACCGGCCAGACGGAGGGCGTAAGACCATCCACCGATACCTGCGAAGAAATGGCACTGCGTGTACCCGTCAAGATCTGATGGCCTGACATCCTCGATGCTCCTTTCATCCACTTCCCCTGGCGCAATAGCGCCGGTCTTGATCAATTCACGCAGCCATGCAGCAGAGCGTGGGTCGTTCTCGTTGTAATAGGCAGTCACCTATCATTTCCCGTCGCTATACTCTTCCCACCGGCCGCATGTATCGCTGCAGCGTTTTCTGGTAGATTTGTATGGTTCGTTGTCTGGATGAATACACAATCCTGGATCTTCAAAGCTGCCATCGGTTAGCTTTGACGCTCTGAACCAGATGCAACTAAGGCATGTTTTCTTTTCTGTATTCCGATTCACACTAGGCATCCTCCGCCATGCCCATACCGGAACCTCCCATATAGAATGACGCTTCTGTCCGTTTGATTTTTTGCACATCCTCACACACCATGTCTTGCCCACGAGAGAACATTGATTTCATCTATTACTGTTTTATTGATTGATTGCCATTTATTTCCATGACTCCATTTTCTTCCGCATTCTGATCAATTTTTCATTTATCCAATCGTCAACCGTTTTCTCGTTTTGCGCATACTCTCCATCAAAACAAACCCGCATTTGAATGATCATGATTTGCACATCCGCTAATTCTTCGAGGATGTTATGCGGTCGCCCTCGCCGATTATTTAAAAGTGCCTTTTGCAGTTCAGCCATCTCTTCCAACAGGACATCAACTTGTTTTGCTATGCCATACCTGCCAATATAAGCGTAAAGCATTCCAATAGTGTCGCTGCTATAGAGATTGTTATTGTTCATACTCCTGGAACCCCCTTGTATTCGATTCCATCTAATAAATTTCCATTCATAGCAACCGACCGTCTCACCCCATCCTCACCATACGCACCCCATTGTTTGAAAAAAAACGGTGTGCTGGTGCGATAACATTGATCACGAATAGATTCTACCCATTCCCGGCGCATTGGCCGGGCTTTCTGCCCAGATTCACCGCCGACAATCACCCAATCCACCCCTTGCCCAGGTACAGATGACAACCACTTGGTCAGGTCCAATGGCCCCAGGAGAGGTTCGCAGGACAGAAATCGGACCCTGGCCGGGATACTCATGAGATAATCCACTCGCTGGTAATAATCCTCATGCTCCAGTGTTGTCCCCAGCCAAACATTCTCCGGCCAGAGGGGTGGATTCCATGGGGTCATTGACATTAATCTCCCAGCGGTTTCCGGTCTCTTGGTGAGTAACAGCCAATCCAGATGCGATGTGCCAGCGATCAACTGGCACAAACGGACGCGATGATGGATAAGAGATGGATGATCTTCAAAGACGTCGCCCATACTGGCACAAAACACCCGGTGCCGCTCTCCGGCCTTCATGGCGAACTCGTTCCACCTGATGGGATCCTGCCAATGAGCATCGCCGAAAAATCGGCGAGAAACATCTTTCCCAAATACGTTATGCCCGGTACGTTTGGCAAACACCTCCGCGTAGCAGTTTGCACACCCAGATGATGTGCGTGTGCATCCCCACCAGGGATTAAAAGTGTGGTGTGTCCATGAAATTTTTGAGTTTTTACCCATCTTCTTCGCTACTTTCTTCGCGATCTTCATCATTAAACGTAATGACACATGCACTACATCAAACTTGTTTTTGCCGTCCTTTCAACGGCCTGTCCGCTATTTCAGTCTGGGATCTGCTATGGCTTCACGCGGTTTGCGCATGGAAGGGAGTCAACTGCAAACGCACGCTGCCACTGCTAGTGCCACCATCAATCCAATACACATCGTTTACCATGCCGCTATTCGCGATCATTTCTGCCTGATCCCGTTTGATGGTCATGCTGACCATC
>NZ_RXIU01000053.1:4912-12841 GCF_004217665.1 Candidatus Magnetaquicoccus inordinatus | reverse complement strand
CATACGGGATTCCGGCAGCGTACAGGTTCAGATCATCATCCATGTTGATCTGCTTCCAACCGGCTGCGCCGCAGATGTGATTGATGGCATCATGGACAGCACCTATGGCGTCCTGCATTTTGGTGGCTCGCAATCCATCCTGAGCCAGGATAGTCCGCACCTTACCGCGACGTATGGCGTTGAAAGCGTGTTGCGTCGCTTTGGCTTTATTGTGATACATCTGCAGATTCACCATGGCGGCGTCGCGTTGCGCACGCAGGTCGTTGATTTCCTGCCCGGTAACAGTGTTTGCCTGTTGCTTTTCTGTGAGTTCGATAAAACGTTTTTTTGCTGTATGGATATGGCTGTTGTGCATGTCGGCGGCATTGATGCTGGCCTTTGTCTCTGCAATCTGCGCTGTCAGTGCGTGTTTTTCAGTATTGATTGTCTTTTCTGCATCTCTGATGGCTGCGATTTTTTTTGTCTGCAAGTCAGTAAGCTCAGATTGCAAATCAGCTATCTTTACCTTAATGGCAGTTATCGATTGCGTGATCCTGGTGTTGATTGATTCAATCCTGTTCAGCTCCTGTTTCGCCAGATCACGCTCTTTTGTCGCATTCTGCAGATCTTCTTCTGTGCGAACCGTCTCAGGTTCTACAGTGATGCTCGAAATGCCAGTAGACACAAACAAACCGATGCCGCACGATGGACATGTAGCATTGCTGTTGGTTTTTTGTGGGATCATCGGAATGACTGGTAGCGCAAGAATCTTGTTTTGCTCTTCCGCCAAAGATTGCTGCATCTTATCGATTTCAGCCTGTTTCGATGCAATACTGCTTTCGATCAGTATGATGGCATCGGTGGTGATGTCCGTTTTTTGTAGTGCATCAAGCTCACCTTGTAGTGCAAGCAGGTCACTTCCCATCACGCTGGTGTCAATCATTTGCTGCTCGGCACTCTCACGAATCCGGCGGATCTCTTCCCCATCGATTGCTCTGCGTGCGATCCCATCCTCTAGCGCCTGCTCGGCGCTTGCCAATTTTTCAGCCAGGCTCTTTTCGTCGGCACTGTTGAGTCCATCATTCCACCCTGCTGGTACCCATGTTTCTGCCTTCTTCTCGCCGTATAACTCCCCTGTGGTTGCAGACCATGCTCCTTTTGATTCTGACCAACTCTCGGATACCTCTTTGTGCGCACCATCCCAACCAAGAGCCTGAATTTTTTGATAGACAAAATCCACCACATTGCTGTCCTTGATCCCAACTGCTGCCATAGCCACTGCCAGATCAATATTGTCCGGAGTCGCGTTGATCCCTGCCTTGTTCATGGCATCACCCAGCATTTTTTTGCGATCGGCAGGAGTGATCGACATCCACTCCACCATGCCTGCCGCCAGAGGATGGCAAGCAACAGGGATCTCTCCCTTGAGAGCGTTTGACGGCCAACTGATCGTTAACGACTTGTCCCCGTTGAGCAGTACAGATGTCGCTTTTTTCTCATCCCCATGCACCATGCCTCTGGTGCCGCCACGAGCAACAGCCTCTTTACCGGTCGGCAGGACAACCGGCACGATACTGCCAGTTGCACATGCGGCCGCTGCCATCAAGATGCTGGATTTGCCAGCGCCGTTTGGTCCGGTCAGCAATGTGATGCCGTCTATTTCGATAGACGCCTCTTTGATGCCGAGAAAATTCGAGACGGAAATGTGCATGATGCCTCCTCCTTACCAAATATTGCCATTGCCGGTTGTGGTTTTCGCCTGCTGCTGCGGAACCTGAGTTGCTGGTGGTTTCGACACAGTCTGCGTGGTCGCGGAATGTTGCGCCGGTGCGGACGTCGGTTTCTCCGGTTTGCGTGTTGGTGCGGGTGTTGTCGGCGGATTCGTCGGTGCGGGCGTTGGTGCAGGTGTAGCGGGAGGATGAGTAGCCTGCACGCCAGCCGGTTTGTCGAGACGCGGTGTCGCAAAACCGACAGCACCATTCAGACCACCAGCCTGCTCGCGCATCCGCCAGAAAAGATCCAAGTGTTGTGGCGACAACCGTGCAATCGTCTCTATTTCGTTCTGGGCCTTGGTGCCCTTCTGGTGCGACCCTGGAGCGTCCGACATCTGCCACGTCCAATCGAAACAGTGCAACATTGCCTCGTACTGATCGAGCGCCATCACGCCATTGGTGGCCGGTTGCTGTGGCTGCTGGTTGGTTTGCTCTGGTGCGACATTGTCTTGCAGGTACGGATTCTCAGCAGGATCATCGGCATCTGATTGCTGTGGCACTCCCGCCAGACGATTTGCCTCATCTGCGTCCGCCTGGGCAGCGATTGCCTTCAGACCCAAATTCTTGGCTGTCAACTCGCTGCGCTGCATCTCCGTCAGTGTGGCCGACCACGCTTTAAGAGAATCTGTGCCACGGCTTGCAGCCATCTTTCCTTCGGCAACCAAATCGCGGGTATCTCCACGATACCACTCTGCAATCAACTGCCCGTGCCGAACCGACAGGTATTCTCCCTCTTTCAGGTGCCGCATGATCGCTGGCGGTGCCTTGACCATCGGAATCCGCTCGTGTGCAAAGACCTTTTCCGATGGACGGCTGTAGATCGGCTTGTGGTCCATGCCAAGCCAGAAGGAAACACCCATCTCGAAGATTGTGTTTTTTTCCGTGATCGGTACGTACCCGGTATCAAAAACGCGCATTTGCCCGTTGGGCCCGTTGTGATCCTGCCCGCACGACATCTTTTCGCGCATGCAGAGGATGACGTGCATGCGGGACCGGAGCAGAACATTGATCAACCGCTTAACATCGGTTTTTGGGCTGAACCAAACACCGAGTCCTTTTTTGGTGGATTTTGACGCCTGTTCTGTTGCGCCGCCTTCGCCATCCCAAACATGCGTGTACGAATCGATAATCACGCACCCGAACTGTGGGTCATGTTCAAAAGCTTTGAATGCGTCAATGTACCGCTCAACGGTGAACGGTGGAGTGAGGTCGAAATGGTAATAATCCCCAGGTATGATTCCGACATGCGCCAACCCGCGACGGTTCTCTGTGTCGATCATCCCGATCAGTTGGGAATTCCCAACCAATCCATGCGCGAGTTGCAAGGCTGAATATGTTTTCCCTGACGATGATGCCCCCCAAAGGGCAATCAGCGCCGGTTGCTGTATTCTCTGGGCTTTCGTAATTCTTGAATCCATTTCAAACTCCATCAAATGTTGAAAGAATGTAGCGAAAATCCTCGTCAACCAGGTTGCGAATGCCTCTCTGAACCCGCCATGGCGATGTACCGAACCGGTTTGAAAACTCGGAATACAGGTTGATGGATTGATGGATCTGATGGGATGCGTATTGGTGCAAGATAGTGGCATTGCCATTCGCATCCTTTGTGCTGTATTCGAGCAGGTAAACATTGTTTGCGGTGCCAGTTTCGACCATCACGAACAAGAACCGCATGCTTTCCTGGAGCATAGAAATCACATTCACTTCTGCTGCTCCGTAAACCATGCCTTTCTTTGCCATCGTCAGCGCCTGCTTGGCAGCACGCAGGTACACTTCCGCCTGGATGTACAGGTGGTATTCGTTCGCGAATATCCGAACCGCATCATCAAGTTTCCGATTCCTGCTGTTCGAGAACGATTTCAAATCGACGATCATCCCTTGGCGCAGGCAGTCGAACCTGGCCTTCATCCGAACCCCAGTGCGTGGGTCTGGCCAGAAAATGGAAACCTCTGGCAGACCTTCGGTGAATAACTTGCCTGCTATATAATCGGCCTTGATTGCCTCGGAAACTTTTTGCACCACAGATCCATCCTTGACGCTCAGGATCGTTTTGCCAGTGGATTCAGCCTCGAAACGATCCATGATCACCGACCACAAAACCGCATCCGGCTTTGCCGCCATGATCCGCACCGACATCTCCGCGATGGTGCCGGACGTCTTCTGCCCCAGGTCGCGGCACATCTCGCGCAGGTTTTCTGCGCCGGAAACCGCATCTGGGTATTTCTTCCGATCCGGCTCAATGGCGTATGCAGCGTTGAATGCCTGCTCTCCCTCCAGGATCCGCTTGTGGATTGCAGAGCCAAGGATCATGGCAGCAGAGTCATCCGCAGATTCCCGCTCAGGATCGATGTGTCGCGCCCAGAAGGTCATGGGCGAGACCATCAGATCTTTGATGCCGCTCTGGCTCAATGCCGGATCGGCATGATACTCATCCTCCGGCATACCGATATAAACACCAAATGATTTATGTTGTGTTTTCATTGTCACTATCCTGGTGTGATGTCGCTCGTGTCCTGTCAATTACAACGGACAGCCATCATCATCGTCGTCATAATCAGGAAACTCTTGCGCCTTTTTGCCCAGGAACGCTTCGGCAGTATCGACAGTAGCCTCCGCAAACTCTTCATCCTCGACAACGCCATCAAGCGGCAATTCTGGTTGCTTTGGATCGATCTTGACCGGATTGGCATCGGTCAGAAAGATCTCGGTATCCAACAGCAGAAAGGCCACCGGCCCACCGCCAGACGCCATACCGAATGCTGCGCACGCTTCTGGAGATCTCGCGCAAAGAATTGTCGCTGTGATCTCATCTTTAATCGCAACCTGCTTCAGCGTGCCGGTAACGATCCGGCGGCCATTGGCGGCAATATCTTCAACCGCTTTGGTGATCAAGTGGTTTCCCTGCCACCGCAGCTTATCCAGTAACTGCTGCTGCTCTCCGTCAGACATTTTGGCCCATATTGATGGCATCGATTTGATGATGTCCGCCATGATCTTCACGAAGTCACCGAGCATGTTCTCTTTGGTGGAAAGTACGACATCAGACCCAAAATCGATATTCTCTTCAATCACCATCCCGGCACCGACAACAACAGGCTGAGCGTCTTGCTTATCCAGAATCGAAGTATTGTCTGTATCTGTTGGCTCATAGATCTCTTGCTCAACATCGTCTGCCGCGTGACCCTGCGCTTTCTTCTGCCTTGCCATTCTTTCCTCCATTCATTTGTGGTAGTGGTCTGCGTGGCAGGACTCGAACCTGCAACCTGCGGGGTAGGATCCCGATACTCTGTCCGTTGAGCTACACGCAGGTGTGGTTACGCAATGCGCATCATCACGGTCATTTTTTTTGCTGTCTGGATGCGAGCCCTGGTGCAGTCAGGGGCAAGAACAATTGTTCCAGTCCTCCGGTTTGGCCGTGCGCATGCAGAATTTGCGGATATGCTTAACCTTCTTTGCATTCATGTTGCTCTCCAATCGTTTGTTTTTGGTCTGGATGGAGGGATTTGAACCCACAACCCTCTGCTCCCAAAGCAGATGCGCTACCAGTTTGCGCTACACCCAGTTACGTCAATTCGTGCATTAATTGCCTGATTATTTTTCTCTTTTTCTTAGTTTTCACGTTCAGTTTTGCGGCAGATTCCACAATCAACTTCAATCCAGACCTAATTCCAAATTCTGCAGACACAGCCCCTTTCTGGATTCCCTGCTGGATGCTTTCAATAGCGCCCAAATATGTGCAATTCGGAATCTTCATTTTTAATTTTACTTTGATATGATGATATATGTTGTGTTGCGCCTAGCATTCCTCCAAGTTGGTGCCGCTAGGCGCAATTTTTGGAGATCAGACAGGCTTAAAAGGCTTCCTCTTCCTCGCCGCCTTCCTCGCTGCCCTCTTCGGCATCATCAGCCTCTTCGTTGGTTTCCTGTTCTGTCGCTTCCACTTCTTGCTCAGACATACTTTCCTCCATAAATTAGTTTGAGTTTGTGCCAGATGGTCACGAACGCCACCTGGCAAGGTTTTTGGCTGCAGATCCACCAGCCCGGATATTGCCGTCACAATTACCCCTTCCCAGCCAGAGCGCTAGACTAAAGAAGGTTTATCAATCGCCACCGGATCTAATGCGGTTGCGGTTGCGCTCGATTGCTGGATTCTACTCGCTCTTCTTTTTCAGATGGCTGCCTGGGGGGCGCATGGTGCCGCCTGCCTCTTTGATCGCCATACTAATGATCGCCGAAACTACCTCATACTTGATCGCCAAGGCAGTTATTGACTGCCCTGATTCATATTCCTTGCGGATCTGTGCCGCCACATCTTCTTTGATGAAATTCATGGTTTTCCTCGCCATTGGTTACGCTTGATAGTTCGCCTGCTTCTTCTGTCTTCCTCTCGGTACCGGAGGCAGATTGAGTGTCTCGCGCAATCGTGCCCCAATTTTCTCTGACCTTATCACTCTCAGTACTGGTTCTTTCTTGGCGGCTGGATCAACTCGCTGCGTCAACAGCCAAGCATCCAGATCCTCCTGGCGATACCTGACACTCCTGCCAACTTTTATATAAGCTGGGCCTTTTTTTGCGACCCGCCAATTCGAGAGTGTGATCTCGCTCACGCCCAGTTGACTGGCTGCCTGCGAGTGAGAGATGAGATTCATTTTTGCCTGTCCCGATTTTGCTCTATCCACACTTCAACATCTTGAGATATATAAAAACCATCAGTAGAACCCTCAATTTTATGAAAATGGGGGCCTTTGTTGCGCTTTCTCCAGGCTCTAAGTGTTTCAGAGCTTACTCCGATCATTGCCGCCGCTTTCGCTGTCGAGATAGGTTGACTCATTGGCCTACTTTTTGCTGTCACGTTTACTTGTAGCGTTACACCCGTTAAGAAAGAAGCTATCACCAAATGGCAACAACTGTCAACAGGATATTTCCTAATGGAAACATTTTCTGAAAGATTGGCTGGAGAGAGGAAAAGGCTTGGGATGAATCAGACTGATTTTGCTGAGATTGGCGGTGTCGGAATCGGTTCGCAGATCAGATATGAATCTGGAGAAAGATCTCCAGATGCCAAATACCTTATGGCGCTGACTGATGCTGGAGTTGATGTCTCGTTTTTGTTTACCGGTGTCCGTTCGGTGACACATAGCGTCAATGACTCGCCGTTCGGTGATAATTTGTCAGAGTTTACCCTGATCCCCCGTTTTGATGTGGCGGCATCTGCTGGATACGGATCGATAGTCAACGATGAAGAGATTATTGATAGAATGGCATTCAAAACCGAATGGTTGCGGCAGGCGATGGGGTTGAGGGTTGATAAGCTGGCTCTGATCAGTGTGGACGGCGACTCAATGGAACCGACTCTGCACCCTGGAGATTTGATTCTGCTTGATCTGCGCCCACAGACGTCAATGATCGGGAACGCCATTTATGCGCTGCAGATAAATGGGTCGCTACTGGTAAAGCGCCTGCAGTTGATGTTGGACGGGTCTGTCCGGGTTGTGAGCGACAATGCGTTTTATCAGCCGGAGACAATCCCACCAGGGGAGCTGGATAGTATCAGGATCGTTGGCCGGGTGGTATGGGCTGGAAGAAGGATGTGATCGGAATATCTTGATCAACCATCCTTCACTCCCAGCATTGCATTCGTTGCCTTCTCCATGGCGGCCCTCACCGGGTCAAGACTGAGCCTGGCATAGATCGCTGTCGCCTGTTGTGACTTGTGGCCAAGGCTTTTCCCGATCACCTGCATGGATGCCCCAGTGATGGCCTGCCAGCTCCCCATCGTCCGGCGCAGGTCGTGAATGCGGGCGTTGTCGATGCCTGATCTGGCCAGGATGCGTTCCCAGGCCTTGCGTGGCTCCACAAGGTGGCCCGTTGCTGATGTCGGAGACGGAAACACCCATTCACTGCTACTGTTTGCCTTGCGTAGATCCTCCAGCAGGCTGATCGCAAACGGCACCAGGGGAACAGTGACCGGCTTTCCATTCTTCGTATCCGGGATACGCCAGACATTCCTACTCAGGTCAAGCTCTTCCCACCGCATTTCCAGTATGTTTGCCCGACGAGCTCCAGTGAGCAGGGCCACCAAAAAGAATGTGCGAAAAATGGCGTTCTCGGCAGAAACTGCGGTAAAGAATTTCTGCAGCTCATCATCGGAAAGGAACCGGTCACGGCTCTCCTCCCT
>NZ_RXIU01000053.1:0-4111 GCF_004217665.1 Candidatus Magnetaquicoccus inordinatus | reverse complement strand
TGCCGGCTCCAGTAAAATAATCCTCTACGGTCACCCTCTTGGTGGCCGTTTTTGTTTGGAGTTGTGCACCAAACTGCCATATTTCACGTGAATTATTTCAAACAGTTAAACTACACATCCGCGTGACAATGAATTGTCTATGCGGATTATCTCTTCGTCACGCCCTACAGTCAAAACCAAACGCCATCGCGCTCGAAAACCCTGCCTTATCTGCTCTGCAACGCAGAAGAGCAAACTGCTTTGGAGCGATCAGCCTCTGCGGTAGCGCCATCTATACGAGACAGGGAAGACGAGGAGAAACGGCAGGAGTGATTGCATGGCAATCGCATTTGAAAATCAGAAAATTATTATGGAGGTCCAGGAGGAGATTATCTCCTCCTGGCAACTGTAGCCAGCGGGCTTTTTGCTGCTTTGCGCTATTTTCCTCCGACTCAACCCATCGTGATCTCCGGCCAGCAGGTGTCTGCTCTTGATCACACCACCAGCAAAATACCAGTATTCAACCAATCCGTACCCCAACATCCTGGACAGTAAATCCTACTTTTCTTCCAAGCTCTTAGCGGTCATACGCACGACAAACGCACCCAACCTCTCTCTGATGATCAACTCACCACCCTGACCGAACAGGCCGACGCAGCCACCGCATGGAGCAGCAAAACTCCTCGCAAAACATGGTCCGCAATAAAAATCATCCTGAAGATATCTCAGGATAGAAAAACAATTGCAGTGAAGAATTTTTGAGGATACTCCAATTAACCGTTTTGCTGTGCGGTTTATGCGCGCCTTTTTGCATCTATATTTTGCTCTAAGCTGTCACGACAGCAGCATGCTGGCTGCCGCGATGGTAAAAAGGGATAAAGGAACTCCCTCATTATGACGCAACACATTCCTGCTCTGTTTAATCTGCCGCCCCACTTTGACGATTTTTGTTTGCCTTCTGTTCATTTTCTGTGCTCAAATATCGCGTGGCTTGCTTTTAATTTCTGCGACTGTTCATCTGACAGGCAACAAAATTATCCATTCGAGCCCCTACTTTTACCGCCTTGCACTGTTTTGGAGAATATAAGATGAAAAATGTGCATATCGAAACCATGGATTGGTTGATTTGGCTGGCCATCATTCTTCCCGCCATGGGGCTCGCTGGCTATCTATATGGCATCGAAGCTGTGCTGGTCTTGGCGATTATCTTGCCTTTGGTCATCATCGTCAAAAATGAGTTTCTCTACAAACAGTTTCAATGGAAACAAGAGTATAGCGTCAAAATTGCCAGCCTGGATGATGATCATAAACAGCTCCTGTCCATCACCCTGGATCTGTTCAAATCCTTGCAGAAAGTGCAAAACAAAAATGAACTGGCCAAAATGTTGGATGATCTGGCAGCCTATACCATCTATCACTTTGAACGCGAAGAGGGGATGATGAAAAAACATGCCTATCCCGCTCTTGAGCCCCACCTGCGCGAACACGCCATGATGAAAGAAAAACTCGCCGAGTTTCAAACCGCCCTGCAAAACGACAGTATCGAGGCCGCAAAAAAATTATTGCGCTTCCTCCAGGAGTGGCTGGTCAAACATATCAATACCACCGACAAAGCCTATACCGAATTTCTGCTCAGCCACGGCGAAAAATAGTCCGCAGCGCCTCGCTTTTGTGCCGAGTATCAGCTTCTGTCCGGCCCCTGATATTCGGCACAACAAAAACAGTGCCAGAGCAGTGTACATCAGCAACCAAAAAAGCCAGCCTAAAACAGCACGCCAACTCCGTTAATCTCTTTGCTTTTACTGCGCTTTCTGTTGCAAAAATCAGTCAGTCCGCACTCATGCCTGGGCGTTGGCCAAAGCACGCAATCTGCCCAACCACTCGCAAAAATGGCGGCACTGCTGCTCCATTACCGCCACAGTGACCCTCTCTGCTGCCAAAGGAGCGTGCAGCATTTTGTCATATCTTGGGCTCAGGTGTGTGGCAAGCCGTGCCGATGGCTTGCTTGCATAACCATCATTGATATGTTCTGGACTGGCATATTGGCCACGAATCGTCGTCAACTTTTGCTCTGCCTGCTGCCAGCCTGGCACCGTTTGGCAAAGCGCCGCCACATCAGAAAACAATAATCCCTCGTAAATATTCACCACCCAAAACAACTGCGGGTCCAGGGAGGGCACCTCCCTGGCCGGGTCCAGGGATGGAATCCCTGGGATTTTGCTTTTAATCTTTTGCCTTTGGCGCGCTTTTCACACTAAGCCGACGCGCTTTTTGCGTCGGCGCAGCGCGCCTAATGGAGGCAAGCTGTGCGGATTGGCGCGCATTCTTGCGCCAATGTGCACAGCATCCCCATAGGGGTAGAGCTGGCGAGCCTGCAAAAAGCTGAATAGTTACAATCCCTCAAACTCATACGGTTGAATATGCGGAATAAAACGCTCTGCCTGACAGCCAGCCAACTGCACAATCGACTGATGCAGCTCCCTCTCCAAATGGGCTACCTTCTCATAGGGATCGCTCTTCTTCTTGGCCTCCTCATACCCAGGAAAATCACTATCCAAGGCATACAGATCCAAAAAAGTTGACAAAATCGGGGCGCTGCCTTCCCTTAGGGTGTTGCGCGCATACAATTTTAAGCGGTCAAAAGTGACTGCTCCTCCTCTGGCATTCTGCGAGGTTTTCAATAACCGTGGAACCAGAAAAAGCCCGGAAGCAGCAAACAAGGGAGAGATGCTCTCTTTGATAAATTTTTCGTCCGATTGCCCCTCGGCAAACAGCACCACCCGCACCATCCTATGGTCTCCCACCCAGCACGTTGCGTTTCCAAAGCTCGCCCATGGCATACTCCTCCAACCATCCGGCAAGCTCCTCACGCTGAAAACGGCGAAAAGTGGAGGCTCCCTGCTCCTGATCCACCACCACCACATCTTCCGGCTCCAACTCGTTGACCAGTTCCACCGATTGGGTAGAGATGATCAACTGCTTTCGTTCTGCAACCTGTTTGAAAATGGCTGCCAGTATGGAGATGGCATACGGATGCAACCCCAACTCCGGCTCATCAATCAAAATGGTGTCTGGCAACAACACTATGGGTTGCAATAATAAAGTGACCAGACAAACAAAGCGCAATGTGCCATCTGAAAGCATATGCGCCTTGAAAGGGGTATCCGGTTGACCCTTCTGTGTCCACTCCAACTCCACCGTTTCCGGCTCTCCCGGTCGCTGCACAAAATCATCAAAAAAGGGAGCCACCAGACGAATGGTGGCCACAATCTGTCGGTAGGATTCGCGATGCTGTTGATAAAGCATGCGCAAATAGGCGGCCAGGTTGGCGGCATCGCTCTTCAAAAGCAGGTTGTCGTTATTCGGATGTCTTTGTTTGATCTTGGCTTTTTCACTTGTGTCATGAAAATGGTAGACTCTCCACCTACTGACGGATGCACGAACATAGGGCGAATAGCCGTCTGTTGCCTCCTTCAATTTGGATTCTCCATGCCCAGTTCCCAAAATCGCCGGATGGGGCGTAGTGGTGTAATACACCCCCTTAAATCTGCAATTCTCCTCTTTGAAGATCAATTTATTATCAGCGGTTGGCAGAAGAATAAAATCATAGCTATTCTTGGCAAAATGGAATTCTGCGTGCATCTGATCTGTTTGTTCGCGCCCAAAATGCAAAAGAGCATCCGGTCCGCCCTGCTGCTGCACAAACAGTTGCAATTGTTGTTCATACATCTTATTGAGCAGACGAAACAGACTGATAAAATTGCTTTTACCCGCACCATTGGCCCCAATCAGCACATTCAGGTTGCGCATTGGAAATTCCTGTAATTCCCGAATCGACTTAAAACCGCTGACCGAAAGCTTGTATACCCCTGGCATGGCTAGCCTATCCTTGCAATAAAAAATCGCACCGATTCATTAACCGCGCTGACGGTGCAGGCAGCAAAAGAGAGCAACAGGCAATCTCACCTTCTCCGGCAACGACAAGATACAACTTATATAATTATTTGCGACAGTGTGGCAGCGTCAATCCTACAGAATTGTCAGACAACACTCCAGCACTCCTGCACTCCTGCACTCCTGCACTCCTGCACTCCTGCACTCCTGCACTCCTGCACTCCTGCACTCCTGCACT
>NZ_RXIU01000529.1 GCF_004217665.1 Candidatus Magnetaquicoccus inordinatus | reverse complement strand
ACAACACAAGGGAAAAAGTGGGGGAGAGCGCACAGCAAGCGCATCAACAGATTTGACCCGCTTTGTTGTCAAGAGTTTCCTGTTTTTTTAAAAAACCAGTTTGTTAACCTGTACCTCTTCACCCCCTGCCTGCTCCACCGCTTGCCGCAGACTGCGGGTAAAACTCTCCACCTTTTGTGGGGTCAATTTCAAACCATAGAGGTCGCGCACATAAAAGACATCCACCGCCCGCTCGCCATAGGTGGCAATCTTTGCGGTACGAATCTGGATGCCATGCAGCTCCATCTCGCGGGTGATCTTGAACAACAATCCCACCCGATCCAAAGAGGTGATCTCCAGAATGGTAAAATTGTCCACACTGTCATCCACCTCCACATTAAACGGTACACGAAAGGTTTTTTGCCGATGCAAATCGCTCTCGTTGGCCGTCAATACCGGCTGTGGTCGCTGCGGATCCAATAAAAAGTCCTGCAGACGCTGCTCCAAACGCTGAATATGTCCTTTGTTTTCCAAAGCCTTGCCCACCGAATTCTGCACCACAAAACAGTCCAAGGCCATCCCATCCTTGGTGGTCACAATATCGGCAGACAGGATATTGACGCCCTCCATCGCCAAAGCGCCGGAAATACGTGACATCAACCCCGATTGGTCGCGGGTGTGAATCAACAACTCACTGGTATCCGAACCAGGATTGGCCAACAACATTATCGCAACCGGCTCCTGCTCCCGCCCCATCAGCGCCACCGCATGGCGGGCAATCGCTTCCGGTTCATAATGAATGAAATAGGGATCATCAAAACGATCCAAATGGCTGCGCAAAAGATGCGCCTGGACACTTTTGTTGGCTGCCAAAAAGGTAATCACCGCCTGCTTTTGCTGCTCCGCCTGCCGTACCAACTCCTCTGCCTGGAAGGCGCCACGAATCAAAGCACTGGCAGTCAAAGTATACAAACGACGCAACAACTCTGCTTTCCAAGAACTCCAGGCATTGGGACCAACCGCACGTATATCCGCCACCGTCAGCAATAATAAAAATTCCAAACGGCGCTG
>NZ_RXIU01000528.1 GCF_004217665.1 Candidatus Magnetaquicoccus inordinatus | reverse complement strand
GTGTACCCTGGTCAGCACTCATGCCACTGTAGTATGCCTTCGCAAACTCATCCCAGGGAACCAACCCTGCCAGTTTCCCTGCAAAAAGAGGTCGAGGCCACCAGGGTCAACCTGCAAAAGGAGCTTGAAGCCACCAGGATCAGCCTGCAAAAGGATCTTGAAACCACCAGGGTCAACCTGCAAAAGGAGATTGAAACCACCAGGGTCAGCCTGCAAAAGGAGATTGAAACCACCAGGGTCAGCCTGCAGAAAGAGATCGAATCTACCAAGGCAAGCCTGCAAAAAGACATTGAGGTCACCAAGGCCAGCCTGCAAAAGGAGATTGAAAAAGCGAAAGTTGAAACGGTCAAGTGGGTTGTCGCCACGGGAATTGTCATTCTCGGTGGCATGGCAACCATCAATCGTATTGCACCCCCCGTACCGATCTACCTGCAGGCACCCGCGCAGGAGTTGCGCCTGCCTGCTCCGTTGCCTCCTGCACGGTAGGAAAAGATCACGTCGTCATACGAATCCATGTCCAGAAAACAGCATAAGATTTTAATATTTATTATTTTTCTATCCATTAAGCATGTATCCCAGTGATTTCAGCTCTCTTCTGATGTGGTGGGCAACGTCTTCGATTGATTTATTATAATTTTTGAAAATGATTCCGTGTATATCGCTCGGTAAGGTAACGTCCCCGGTATGTAAACAACACACTTTGTCGCGACCAAGATTGCCGATGAAGAAGCCAAATTCGAAGATTACAAGCAAGGCTCTGCCCTGCACCCGCCAGGGGAGATAATCTCCCCTGGACCCCATGCCACTTGTTCATGGCAATCCAGACCACCATGTCAAAATATGTTGCAAAAGTACACTTCATTCAGTATCATGATAGACAAATAAATTACATATAAATCAGGAGGAAATCGCTTGCCCCATTCGCTTCCGATGGGTGACGCCGATCTGCTGAAAGGGTTGACCGTTCTCTATGTGGGGTCTCCTCAAAAAGCCCCTACCGCAATTGCTCTTCTACCGTGAGATGGACCCGACTCAACGGTGATTTTTGTTAC
>NZ_RXIU01000527.1 GCF_004217665.1 Candidatus Magnetaquicoccus inordinatus | reverse complement strand
GCCTTGTTCGGCCAACGGTTTGCTCACCGCTTCAAAGATCGGGGTTGCCAATTGCACAGGACTCTCTTTGGCTGAGGTGTTGCCACCCCATACAGAGGCCCGGGTTTCGGAAGAGGGGTCATTCATGGGAGATCTCCTAAAGTTAGACTGGTGTTTGTTGCCTACTGCTCATATTCATCCGTCACCTACCAATATAGGGATTTTAGCAAAATATGCCAGCAAAATCGAAGTCCATCTTGCTGCATGCTTACATTATTGCATAAATTTTACATGGTAAAGCTTCCTCAAAGATGATTTAATCGCTTCATCGGAGGAAGAGCAGCAATACTGGTACCATGGATTGAAAGCGCAGTTTTGTTTAAGACATCATCCCATGCAATTTACTGCAATGATGGTCTGGATTGTAGCACTGTCTGCCATTTTTCATCTTTTATGGCCTGACCCGTTTCGGGAAGGGGGGGCGCAATGGAGCAAAGTGAAACACAAGAGAGGGCGACCATTCTGGTTGTTGACGATACTCCGGACAATCTGACCTTGATGTCTGGTCTGTTGCGGGAGCTCTACCGGGTCAAGGTGGCCAATAATGGCGAAAAAGCCATTCGCATTGTGCACACTGTTCCCCCACCAGATCTGATTCTTTTGGACATTATGATGCCTGGTCTCACCGGCTATCAGGTCTGTCAAACTCTGAAAGCCAATCCCGATACCAGGGAGATTCCTATCATCTTTCTCACCGCCATGAACAGCAGTGAAGATGAAAAAATCGGACTGGAAATGGGAGCTGTCGATTTTATCAGCAAGCCAGTCAATCCACCGGTGTTGTTGGCCCGGGTGGCCAGTCAACTGCGTTTGCGGGCTGCAACCGCACAGCTCAAAGATCAAAACAGTTATCTGGAACAGCAAATCAATAAACGATCCCAAGAGTTGGCAGCCATCCAGGATGTTACCATTCTGGCCATGGCCTCTCTGGCAGAGACCCGTGATAATGATACCGGCAACCATATTCGCCGTACTCAATTTTATGTCAAAGCTCTGGCCGAACATCTGCAAAC
>NZ_RXIU01000526.1 GCF_004217665.1 Candidatus Magnetaquicoccus inordinatus | reverse complement strand
AGCAAGGAGACCTTGCAACATTTTCTGGGGTTTGGGGGGCAGACCGTCAAGCGCGTGATCACCACCCGCATGCGGCAGCGGCTTCGCGGGCTGCTGATGGATCTGCCCCCACCCGGGCCTGCGGAGACGGCGATGCTGGAACGGATCTTGGATTTTGCCCCGAAGGCGGAGGGGTTGTCTGTGCCGTTTTTGACCTGGGATGAGTGCCGTGTGTTGCAGGAGGCCGGGATGACCATTGCGCCCCACACCCGCAGCCATCGCAATTTGACTCATTTGGCGGTGGAGGAGGTGCGTCAGGAGTTGCGCCATAGTCGGGAGGATATTGCGCACCATTTGGGTCGTGATGTGCGCCATATTGCCTGTCCGGTGGGGCGGCCACACTGGGATTTTCGCCCGGAGGTGGAGCCTGTGGTGGCGGAGGAGGAGGGGTTTGCCTCGTTCATCACCTCGGAAAGGGGTGCCAACAGAGCGGGGGATAACCCCTATCGGATCCGTCGTGACCATCTCTGTGCCTGCTGGGGTGATTATCAGGTAAAATATTTTTTCTCTCGTCCTTGGCGGACCACGCGCTGATGGCACCCTGGACCCTGCGCGAGGTGAGCTACGGCCAGTGGCAGCAGCACTGGCACAAGGCCAGCCAGTGTACGCTGACCCAGAGTTGGGAATATGGTTCGGCCATGGCGCAGCGCAGGCTGTGTCGCTGTGATCGTCTGGCCGTTGTTGACCAGGAGGGCCAGGTGCGGGGCGTGGTGCAGGCTTTGCGCTGGTCGTTGCCAGGATTGGGTGGGGTGGTGCGCATCAATCGGGGGCCTGTTTGCTGTGGTGCTGCGTGGTCGTTGGCCGAGCAGGCGTGTTTTTTGCGGGCTGTGCGGCAGTTGGCCCGGCAGCGTCGTTACCGGGGGATTTTGATCTCCCTGCCCTGGCCGGATGAGCCGGAGTTGCGTGCTCTATTGCAGCAACACGGGTTTCGTCTGCGCCAGAACAAAACGGCCTGGGCTTCGCACCGTCTGGATCTGCACCCGGATGAAGCGCAGTTGCGTGCCCAGTTGGCGGGCAAGT
>NZ_RXIU01000525.1 GCF_004217665.1 Candidatus Magnetaquicoccus inordinatus | reverse complement strand
GCCCCATTATTTTCGAGAATTTTTTGGGCCACCTCCTGATTGGTGACATTATCCTCCACCAGCAACACCTGGATGCCCGCCAAACGGCGTCGATCATCCTTGGGCACAGCGAGAGGCAGATTGCCACTGCGCACTCTTTCTATATCCAGTACAGCGTTGTACAACGACGAGGGGGTCACCGGCTTCATTAAAACGGCATCCACCCACTCGCTGCTGGAGGATTGCAACACCACCTCGCGATGGTAGGCAGTCACCATGATCACCAAAGGGGAGCGCTGGTGCGGGGTGGTGGCACGAATCCGCCGACTGGTCTCCAGACCATCCATGCCTGGCATCTTCCAGTCCAGCAACAGCACATCATAAGGGAGATGGTCGCGCAGATGCTCCAGTGCCGCATAACCGGAGTCCACCTCCTCACCATTCCAGCCCAAAATTTTGACAATCGAGGCCAACGCTTCGCGGGCGATCATATCATCATCCACCACCAGTACCGAAAGATTGGCCAAGGCACTGTTGGGATCAAAATGGCAGTTTACCCCCTCTTCCAAAGGCAGGGTAAACCAAAATTCGCTGCCCTGATGGAGCACGCTGTTGACCCCAATCTCACCACCCATCAACTCCACCAGACGTTTGCAGATCACCAGCCCCAAACCGGTACCGCCAAAACGGCGCGCATCCGAGGAGTCCACCTGCATGAAGGGTTGAAACAGCCGTTGCAGTTGCTCCTCTGCGATGCCGATGCCGGTATCCTCTACCGAAAAACGGACCCTGGGCGGATCGGTTTGCTCCCGGCGCACATAGAGCGCCACCTTGCCGGTATCGGTAAACTTGATGGCGTTGCCGGCCAGATTGATCAACACCTGCTGCAGGCGAGAGGGATCACCCTTGAGCCACTGCGGCAGTGCCGGATCGATGACAATAGCCGTCTCCAGATCCTTGGAGGCTGCATTGCCAGCGATGATGATGGCAATCTCATCCAGAACGGTGGTCAGAGAATAATCAATACGTTCAATCTCCAGACGCATCGCCTCAATTTTGGAAAAGTCGAGAATATCGTTGATGATG
>NZ_RXIU01000524.1 GCF_004217665.1 Candidatus Magnetaquicoccus inordinatus | reverse complement strand
AAAACAAAATCCCAGGGATTCCATCCCTGGACCCGGCCAGGGAGGTGCCCTCCCTGGACCCGCAGTTGTTTTGGGTGCTGAATAGTTACGGCTATTTTTCCATCGCGGGTGGACAGGCAGCAGCAGGTAACGCTTGCAGCAGACAAAGCACACGGCGGCCCAAGGCTTCTCGTTTGGGCAGATCGGCCAGGCGCTGTGGCGTATCAATATTCAAAGCAAAAAAGATCGGACCATCCAGCCTTTCCACCCAACCCACCCACCAGCCTATAGTGCCACTCCAGCCGGTTTTGCCACGCAAACGCCACTCTTTACCCGCTTCAAGCAGCAGCAGATCCTTTACCAGCCGTTGATGGGCGAGGGCAAACGGCAGATCGTTGTAATACAAGCGTTGCAAGAAGTGGATCTGTTCGCTGGCGGAGATGGCTAAATTGCCCTCCAACCAATAGCTTTCCTGATTGGGATCGGGATCGGCATTCCCATAGGCAATTGCTTGCAGATACTCTTTGGTTCTCTCTTTTCCCAACTGCCGGGCGATTTGTTGATAGACCCAAACTACCGAATAGCGTAGGGAGGAGAGCAGAGTTTGATTTTGGTTCCAGCCTGGAAAATCTCTTGCGACACCATCCCAGGTAAATATCTGAAACTCGTTATCGATAATGCCTGCCTGCAGGGCAAAGAGAGTGTGGGGGATTTTATAAGTGGAGGCCGGAGAGAAGCGTGTGCTTGCCCGTTGCCGATCATGGATCCACTCGCTTTGTCGGTTGGGTCGCAGATCATTTATCTGCATGGTTCCGGTTGCGGAGAAGGCAGAAAAAATATTCTCTAAAGCAGAGAGATCCTCTCCGTGTTCACCTCCCTGCAATGGCCAGGAAAAGAGCAAGAAAAGGCTCACAAAAGAGCACAGCAATGTGGGAATATTGTTCATGGGTGCATAATGGAAGAGGGACTGTAACTATTCAGGTTCGTGCTGGCTCGCCAGCTCTACCCCCATGGGGATGCTGTGGGCATTGGCGCAAAAAATGCGCGCCAATGCCCACAGCTTGCTTCCATTAGGCGCTTAAGCCGA
>NZ_RXIU01000523.1 GCF_004217665.1 Candidatus Magnetaquicoccus inordinatus | reverse complement strand
CGATTTTTCCGAACGCTTGAGAGAAGAACGAAAAAGACTCGGCCACACTCAGGATGAAATGGCGGAAATAGGCGGTATTGCAAAGAGTTCTCTATGCAACTACGAAGCTGGGAAACGTGAACCGACCGCCTCTTTTTTCACTGCTATCGCCGATGCCGGTGTGGACGTGATGTATGTGTTGACTGGCACCAGATCCGGTGTTTGCGATTTGGAGCAAATCGCTCAGGAAGTTGTGGGAACCATGTTTGTGGTGGAAACCATCCTGGAAAAGGAAGGCGAAGAGGTCACGTCAAAATACAAGGCGGACATCGTTTATTCAGCCTATCTGCAAAGCACACCTGAAGAGCGTCGCGCCATGCTGCGGGCTTTGGATGAGGGCGTGTTTACCATCCCCTATTCGGTGGCCAAACTGTTCGGGTTGAGCGCCAAGTGATGAATCGCTTTTTTGTTCGTGTTTTGCTTGCGTATTTGGTAACCTGGAGTCGTTCGGTCCATCTTTCACCGGAGTTTGGCCATGTCCACCATCACGTTTGATACTCTCAGATATGCGAACCGCCTGAAATCTGCCGGCGTACCGGACAAGCAAGCGGAAGTCATGGCCGAGATGCAGGCAGAAGTGCTTGACAAGAATCTGGATGATCTCGCAACAAAACGGGATCTGAAAGAACTCGAACTCCGCATGGCTGCCGAGATGGCCCCACTCAAATGGGGAATGGCTGTTTGTGTTGGCGGAATCATCGCCCTGATTCTGAAATCCTTCTTTCCGCATTGATTCAACACTAAACAGTTAACTAACGACAATAATTGTAGAAATTTCACTTTTTTACCTTCTCTGACGATGAGTAAAACATCATCCATTCATTTTCAGAGGAGTTGCACATGCCAAGCAATATTGAATCGGCCCATTTCTCCCGTCACGTCCAATCCCACCGCACCAGCATCCGTATTGCCACCGCCATAATCCTCCTGCTTTTGACCGCCGCCGGAACAGCGTGGCACCACCAACGCACCCAACCGATCACCGACGAGCAACGCGCCACCCTGACCGCCCTGGCCATCACAGCCGCC
>NZ_RXIU01000522.1 GCF_004217665.1 Candidatus Magnetaquicoccus inordinatus | reverse complement strand
ACGTTGGCTTGATGTGGATGAGAAGGCCCAGCGTGTCATGCGTCGATGGTTGACCCGGGCATCCCTCGAACAATTTTTGGATGTCGTGGACCTCACCGCTCAATCCCACATGTGGGCAGCCCGGCGGAAGTTTTGGAGTGCTTACTACGAACACAAATTCATGCTTGAAGCCTGGGTAGCCTTTGCGAGAGACGGCTCCAATTTTGCGAAACGTCTGGCCGCCGAGAAGGAAAATCCCGCCATTGGAAGTTTCGGAGTGCTTGCATCCGGTGGCGTATTAAAAAATCATGCTGTATTGATCATGCAAATTGGTGATCTCGTGGTTGCTGATTGGAGCCACAACGGGAAGTGCCATATTTGGCTTCCAGGCAATGAAAATGTACCGAAACTGTATCGTCACACCTATCATCGAGATGAATTGGTCAATGGCTCGGATTTTAATAAAGTACATAATGGCGATTGGCAGAACGATGTTCATGCATTCATTCGACGATATACAGGCATAACAATAACCACAAGGCGTTATGTATGATAGATAAACTTAAGTTTGAATGGAAGAATGTAGGTGATGGCATCGTATTGCGATTGGAGCAAAAAAAGATTCTTGGAACACGGATTATCCAAGTCGCTCAATGGATCAGCACCATTGAATCCAACCGTCTGTTTGCTGTGGGAAATTTGTTGAGGCTTTTGGACGAGGCAGATCAAACATGCCTCCAGGCCAAACAGATGGACGACGGTCTGTGGGTAAAGAATTCTGTGATTGCGGGTCTGCCTGACGCGAATGCTCACGCCCTCAACCTACCAAATTCTACGCCCCTTGTGATCGGGTTGCAATCACGGGGCAACATTTCACAGCGGGATTTCAGCATCAGTGCCCAGTGGTTGGTGGGTACCTCGGTCCCGGCCTGGCGGGCCAATGTAGAAGGGTGCATTCTGAAATATGGTAGCCAAGTATACCGGATTCCAGAACCCCTTTTTTCCATATGGCATGGCGTCGTACATTTCAATGAGGCTGCAGGGGAAGATGACAGCACACGTTTTGCCCACTTGGCCACTCTTCGCGAACTGATTTCCGACTG
>NZ_RXIU01000521.1 GCF_004217665.1 Candidatus Magnetaquicoccus inordinatus | reverse complement strand
ATGCTGGCGGCCATCAGTGCCTTTGAAAGAGACCTGCTGCGGGAGCGTCAGCAGGAAGGAATTGAGAAGGCCAAGGCAGAGGGAGTCTACAAGGGACGCAAACCCACCGCCCGTGCCAAATCCCAGCAGGTGCTGGAGTTGGTTGCTCAAGGGGTCTCTAAGGTCGATGTGGCCAAGAGGACCGGCATCTCTGTGCCGTCAGTCTACCGGATTATTGCTGCTGCGACCCCAAGCAGTACCACCACTTGACCGTTCTTTCCTGCTGCTCCTGTATTGACCCTGCAAACACTGGTATCCTTGCCCCTGCTGTCAGGCTTTAGTGAACCCGGTACTTTTGCTCATCAATGTCACCCAAGGCAAACCCATGGCTCTGAAGAAATCTGAACTCTACTCTTCTTTGTGGAAATCATGCGATGAACTGCGTGGCGGGATGGATGCCAGCCAGTATAAGGATTATGTGCTGGTACTGCTGTTTGTCAAATATGTCTCTGACAAATATGCGGGTGACCCCAGGGCGTTGATTGATGTTCCCCCGGGTGGCAGCTTTGCGGACATGGTAGCCGCCAAGGGCAACAAGGAGATTGGAGATAAAATCAACAAAATCATTGGCAGGCTGGCGGATGCCAATGACAGCTTGAAGGGTGCCATCAACGTCGCTGATTTCAACGACGAGGAGAAGCTCGGCAAGGGTCAAGCCATGGTGGACCGGTTGACCAAACTGGTGGCCATCTTTGAAAAGCTGGATTTTGGACGTAACCGGGTGGAAGGTGATGACCTGCTTGGTGATGCCTATGAATACCTGATGAGGCATTTTGCAACTGAATCTGGAAAGAGCAAGGGACAGTTCTACACGCCAGCGGAGGTTTCACGGGTCATGGCCATGGTCATTGACTTAAGCAAAACCACCCGTGCCGACCAAACCATCTATGACCCGACCTGCGGTTCCGGTTCCTTGTTGCTCAAAGCGCATGATGAGGCCAAAAGTAGAACCGGCTTTGACTTGGCTCTCTACGGTCAGGAGATGGATAACGCCACCTCCGCACTGGCCCGCATGAACATGGTGCTGCATGACTGTCCAACTGC
>NZ_RXIU01000520.1 GCF_004217665.1 Candidatus Magnetaquicoccus inordinatus | reverse complement strand
CGTGGAGAGAAACATCCATCTGGTCCATCCCTAAAATTATTGTCCCTGGTTGAGAAGCATGGATTAGGTGCCATTGCCTGACATGCAACAAAACGATCCCATCTGTTGCCTGTTCTCAAGTGATAGGACGCGAAGAAAAAGCCAGTTTCATGCGGCTTATTCTTCTTCTGGAAACGTGCAACAGATAGGATCGTTTTGTTGAAGGTTCTCATTGCATTTCGTGTTTTTTCAGCCATTCTTTGGCAGTAGCGTTACCCTGATCAGCAGCCTTGCGATACCATTCGGCTGCTTTCTTGGCATCCTGTTTAACACCTTCACCAACCGAGTACATTCTACCAAGTTGGGATTGAGCTGGCTCATATCCACAGGCGGTTGCCCGTGTGAGCCAAGCAACACCTTTTTCGTGATCCTGAGTAATAGCTGCTCCTGGAGCTCCCTGATAATTTTTTGCTTTGCCAATGCGCTTGCCCAGCCTGTGGCTTATGGTAATCGCATTTGCCAATTTCCTCACTGTTGCCAGAAGCGAAACTGTGCATGTCGGGCGTCCGCCCTCCCAAAGAGTGCCCCTGCGGGGCACAAATCTGTGCGGCGTGCGCGAATGCTTAAGCATTCGCTTCTGTAGAAACGCCGCACATTATCAGCAGGGCTTTGCCCTGCAACCCACCAGGAGGAGATAATCTCCTCCTGGACCTCCATAATAATTTTTTGCTTTGCCAGTGCGCTTGCCCTGCCTGTGGCTTGTGACATGGTTGACAATACAGTAAGTAATAGGTAAATTTAACAGGATTCAGGGACTACAGACCAGAACGGGCGCGGGGTGAAATATGAAAACATTGATTGCCGATGATGAGTTTGCCAACCGTGAACTGCTCAAACACTATTTGCGTCCCTATGGCGAATGTTTTTTGGCCGAAGATGGGGCGGAAGCTGTCGCCCTGTTCAAGAGCCATCTGGCCAGTGGTTCCCCCTTTCACCTGGTCATGATGGATATCATGATGCCAAATATGGACGGCCAAGAGGCAGTGCGCGAAATTCGCCGTCTGGAAAAAGAAAAATATGGCCCCTCTGCCGAAAGCAGCCAGCTCTCCTTC
>NZ_RXIU01000052.1 GCF_004217665.1 Candidatus Magnetaquicoccus inordinatus | reverse complement strand
GACCGTACTTATTTATCGGATCTTCTTGTTTCGCCGTTAATTTCTAACTTTCTATAAAAAACCTACACCTGTAAGGGAGGGCACCTCCCTGGCCGGGTCCAGGGATGGAATCCCTGGGATTTTGCTTTTTAATCTTTTGCCTTTGGCGCGCTTTTCAAACTAAGCCGACGCGCTCTTTGCGTCGGCTTAAGCGCCTAATGGAAGCAAGCTGTGTGGATTGGCGCGCATTTTTGCGCCAATCCACACAGCATCCCCATGGGGGTAGAGCTGGCGAGCCATCACGAACCTGAATAGTTACCTCTCCTTCTGTTCTTGTCGGTTGTTTGGGTGATTATCTGAAACGGACCGCTTCCAAACAACCGCTGACAAGAGACAGTTATTGATCCATTTTGCCCCTATCACACCTCTCTGTTGACATAAAATACTTCAACAAAAAAGGGACCATTATCTGTTCTAAAATAGCACTTGGTACTTTCCAATATCTTTGTGTAAGAGACATTATGATTTTCACCAGTGACCACTTGTGGTGGCGTCAGAAAAACGGCATCGTTTACGCGCTCTTTTACTGAACCGGCAATAATATTGGTCAACTCGCCTAGAGCATCACATGCCACATCATCAAGTTTATCAATCGTCTCTCCAGAAAATGCCGAGGCCAAGCCAATAGCGGCATGAAAAGGTGCAGACAAATGGACTCCCCCCTGCAAATAGCCGGAAAAGCCAACGACTGCCGTAATATCTGCTTGTGGCGGTTTGTAGGGTTGATCTTCCGGTTTCACGACTACCGGGCCAGCCTGGATTCCTACATCTGTGGTAAAAAAAGTCAGTGCGGTATCACTGACAGAGTGTATGATAATATCTGCCAAATCAGATAGATCCAACTTGCTCATTCTGCTCTCCTTTTCACATATGATCAATTGTCGGTAAGGCAACCCAATCACATAATCAATCCATGATTTTTGCTATAATTGACGCAGAGAATTTATCAATTCTCTGTCTGTTATACACACATGATGTTGAAACCAATCGATAAAAAACTCTCCATAACTGGCTATTAACTCATTATTGTCAGGATCCTTATCTATTCTATCCTGAAATATTCTGGTAATTTCTATCAACTGTAAATGCTCGATTATGTGATCATCTCTTTTGCTGTACACAATGTTTTTCATCAGCTCCTCTTCATAATTACAATGAACGATAACATATTTGCTGATAGAGCTTAAGGTTTCATGGCACTTGTTATGTTCACGATCTGTTTTGTTGCATCCAATAAAATAATTATACAGACTATAAATAACATCATGTTGTCTGTCTATTTCTTGATGTCCCAGATGAAACTCTATCGGCATATGATACTCTAGCGCCATGTTGCAATTTCTACTCATATATATATCTCCAAAACAGCTTCAAAAAGTTTGCAACAAATTAAATTTACTTGTTTTGCTGGATATAAAGCAGAAACCGTGCCAATAAAAATTATATTGAATATCAATGGTTTAAGCTAAATTTTTTTCAGGCGCAACCTGTAGCCAATAATCTGTTTTTAACAAATTGTCACAAGAAAAAAATATAAAAACAAATAAAATAATATCTATAGAGTATAGATATTAACATTCATAATAAAAGATTTTGCTGTCACGGTTTTTACGGAGAAGAGATCCCTCTCTGCTTTGGTCAGTCACGACAAGGAAGAAAAGTTTGTAACAAAATATTTTTTTACATGTGTAGCGCAGAGTGTAAAAAAATATTTTTACTCGTGATGTGGCGGATAGCCTTTATCCTGACGCTGACATAATTGTTTTTACGGGGGACAACCTGAACACACAGCAGCCAGCGTTATTGCAAGCATTTGCACCAGCGGAAGTCCGCAGAATATTGGATCGTTTTGAAATTATTATACACCAAAACACGGCATTTGGTTGAATATGGCGGCAATCGAGTTGCGTCTCCTCGGTAGCCAGTGTATGCAGCGATGATTCCTGACAAAGACAAGGTTAGATCGAGAAGTTTCCGTATGGGAAAGGGAACGCAACCAGAAAAACAGCAAGGTGGATTGGCAATTCACGGCCCAGAGCGCGAGGATCGGTTGAAGCCTCTTTAGCCGTCAATGCAGCTTGGCTGACTCGTCTTGTCTGGGTGGTCGGGAAGAGTGGGTTTCTCATCGCAACCAGCCAACTGAGAACGGTCAAACCATTACGGTCGATCAGGTCAAGCAGGCGCAGTGCTGGACCCGATGGTTTTTTCTGCCCCTGTTCCCACTGCTGCACCGTTGTCTTTCCAATACTAAAAATCAATCTCAAAATGGACTGTGTCTCCGTCGGAGTGGGAGGTGACAGCATAACCGCATTTGTTGAGCACCCCTTGCATCGGTCGATTGTCCACCAGGGTTTCCGCAGTTAAACCTGCCAAGCCGGCACTGCGTGCCATATTGGCCAGATGGCGCATCATGAAGGTGCCGATTCCTTGTCCTTGCCATTCGTCACGCACCAAAAAGGCCACCTCTGCCCGGTTGGAGGGACCATCTACATTATATCCCCCGATGGCAATAATCACATCGCTCTGCCCATCAAAAACGGTCCCGACTACTACCACATCCCGCCGTTGGTCAATGAAGGTGAAATTTTTTAATCGATTGAAGGGAAAGCGTTTGACATGGCTCATGAAACGACGGTACACCGTCCCTTCAGAGAGCGAATACAGCATCTTTTTGATCGGTTTCCAATCGGTGGGACGAGAGGAGCGGAAAGTCAACAACTGTCCGCTTTCCAGCAATAACGATGTGCGCAACTCCCGACTGCCGACCCAGATCTGTCCATCCACCTCACCCACTTCCGGGCGCACAAAACCCAGTTTGACCGCCCTCTTCAATAATGATACCCGAAAATCGGGATGGGCAATGCTGATCAGTGCCAAGGCCCGCTCCTGAATGGTCTTGCCAAAAAGATAGGCAATACCATATTCGCTGACGATATAATGAACCATGCCGCGATTGAGGGCCACTCCTGCACCGGGTGTCAATTGGGCAACAATCCGCGAAACCTTGCCTTTGCGGGCCGTGGAGGGCAGCGCTATAATCGCTTTGCCCTCTGCCGAGTTGGCCGCACCCAGATTAAAATCGACCACGCCGCCAATACCCGAATAAAAATGTGTGCCCAGAGAGTCCACACACACCTGTCCGGTCAAATCCACCTGCAAAGCACCGTTGATCGAGACCATGCGTTGGTGTCGGGCAATCTGCTGCGGATCATTGATATATTCCGAGCGGCGAAAACGAAAAACCGGATTGTCCTGCACCGCATCATAGAGACGGCGACTTCCCAAGGCAAAACTGGTGTTGATCCGTTCTGCCTCTGCTTTGCCGTCGGCGGCATCCGATAAGGCTCCCGATGCCAAAAGATCCAGGATGGTGTCCGAGACCATTTCGGTATGAATGGCCAGATTTTTTTTGTGCACCAAATGGCTGAGCATCCCTTGCGGGACGCGCCCGATGCCGCTCTGTACTGTAGCGCCATCGGGTACCAATGCTGCCACATGTTTGCCAATACTCTGCAAGGTTTCGTCAGGGTTCTGTACCGGCAACTCCGGCAGCTCTTCATCAGCAGGAATGAGCAGATCCAGATCCCAGACCGAGAGCGTGGAATCACCACAGGTGCGTGGCAGTTGGCTATTGACCTGGGCCAAAATCAAATGGGCATTTTCAGTCGCGCAACGCACTACATCCACATTGATGCCCAGATTGACCTGTGCATCCTTGTCTGGCGGGGTGACCTGAATCATCGCCACATCCAAAGGAAGTTGACCACTGGCAAAGAGTTTGGGCAAATCGGAAATAAGAATCGGGGTATAGTCGGCTCTGCCGGTTTGCACCAGCTCCCGAACCGAATCAACAATAAAAAAGGTGTTGATTGTAAAGATCTCGGAGAGCTCCCGCATGGCGGGGGGGAGCTCTCCGGCAGTAAACAGGGTGACAATTTCGATGTCGGCCAAACGGCTGCGTTCGTTGAGCAAGGCGCGCAACAGGGCCAGAGGTACTGCGGCGCCACTGCCGAGAAAGATGCGCTGTCCTGGTTTAATGCGACGCACCGCCAGTTGGGCATCGGTCACCATGGCGGCATAACGGATCTGCCAGCGCGGATCATATTCTGCAAAGGGATGGCTCATAATAGGGGCTCACTGCTATGGTCCAGTTCAATTTCGCACTCGGTGGCCACTGGAGGCAGACCGTTGCGGCGGACAATCAATGGGTGAATTTTTATACTGCGAATGCTGGGAAAATCAATGGCCAGTTGGCTGATGCGTTGCAATACCTCGGCCACGATCAAACACTCGCCTTCGCTGATCTCTTCGTTTTCATCGGCATCCTGGGTGTGCAGACGACAGGCGCTCCGCAACATGACCAGCGCTTCATCAGTGGTGATGGGAGCCAATTGGCAGAGATCATCGTTCAGGGAGAGTGGATGGGCGTGGCCCACATGCAGCAGGGGCCCAAACTGGGCATCCCGTTTCATACCCATCAACAGAGGACGGCCATGGGAGAGCTGTTTTTCGACAAAAAGACCATCCAAACGTCCATCTGGGACGCGCCGGGCAAAACGCAGGGTCAGCAGATCATAGGCATCGCGTACTGCACTGGGTTCACTCACCTCCACGCGCTGAATTTCTGGATCGTTGGCCAGATGAATTTCCGGTGAAAGCAGGTGCAACGAGACCGGATAGCCCAAACGCTCTGCCACTTGTAACGTCTCTTCGACCGAGTGGGCTGCTTCTCCATCGGGAACGGTAATACCATAAGCATGCAGCAGCTCTTTGCCATCCAGATCGACCGGATGCTGGATGTTCAGCATGCGAAAACGCTGCAGCAAGCGGCGCACGCGACTGTGATTGACGGCAAATTGGCTGATAATGCGTGCTGGGCGTTGACGCCAATGGCGATATTGCTCCAGGGCAGTCAGGGCAATGGCAGCCCTTTCCGGGGTGGGATAGCAGGGAATGGCATTTTGATCACAGAGAGCGACCGCCGGACGCATCCGGTTGCCACCCATCAAGACGGCCAGGATTGGTTTGTGATGGCTATTTTCCTGGCACAAAGCTTGGGCAATCGCTTCCGGTTCGGCCAGGGGATGGGGGGTGACGACGACAAAAGCGGCGTCAATGGTTGGTTCGGCCAGAGCAGCGTGCAGAGCGATACGAAAATGTTCTGGTTGGGCGACACCGCTTAAATCCCAGGGGCCGTCAAAATTGCTGCGCGGGAGCAGTTGTTCATGCAGCAGTTGCGCAGCCTCTTTTGCCAAACCGGTACCAATCAGGCCATGATGGTCGAGAATGTCGGTAGTCAGCAGACCGGGACCACGACCATTACTGAGCACGGCAACACGATTATTGTTGGGCAAGGGCGAACGGGCAACAGCCAACAAAATATCCAACCATTGTTGAAAATGGCTGGTTTGGATAATGCCGGTACGGTCGCAGGCAGCGGAAAAAACGCTGGGTGAGTGGATATGGCATCCTGGTTGACGCAAACTGCCGCTGGTATACCAGGCGCTGCCACCACCAAGCAGTAACACCACCGGTTTATGCAGGGAAGCCTCCATGGCGGCCTTCAAAAATTCACTTCCTCCGGCAACCCATTCCAGATGGCAGGCAATGACCTGGGTTTCGGGATCATGGGCAAGATAGGCAAGAATCTGTGCATCCTGAACACCGGTCTGGTTGCCCAGTCCAACCATTTTTGCCAAACCCAATTGCCGGGAGGCCATCCAGTCCAAAGTGGCGGCACAGACAGCGCCTGATTGGGCAAACAGAGAGATTCCTCCTGGCGGGGGCAGGCAGGAGAGCAGGGAAAGGTTATAATTTTCTTTGCGCATCAGGATGCCCAAAGAGTTGGGGCCCAGCAGTAAAACACCACGATCACGACACATTTTTGCCAATTCGGCTTCGCGTTTGGCGCCCTCTTCGTCGCGATCGCGAAAACCGTCGGTCAGGACCATCAAGGCAGCACAATTGCGACTGATGGCCACTTTGGCTTGCGCCAGGACGGTATGCGCCGGGATGGCCAGGACCACCAAATCGATCCCACGCGGTACGGCAGTAAGATCCTTGCTGACCGGACGGCCAAGAATCTCCCCCCCATTGCCATTGATGACATGAATGGTTCCAGAGTAGCCGCTCGCCAGCAAATTGGCCAAGAGAAGATGACCCAATTTATGGGGATAGCGGGAGACTCCGACAATTGCCAGCGCACGAGGTGCCAGAAGGGGAGTCAGAGAGTGTGGCGTGTGATTCACGTATCTTCTTTCGCGAAATAAATCGTTTTTTTTGTAGGATTAACAGGGTTTGCTCATAGTCCTCCGACCCGTAAAAGGGAGCGATGGAATATTATCTCTTGAATCATACAGTTATTGCTGCTAGGCTCAAGGATCGTTGAGGGGAGGGGGAAATTATTCTCTGCCGGGAGGGGCGGTATCCTGCACGAACTCTTCCGGTTTGTCGTGTCGTTTTTTTTTTAGCGATTGCTTAATCAACAATGGCAAAGAGTTCTATTTTTCTTTGCCAGACTAGACTGACTAAGGAGCTATCGGAATGAGTAATGAAAAGGTTTATCCCGTTCCCTCGGAAGTAGCCGCCAGGGCACACATTACCAAGGAAAAGTATGAGGAGATGTATGCACGCTCAGTCAACGATCCGGAAGGATTCTGGGCGGAGCAGGCAGAGCAATTTATTCATTGGTTCAAAAAGTGGGATACGGTTGTTGATTGGGATTTTAACAAAGCCCATATCCGTTGGTTTGATGGTGCAGAGCTGAATGTCTCCTACAACTGTCTGGATCGCCATTTGCAAACCCGTGGTGATCAAACAGCCATCATTTGGGAGGGGGATGATCCCAATCAGTCGAAGCGCATCACCTACAAAGAGCTGCATGAAGAGGTGTGTCGTTTTGCCAATGTCTTAAAATCGCGCAATATCAATAAAGGGGATCGGGTTTGTATCTACATGCCGATGATCCCGGAAGCGGCAGTCGCCATGTTGGCCTGCACCCGTATTGGTGCGGTGCATTCGGTGGTTTTTGGTGGTTTCTCCCCGGAATCGCTGAAGGATCGTATCCAGGATGCCCAGAGCTGTGCCGTCATCACCTCTGACGAAGGGGTTCGTGGCGCGAAAAAGATTCCTTTGCGCGTCAATGTCGATGAAGCGGTCAAATCCTGTCCCTCCGTGCATACAGTGGTGACCATTCGCTTGACCGGTGGCAGCGTACCCATGGATCCCAAACGGGATATTTGGTATCACGAAGCGATTGCAGCGGCCTCAGCCGATTGCCCGGCTGAACCCATGGAAGCTGAAGATCCCTTGTTTATCCTCTACACCTCCGGTTCGACCGGCAAGCCGAAAGGGGTGCTGCATACCACAGGTGGCTATATTCTCTATGCCACCATGACCCATCGTTATGTATTTGATTATCATGATGGTGATGTCTATTGGTGCACTGCCGATGTGGGTTGGATCACAGGCCACAGCTATATCGTCTACGGACCGCTCTCCAATGGTGCCACTACCTTGATTTTTGAGGGAATTCCCACCTATCCCGATGCCGGTCGTTTCTGGCAGGTGATCGACAAGCATCAGGTCAATATCTTCTACACCGCGCCGACAGCCATTCGTTCTTTGATGGCCCAGGGTGACAGCTTTGTCAAGAACACCAGCCGTCAATCCTTGCGTTTGTTGGGTTCGGTGGGTGAGCCGATCAATCCAGAGGCTTGGGAGTGGTATTATCATACGGTTGGCGACGCTCGTTGCCCGATTGTGGATACCTGGTGGCAGACCGAAACCGGCGGCATCATGATTACCCCGTTGCCGGGTGCGATTGCCACCAAACCGGGTTCGGCAACGCTGCCCTTCTTTGGTGTGGTGCCAGAGGTGGTCGATGAAAAGGGTGTGGTCCAGGAAGGGGCTACCTCCGGTATTCTGACCATCACCCGTCCCTGGCCCGGCATGATGCGTACCGTCTATGGTGATCATGCCCGCTTCTTTAACACCTATTTTGCCGCTTATCCCGGACGTTACTTCCCCGGGGATGGTTGCCGCCGTGATGAAGATGGCTATCACTGGATCACTGGCCGCGTTGATGATATTATCATCGTTTCCGGCCATAATCTGGGCACAGCAGAGATTGAATCAGCCCTGGTTTTGCACGAAAAAGTTGCCGAAGCAGCGGTTGTGGGTTATCCGCATTCCATCAAAGGACAGGGTATTTATGCCTTTGTCACCCTGATGGTAGGAGAAGAGCCCACGGAAGCGTTGCGCAAAGAGTTGGGCGCTTTGGTTCGCAAGGAGATCGGACCAATTGCGCACATCGACATCATGCAGTGGGCCCCCGGTTTGCCCAAAACCCGTTCCGGCAAAATCATGCGCCGCATTCTGCGCAAAATCGCCTCCAACGAGTTGGATAGCCTGGGTGATACCACCACACTTGCAGATCCCAGTGTGGTGCAGAAGTTGATCAGCGAACGGCAACCAACTTGACACTCTGGTGTTTGACCAGATTGTGCAGGAGTAGCGGTAGCAAGTAGATGGCTTTCAGGGGGGGGATTTGCCATCACCTCATCAACGCCAATCAGGAGTATTCGTTATGAGCAACGAATCCGTGGATAGCGAGCTTGTTAAACGGATCACAGCAAACCCGAAGTACCAGGAACTGGTTATTCGCCGTTCCTGCTTTGCCTGGATTCTCAGCGTGGTCATGCTGATTATCTATTATTCCTTCATCGTTATTGTTGCCTTTTGGCCCAAATCTCTGGGGACAAAAATCTCTCCAGACAGCGTTATTTCGGTCGGAATTCCCTTTGGAGTGTTCATCATCCTCTCGGCATTCTTGTTGACCGGAATTTATGTGCGGCGCGCAAACAGTAAATATGATGCGCTGATCAGCGACATCAAGGAGGAGCTGAAATGAATCAACTGACAGGAGCTTTGTTATCTCTGCCGGTTGCCTTGTGGGGGTCAGCCGCCTGGGCTGCTGAACCAGGCAAAGCAGATGCGGGCTTGAATATTACCGCCATCGTGATGTTTTTCATCTTTGTTGTGGTCACTCTGGGTATTACCTATTGGGCGGCTTCGCGTACCAAAAGTACCAAGGATTTCTATGCTGCGGGTGGTGGTATCACCGGTTTCCAGAATGGTCTGGCCATTGCCGGTGACTATATGTCGGCAGCCTCCTTCCTGGGAATCTCCGCCATGGTGTTTGCCAAGGGCTATGATGGTTTGATCTATTCCATCGGCTTTTTGGTGGGTTGGCCGGTCATTCTCTTCCTGATGGCTGAACAACTGCGCAACTTGGGGCGCTACACCTTTGCCGATATTGTCTCTTTCCGTCTGTCGCAGGTGCCGATCCGTACCTTGTCGGCTATGGGAACCCTTTGTACCGTGATCCTCTATCTGATTGCGCAGATGGTGGGTGCAGGACAGTTGATCAAAACACTGTTTGGCTTGCCTTATGAATATGCGGTCATTGTGGTCGGTGTGTTGATGGTTCTCTATGTGGCCTTCGGCGGCATGATCGCCACCACCTGGGTGCAGATCATCAAAGCGGTTTTGCTGTTGACCGGTGCCTCCTTTATTGCATTGGTGGCGCTCAACCATACCGGTTTCAATCTGGAACTCTTCTTCAAAACGGCTATGGAAAGCATCAAGACCAGCGCTTTGGCTGATCATAAGAAAGTGGTGGCCGACAACAAAGATATATTTGCCCCAGGGGGGTTGGTGAGTGACCCTGTATCTGCCATCTCTCTGGGTTTGGCGTTGATGTTTGGTACCGCTGGACTGCCGCACATTCTGATGCGCTTTTTCACCGTTCCAAACGCCAAGGAAGCACGTAAATCAGTGTTTTATGCAACTGGTTTCATCGGTTATTTCTACATTTTGACCTTCATCATCGGTTTTGGTGCGGTGATGATGGTGGCGCCAAATCCGCAGTATATGGATACAGCCAAGGGGGTGTTGGCCGGTGGCAACAATATGGCCGCTATCCATTTGGCACATGCTACTGGTGGTGACCTCTTCCTTGGTTTCATCTCTGCTGTGGCCTTTGCCACCATTCTGGCAGTGGTCTCTGGCTTGACCTTGGCTGGTGCATCGGCAGTGTCGCATGACCTTTTTGCCAATGCCATCTGCGGCGGCAAGGTCAATGAAGCCACTGAAATGAAAGTGTCGAAGATCTCTGCCTTGGTGATCGGTATGATTGCCATTTGGTTGGGTATTCAATTCGAGAAGCAGAATGTGGCCTTCATGGTTGGCTTGGCCTTCGCCATTGCCGCTTCGGCCAACTTCCCGATCCTCTTTCTCTCCATTCACTGGAAAGGTTTGACCACCCGTGGTGCCATGATCGGTGGCAGTTTGGGCTTGATCACCACGGTGGTGATGGTGGTGCTCTCGAAAACCGTTTGGGTGGATGTTTTGGGTAACAAAGCACCTTTGTTCCCCTACAAGGATCCGGCCATCTTCTCGATGACCTTGGCCTTTGTCGGTTGCTGGATCTTCTCCAAGTTGGATTTTAGTGAGCAGGCCAAAATTGAGCGGGCTCGTTTTGATGCTCAGCAGGTGCGTTGTGAAGTCGGTATCGGTATTAACGAGGCTTCCAAGCATTGATGTAGTGTAGGCTGTTGATAGTCTGGACTCCTTGTTGTTGCAGGGAGTCCAGACTTTTTTTCAAAGTGTTTTTTCCTTTTCTCTAGGCGTGGTTGGTGGCGGCCATGACCAAGATCCGTGAATGGGATTACGAAGGTTCGGTCACCTCCATTCTGACCTCGCGCATTCGGGATCTCAATCTGACCAAACCGGTCATTCTCGATGATGTAACAACCATTCGCGAGGCTGCTCAGCAGATGCGTGCCCGCCGGATTGACAGTGTATTGGTCAGTCGGGAAGGGGCGCATGGTATCGTCACCAGCGCCGATATTCGCGATGCCTTGGCTCTTTCTGCTCTCTCTGTCGATACCCCGATTTATGAAATTGCCTCCTGGAATCTGGTGACCGCTTCCTCGGATGAGTTGCTGTTCAAAGCCTTGTTGTTGATGACCAAACGTGGGGTCAATCGTTTGGTGGTGGGTACCTCAGAGAATGTGATAGCGACCCTGGGGTTGACCGAGCTGCTCTCCTATTTGACCAACCATGCTTCGTTGAGCATTCAACGTATTCATCAGGCTACCTCTGTGGAGGAGTTGGCCGAAGCGGTTTTGCACCAAAGCCATTGGGTCAACTCTCTTTTCAGCAAAGGGATGCAGGTGCGCTATATTGGGCGCCTGGTACGCGAGCTGGACCGGCATATCTACGTCAAATTGGCACGCCTGATTTCCACTCCCGAGGTGTTGGAACATCTCTGTGTTTTAGTTTTGGGCAGTGAAGGTCGGGGGGAGCAGATTGTCAAAACCGATCAAGATAATGCACTGATTGTCGATGAGATGTTGCCGGCAGTGGAGATGGAACATTTTCGCCACGCATTTACCGCAGCACTGTTGCAATTGGGTTATCCACCCTGTCCGGGCAATGTGATGATGAGCAACCCGATTTGGGGATGCGGGGTGCGGGCGTTTCAAACGCGCTTAAGCGGTTGGATTGAAAATCCCACTCCTGACAACCTGATGCACTTGGCCATCTGTTATGATGCGCGGGCTGTGGCGGGTGATGCCAAACTGTTTCGGGCGATACGAGACTATTTAATGGCCAGTTTGCCTGCTGATCCGGTTTTTTATGCCCATTTTGCCATGCCGGTGCTCAATTTCAAGACTCCGATAGGCATTTTCAAACGATTTATTGTAGAAAAAGGAACCAAGCAGGGCCAGATTGATCTGAAAAGGGGGGGTATTTTTCCGATTGTGCATGGGGCGCGCAGTTTGGCTTTGGAGCAGCGCCTGCGTGATCCCAACACCATTCGCCGGATTCGCGGTTTGATCCGCAAAGGGGTATTAGAGGAGTCGTTGGGGAATGATTTGATCGATGCTTTTGATTTTATGTATGGGTTGCGCATACGCTCGCGCCTACGCAACCAGGAACAGGGCAAAGCGGGTAACGATCATTTATTGTTGAGCAGCTTGGGACGTTTGGATCGGGAAAAGTTGCGTGATTGTTTTGAAATTGTGGATCGTTTCAAGCAGTTGCTGACCCATCATTTTCGTTTGCGTTCTCTGCAATAAAGGGGAAATTAGAGGGTGAGCTCATGTCAGTAGAGATTTTGATCGTAGATGATGCACCAAACATAGTGCTTTCTTTGGAGTTTTTAATGAAGAAAGAGGGGTTTTCGGTGCGTTCAGCCAGTGATGGGGAAGAGGCTCTGCAGGCGGTGGCGGCAAAAAAGCCCGATCTGGTTTTGCTGGATGTCATGATGCCCAAACGTAACGGCTATGATGTCTGCGAAGCGATTCGCGCTGATCCTGCCTTGCAGGGGGTACGCATTATCATGTTGACCGCCAAGGGTCGGGAGGTAGAGCAAGAGAAAGGGTTGGCTTTGGGGGCGGATGATTATGTGACCAAGCCTTTTTCCACCCGGGATCTGGTGCTGAAAGTGCGCAATCTGCTGGGTCTACAGAGTGAGCCGAACGGGTGAGTAATCGCAGTAAATTTTGGGGGGTGTTGCTGCTTTTTTTTCTCCTGGCTTTGGCTGTGGCAGGGGCCATCCTCTGGCAGGCGCTGCGGGAAATGCCCAGCATGGCCGATGAGATGCGTTTGTGGTTGCAAAATCTGTTTGTGTTGTTGCTGTTTGCCCTTTTCTGTTTGGCTTTGCTTTTGCTGCAGGTCTGGAGTTGGCTGGACCGGGTATTGATGAGGCCTCTGTCACAATTGGATCGCAGTATGGCCATCATGGCCAATGCCGATCCCAATCATCACCATGCTTTACGTTCCGATCATCTATTGGGAGATCTGCCCACAACGGCTCGGCAGTTGGCGGCAGCTCTCTTTTATGCGCGTCGCCAGGTCAAAGAGGCGTTGACGCATGGGATGGATGGTCTGGAGCGCCTGGAGCGGTTGATCAAAAATCTGCATATCGGTTTGGTGGTGATCAACAGTGAAGCAGGAATTGTTTTATATAATGCGGCAGCACAAAATCTGTTTCGTCATCGGGCGGAGTTTCTTGGTTTGGGGCGCTCTTTTTATGAGCTTTGTGCCCGCATGCCGGTTGAGACCACCATGACCTTATTGACCCATTGCAACAATCAACAAGAGTGTACCGTTGCCAACGGGGTGCGCTTTTTTTGTGCTGTTGTTGGGGATGAGCGTATGCTCGATTGTCGGATGAGCTTGTTGCCAGTGGATGGCTCCAAAGGCAAGATGCAATATTTGATCACCTTGGAAGAGGCGGCCCAGAGTATGGCTGCGTTGCGCCAGGGAGATCTGTTGATTCACCATGGTTTGGAAAATATGCGTGGTCCGGTGGCCAATTTGCGTGCAGCAGCAGAAACCATGTTGCTGCATCCGGAAATGGAGCCGGAAGTGCTCGGCCAATTTGTGCAGGTTGTCTATGATGAAGGAAAGCTGTTATCCGAGCATTTGGAATGGATAGCCGGAGAGGCCGATGCACTGGCTGTGGACCATTGGTTGCAGACCGATGTGTTGAGTTCGGATCTGTTGGCGGGATTGCAGCGCCGCCTGGAGCGTCATGAAGTGATTCGATTGCAGGTGATTGGTGAGCCCTTATGGCTGCGAGCCGATGCCCCTGCGCTGTTGTTGGCTTTGGAAAAGGTGCTGCTGGAGGCGGTGAGTTATACCGAAGAGGGGTTGATCGAGGTCGAGACCTTGATGGGGGATCGGCGGGTCTATCTGGATTTTATCTGGCATGGGCGCGTAGTTCCCGCAACCGAGGTGGAGTCGTGGAGTGCCATCAGTGTTGCTGATGCCGGTGCCATGCTCTCTGTGCAGGAGATATTGGATCGGCATGGTTGCCAATTGTGGTGTCGTGCGCATCGACGAGAAGGATATGCCTTGCTGCGCGTACCGGTTACCACTTCACCGCGCCAGTGGCAACTGCCAGAAGTTGAGATGCCAGAACGGCCAGAATTTTATGATTTTTCCCTGATGGACTCTTTTGCCGGCTTGGGTCGTCTGGTGGGACGTTCTTTGAGCTCCTTGAATTATGTGGTGTTTGATACGGAAACGACCGGTCTGCACCCTTCCAAAGGGGATGAGATTATCTCCATTGCCGGATTACGTATTGTCAATGGACGGACTTTGACTGGCGAAAAGTTTGAGCGTTTGATCAATCCCGGACGCCCCATTCCCGCCGAATCGACCAAAATTCATGGGTTGAGTGATGCTGATGTGCAAGACAAGCCGACTATTGCCGAGGTATTGCCACAATTCAAGGAGTTTGTGGGCGATGCGGTATTGGTGGCCCATAATGCCGCTTTTGATATGAAATTTTTACAGATGAAAGAGTCTGTGTGTGAAATACGTTTCGATAACCCCGTTTTGGATACTTTATTGTTGTCGGTATATCTCCATGAAGAGGTGACCGATCATACACTGGATGCGATAGCAGAACGCCTGGGGGTGAGCATCCACGATCGCCATACCGCTATGGGCGATACCGAAGTGACTGCTGAAGTCTTTTTAAAATTATTGGAATTAATGAAAGCAAAAGGTATTTCCACCCTGGGTTTGGCCATGCAGGCATCACAGAGCATGGTACAGATTCGTCGCCAGCAGGCCAAAGCCAACTATTAATCCTCGCCTCTCTCCCTCAAGCAGCATCTTTTGCCATCAAGCATAGTACTTTCGCCTGAACTGATTGCCAAGTGCACGCCTCTTTGTTTCAGGATTGATTATCTGCTTTATCCTTGTTTGTATGGTTGCATTTTGCAACTCTTTTGCTGTTGCATATTTCAGCACAGCAGGGGGTGTCCATGGCTGATTTCATTATAAAATATTGATATATATAAGAAAAAATATTGGAATGTTTTCTGCGAAAAGAGAAGCAACAACCAAGGATAGCCAAATGCTTGCAGGCTGAAACAGAAGCGGCGATCCATTTTCGCACAATAAAGGGCAGGGTGTACCATGGAACTTTTGGCACGGATCATTACAGTGGTGGATTTGCATGAGGGTTCTGCGGAAGGAGTGCGGCTGATCAAGGAACAGATGAATGCGGATGGTTCTGCTGTCAGCTTGCTCAATCTGTATGATTGCCTTGATCGTCGTCGTTCTTTGCAGGGTTTGTTGCAGGATATTGAACGGGGGGGGTTGGTGTCAGCAGTACGGAGTGCGGAATCGCAGCCATCCATTGCCTGGGAGAGTATCTGGACAAGAGTGCGCTCTCTCTTTTCCTCCATGCGTTTGAGAAAAAAGGCATTGGCCAGGATGGTGTAAGAGTAGGCAAATTTTTCTGTATCTTCTCTGCGACCAATTATCCTTATAACCTCTTTGCGACTGATTGCCCAGTATCTTCTCTGCGATTAATTGCCCGACAACTCTCTTTTTGTGCAGATTAGCAGTTGCAAGCAATGGTTTTATGGGCTGGGGGAAGAGGGGATTGTCTCTTGATTTTTGAGGCGTTTGAGCTTGCGCCAGAGGGAAACACGATCAATGCCCAAAATCTCAGCGGCCAAGGTTTGATTATCCTGACATTCACTCAATACCCACTGAATATAGTGTTGCTCCAGCTCCTCCAAGGTAGGCTTGCTTTGCAACTGTGGGAACAGTGTCAAGGGAGCTGGTTTGCTGGCCAATTGCTCAGGAAGGTGCTGCAGGGTGATGGTATCATGGTTGCACAAGGCGACGGCACGCTCAATCATGTTTTCCAATTCCCGGACATTGCCTGGAAAGGGATAGTGTTGTAAAGCCAGTAAAGCCTCTGGGGAGATGCCCTGAATCGGTTTGTGCATACGTTGCGCACTGCGTTGCAAAAAATGGTCAGCCAGCAAGGCAATATCGCCTGCTCTTTGCTGTAGGGGTGGAATTTCCAAGGTAACCACATTCAGGCGATAGTAGAGATCAGAGCGCAGTCGTCCTGAGGCAAGGGCCTCTTGAATGGGGCGGTTGGTGGCGGCAATAAAGCGAATATCGGCTGGAATCGGTCGCACGCCACCCACACGCATAAACTCTCTCTCTTGCACGACGCGCAACAGTTTAACCTGCATGCCCAGGCTCATTTCGGTAATTTCATCCAGAAAGAGTACCCCCCCTTTGGCGGCCTCCACCAGACCGGTTTTGCTTTGCATCGCTCCGGTGAAAGCACCTTTTTCATGGCCAAACAGTTCGTTGGCCAATAAATCTTCGGTAAAAACCCCGCAGTTGACAGCCAGAAATGGGGCATCCGGGCGTGTGCCATGCTGATGCAGATAGCGGGCAAACAGCTCCTTGCCCACTCCACTGGCGCCGGTAATCAAGACATTGCAGTTGCTGGGACCGATCTGTCGGGCCACTTCGAGCAATTTACTGATTGTGGGATCGCGGCTGATAATGCCATTGGGAGATTGATATTTTTGCAACTGCTCTTTCAGGGAGCGATTTTCACGGCGCAGGCGCACCTTTTCCATCGCCTCTGCGACAACCTTGCGTACTTCATCCAGACGAAACGGCTTGGCAATATAGAAAAAGGCGCCCTGACGCATGGCCGCAACTGCCGATTCCAGAGAGGCAAAGCCGGTGATCATGATCACTTCACTTTCTGGCCAGCGCTCCCGGCACTGCTGCAGAATCGCCATGCCGTCGGCACCATCCATCCGCAAATCGGTGAGAACAACGTCAAAAGAGTGCTGCTGCAACAGCTCCATAGCTTGCGGGCCGCTGTCGCAGGTGGTGACCTTGTAGCCACTCTTGCGCATGACATGACTGAGATTGCGCACGGCAATCTCTTCATCGTCCACGATCATCAGGGTTTGCGTTTCATTCATCAGTGGGTGATCCGATCGGGCGGCCAGGGGGTGGCAAGCGGCAAGGCAATACGCAAGCTGGTGCCCTCTCCAGGAGTGCTTTCCGCCAGAATCGCTCCTTGATGCTCCTCAATGATTTCAAACACCACCGCCAGACCTAAGCCGGATCCTTTGCCTGGAGGTTTGGTTGTAAAAAAGGGATCAAAAATGCGTTCCAGTATCGCTGGTGCAATGCCGGAGCCATTATCATCGACACGAATTTCACACCAGGGACGATCACGCAAACGTTGACAGGAGGAGCGCAGCAGATCATCGGGATGCAGTGTTGGATCGGGAGGAAGAAGCGAGCGAAAATGGATAGCTCCTGCAGCAGGAATGGCATCGATGGCATTGCTTAACAAATTGAGAAAAAGCTGTTGCAAGCGTTGGCGATCACCCAAAAGCTTGAGTTCAGGGGGAATATGATTGTGTACCACAATGCGCGGGGGAATATTGCCTTTATTGAAGCGAATCACATCCCGCAACAGTTCAGCAAGGGGTACGGCCTCCTGCAAAAAGGGGCGTTCTCGGGCAAAATCGAGCAGAGAGCGGACAATATTGCGTGCTCTTTGAACCTGGAGATCAATTTGGTTGAGCATCTCCACGTGAAAGGAGTTTTCACTCTCTTGCAACTCCTCCTGCAGGATTTGGCACGAGGTAAAGATGTTGGAGAGCGGATTGTTTAATTCGTGGGCCACCCCAGAGAGCAGAGTCCCCATGGCTGCCAATTTTTCCGAGCGCAGAAGCATTTTGTGGCGCAGCGCCAGCTCCTGCAGCATGCGGTTAAAGGCTTCGCTCAGAGAGCGTATTTCCCGGTCACGGCTGGAGATGTGCGGGGTGGAAAGATTGCCAGAGGCGATAGCATTCATGCTCTCTTCCAACTGTTTGAGTGGGGTAACCACCATATGGGAGAGGATGCGTCCGAGCAGGGTAATGCCAATCAAGACAGCGATGACCGCCAAAAAGAGCAAGGTACGATGTTTTTCTAAGGCGATGCGGATCGACAACCGTTCGTGAGTGGCAATCTCTTCGGCACTGGTGACCAGCGCCTTGCCCAGAGCACGCAAGCGATTTTCCAGTTGTTCGGTTGTATGGGGCTCTTTAAGGGAGTGAATCTCCTTGTCTACCAGATTTTGGTAGTTGCTGAGCAGATCCTGGGTATGCTGGATCTGTTGTGGACCGGCCAGGACAGCGATGGTGGGGATGGCCAATACCTGTTGCAGCAAAGTCGCATAATCCAGGATCTGTTCCACATCCTCATTTTGTCGATAGAGCAGCCAATTTTTTTCATAGCGACGCATCTCCAGGACATTGTTGAGCAGGCCACTGATTTGGTTGCCCTCTTCAACCCGTTTTTCCATCATGCGCAGATCCACCAGGGTAAATAGTGACAAACACACGAGAATAGCGCTAATGGCATAATAGCCTAGGACCACTTTCATCTGCAGAGAGCTGCTGGGCATGGGAGTACCTGGTTAATGTGAAATACGATGATTGCATTTTGCAACAGTCATGTCGCGATATGCAACCTTTTCTGCCAGGGCAATCGCATTTGAAAATCAGAAAACTATTATGGAGGTCCAGGAGGAGATTATCTCCTCCTGGTGGGTGCA
>NZ_RXIU01000519.1 GCF_004217665.1 Candidatus Magnetaquicoccus inordinatus | reverse complement strand
AACTCCCCCCTTCGCTACCGACTATTTTAAGGTAAGAGCCAGAGTCAGAGAGCCTGGCTCTTCGCCCCCTGGAACCACGGTAAAACCGGTATGTTCCAGCAAGGTCAACATCGGCTGGTTGTCTGCATAGACCACCGCCAACAATTTTTCCAACTTTCTGGCTTTGGCAACACGAATAAGCCGTCGCAACAGAAAACGGCCAAAACCTTGACCTCGCTTCTCCTCGCGCACCACGAAAGCCAACTCTGCCGTCGCCGTTTCCGGCATACGATAATAACGCCCCACCGCCTGCAACTCTTCCCGTGGTCCCTGACGAGAGGTGATACAGAGCGCCAGATCCTGGTTTTGGTCAATATTGACCAAGCTGTAAGCACCTTCCCGACTCAAGCGCGTGGGTACATAATGATACCGTAGCAACAACGTCTCTTTATCATGGGAATAGAAAAACTCTTGCAAACGGCGCTCATCAGAGGGTTGCAATGGCCGCAGAAAATAGTGCTGACCATCTTTGGCCTTGAATTTTTTTACCGGCACATCGCCCAAACCTTTGACCGGAGCCGGTGTCATCTTCTGATAAGCTGGCACCCAATAGCTCTTGCGTACCTGTTGCAGCAACATCTCCCGATGATCTGGATGGGCAACCTGAATCAACTCCAAAGCCCGTTCGCGAATACTGCGCCCACGCAGAGTGGCAATGCCATATTCGGTAACCACATAATGCACATCACCGCGCGAAGTGACCACACCCGCCCCTTCGGCAATGATCGGCACAATACGCGATTTACCCTGATTGGTTACCGACGGCAAGGCGATGATCGGGCGCCCCCCTCGACTGCGCGCCGCGCCACGGATAAAGTCCACCTGTCCGCCAATGCCGCTGTAAAAACGATTGCCAATCGAATCCGACACCACCTGCCCAGATAAATCAACCTCCAAAGCACTGTTGATCGCCACCATGTTTTCATGTTGGGCAATGGTCGCCGGATTATTGATATAATCGGAAGAGTAGAATTCAATCAGGGGATTGTTGTTGACAAAATCATACAGCGCCTTGGAACCCATGCAAAACGAGGTCACCGTTTTACCGGTGT
>NZ_RXIU01000518.1 GCF_004217665.1 Candidatus Magnetaquicoccus inordinatus | reverse complement strand
GTTGTTTTGGGTGGTGAATAGTTACAACGCATAAAACAAAACCGGGAGTCAAAAAAGTCATCCCTTTTTCGCTCCCGAGTGTACCGGCTTTGTCACCCTGTTGCGTGAACAGCTCGACACGCAACTGATGACGACCAGGTTTAACCAGTATGAGGTCCAAAACCAGATAACCCAACTCCCCAGAGGCCCGGTAAGATAAGGCATGCAGTGGAGTGGAGCGGAGTCTGCCCTGCGCATCCTCCTGGAGGCGTTCTGTAAAATAGGCATTGCTGATATAGGCAGGCTGACGCAACGGGGGAAGTGCTGTTTGTGCACTGGCCAACCCACTATTCGCCCCTCCCAACCAGAGCGAGCAGATACAAAACCAGAGCCTTCTGCTCAAATAGTCTCTCCTTCACTCAGACGCGCCAATGTTTCGGCTTGATGGTGTGCTGCCAACGATTCGACAATCTCCACCAAATCTCCCTGCAACACCTGGTCAAGTTTATGCAGAGTCAAATGGATGCGATGATCGGTAACCCGCCCTTGTGGAAAATTATAGGTGCGAATACGTTCCGAACGATCACCACTGCCCACTTGGTCGCGGCGATCACGGGAGCGTTCATCATGGGCTGCCCGCTGCTGCATATCAAAAAGACGGGCCTTGAGCACCTTTATCGCCTGTGCCTTGTTTTTATGTTGCGATTTTTCATCCTGGCAGATGACCACCAATCCGGTCGGCAAATGGGTCACCCGCACTGCCGAATCGGTGGTATTGACACTTTGTCCTCCGGGACCGGAGGCACGAAAGACATCAATGCGCAGCTCTTCTCGTTCATTGATCTGCACATCCACCTCATCCGCTTCAGGCAGGATGGCGACCGTACAGGCGGAGGTGTGGATTCTGCCACCAGCTTCGGTTACCGGTACGCGCTGCACACGATGCGCACCTGATTCAAATTTCAAGGCGCTGTAGACCCCTGCACCGCTGATCATGGCAATGATCTCCTTGAATCCTCCCAAGGCTGTGGCACTGCTGCTTAAGGTCTCTACCCGCCAGTTGCGCAGTTCGGCATAGCGGCAATACATGCGAAACAGATCGGCTGCAAACAAA
>NZ_RXIU01000517.1 GCF_004217665.1 Candidatus Magnetaquicoccus inordinatus | reverse complement strand
CCGGAGGCGATGACTTGGCGAAAAGGTGCCGATGGAGTGGGTGGAGCAGAGGCGGTTGTGGGGGGTGGAGTGATGGTGATCGGTGCGGCTGCCGACATCCGTATCGGCAGCGCACCTTGCCCATGAGAACCGCTGATGGGAATAGCGGCTCTCGCAAACAGGCACCATTATATTGCAGTGCTTCAACAACCCGGCCTTGAACGGGTGGCATCATGCATAAAAATGCTGGCTCACCCCATCCGACTGAAATTTTTGATGGCATTGGATGATCATCCATTGCTTCATCGAGACTTTTCAATCTGCTTCTCCATTATCCGATCTCCAAATCTGGGTGGCCAGCCAATTTGGGCAAGGCAGTCAATTTTTCTTTACGCTGCCTGCGTGCGTGGCGACACCACCGATCGCACCAGCAGAACATGTCACTGATACCAGCACGAAACCACTATACATCCTGCTGGCGGAGGACACAGAGGAAAACCGGGTGTTGTTCGATGCATATCTCAGAAACAGCCCGCATAACTTGGTCATGGTTAATGATGGTGTAGAAGCGCTGGATCGTGTGCAAGAGGAAACGTTTGATGTTATCGTCATGGACATACAGATGCCAAGAATGGATGGCTACACGGCCACCCGCCAGATCCGCCAATGGGAGCGGGAAATGGGACGCGTTGCCACGCCGATTATCGCTCTTTCAGCCCATACCATGGAAGAGGAGATTCAACGCAGCAGGGAAGCAGGATGCAATTTATATTTGACTAAACCAATTCGCAAAAAAAAGCTGTTGGATGCACTCCAACAGGTTACCAGCTAAACCGCACCCTTTTGCTCCTCATCCGCTCTGGAACCTGTCAATAAAAATGATATACTGAGGTACAAAAAGTGAGAATCATCCGGGAAAGTGGCCACTATCTCTGAACTGGCCGAACGGGAGAATCTGGACAACTCCTACGTCGCCAAGGTGATGCAGTTGACGTTGCTGGCTCCGGATATCGTGGAGATGATACTGGATGGGAGACAACCGGAGGCGATGACTTGGCGAAAAGGTGCCGATGGAGTGGGTGGAGCAGAGGCGGTTGTGGGGGGTGGAGTGATGGT
>NZ_RXIU01000516.1 GCF_004217665.1 Candidatus Magnetaquicoccus inordinatus | reverse complement strand
TCGGCTATTTTGCGTTCGGGATCGACATAGGCCAGAGCCACTCTCTCTGCAACTTGCGACCTGTCGCGCAGCAACTGTTCCGCCAAAGGCTCTAAACCCGCCTCCACGGCTTGCGCCGCCTTGCTGTGCCGTTTTGGTCGGAAAGGCAAATAGAGATCCTCTATCCGCGTTCGGCTTTCTGCTGCCAGGATGGCCTGTTGCAACTCTGGAGTCAGCTTGCCCTGTTCGCCGATACTCTGCAGCACCACAGCACGCCGCTCCTCCAACTCGCGCAAAATGGCAAGCCGCTCATGGAGATGGCGCAGATGGGTATCGGTCAAACCATGAGTGACCTCCTTACGGTAGCGGGCAATAAAGGGTACCGTTGCCCCCTGATCCAGCAGGGCAATGGCTGCTGTCACTTGCAACTCCTGGACAGCCAACTCTTCAGCAATACGTTGCGCTATGCTTTTCATGGCAAAATATTAATAGTGACAGGTAACCGTTATTTGGAAGCGACCCGAGCGTGTGGCGCGACCGGGCGCTGCCGTTGCCCACGCTGGGAGCGCGCTGGCATCGCAATCATACTGGTTCTTCCAGTGCGCCTGCTGCCAGGGGTCGCAGCGCTGCGTGCGGCCAAACCGGCACTGCTCTCCTTGCCCGCTACAGCCTGCTGTTTGACGGGTACAGCCTGCTGTTTGACGGGTACAGCACCGCCTGTCTGGCTGCTGCGCGCTCCATTTCTGCCCTGCTGCTCCACTGCTGCCTGCTCCCCCTTGCCAAAGTGTTTGCCAGGGCTGCTGGCGCTGCGGGGCACAAAACCCGCTCTGCTCTCCTTGCCCGCTACAGCCTGCTGCTTGGCTTGTCCAGGCTGCCGTGCGGGTGTCTGAGCGCGACGGCTTTCTGCGACGCTGCCTGCCGCCGGCTGGCTGCGCACTGCTTTGGCTTTGCCCCGCTGTTGCGCAGAGAGAGTTTCGGGAGAGAGGGAGTGATAGGGATGTTCCGTATCGACCCGCACCGAACAGCGGATGGTGCGTTCAATATCCCGTAAAAAACCGCGCTCGCTGACATCGCAAAAGGAGATGGCCATACCCTCCCGACCGGCCCGGGCGGTCCGTCCGATC
>NZ_RXIU01000515.1 GCF_004217665.1 Candidatus Magnetaquicoccus inordinatus | reverse complement strand
ATAAAAAACTTGGGTGGTTCGGACCGCATCATTTTGCTAGCGCCAGACTGAAAAACGGGTACGCAGTACGCACCGGCATAAAGTACGCACCCTGTCAAGGGCAACTACCGGTAAACATTCAGAATTTTCAGTTCGTATGCGGTGTCCAGGTACGCACCCAGGTACGCACCTCAGTCAGTGCATGAACGCTATTAATCACAAATTTATCAATAAGATGCACGCCATTGCAAAGTGCCTTCGCGTACACCCTCAGGTACGCACCCAGGTACGCACCTCTGTCAGCGCCAAAATGCTATTAATCACTCAATTATCAATAAGATGCAATTTTTGGCGGTACGCACCCTGGTACGCACCCTGGTACGCACCCTGGTACGCACCCTGGTACGCACCCCGGTACGCACTTTCAATACTACAACAGGAGAGGAACGATGGGAATCTCTATTCGCTCATATGCCCGCCAGAGAGACATCACCGAAGGTGCTGTCCGCAAGGCCGTCAAATCCGGGCGGATCCCTGTCGAGGCAGACGGTACGATTGACCCGGCCAAGGCCAATGTTGCCTGGGAACGCAACACCAGCCCGGCGCAGCAAAGGAAGCCAGACTCGGTCCCGGCAAAGCCTGCTCCCGTTCCAGCTCCGGCCAATCCCCCGCCAATCCGCCAACCTTCCCAAAGACCGGCGGAACCAGAGTCGGGGCCAGTCGCGGCAGGGATGCCAAACTACCAGATGAGCCGAGCTGTCCGGGAGACCTACAACGCCAAACTCACCCGTCTGGACTACGAAGAGAGGACAGGCAAACTGCTGAACGCCGAAGACGTCGCCAAGGAGGCATTTGCCTTGGCCCGCCGGGTTCGTGACCGCCTGCTCAATATTCCCAGTCGCATGGCATCGGTGTTGGCCTCGGAGACCGACAGCAAGACGATCGAGTCCATGCTGAGCCAGGAACTGCGCATCGCTCTGGAGGAGCTTGCCGAATGAACACCACTATCCCCGCCATGGCCAATGCCATTGAGATTTGGCCAGTGGACCGTTTGATTCCGTATGCTGCCAATGCCCGCACCCACTCCGACGCCCAGGTAGCCAAGGTGGCGGCATCCGTCAAGGAGTT
>NZ_RXIU01000514.1 GCF_004217665.1 Candidatus Magnetaquicoccus inordinatus | reverse complement strand
ATTACCCGGGAGGCTGACTCCGCCAATCGTCGCCTGGATCTGTTAAGCAAAGTATGGTTGCTGGATGGTGGTGAACTCTGGGTGTTGATTCATGTCGAAATCCAGGGAGACCGAACGGCAGGTTTTGCTGAACGCATGTATACCTGCCAGTATCGTGTCCATGATCTCTATCGCAAGCCAGTGGTCGGCTTGGCCATCCTCGCGGATGAAGACGCCAGTTGGCGGGTGACAGAATATCGCCAAGCCTTGTGGGGATCGGAGTTGATCTATCGCTTTAATGCGGTTAAACTATTAGACTATCTGGATCGCTTGCCAGAGCTGGAAGGGTCAAGAAATCCCTTCGCCGTAGTGACCATGGCCCATCTCAGCGCCAAACAGACGCGCAATCGTCCAGATGATCGCTATCAAGTCAAATGGCGGATCACACGCAACCTGTATCAACATGGCTTCAGTAAGCAGGAGATCATTGATCTCTATCGGTTTATCGACTGGGTGCTCACTCTCTCGGAAGAAGCCGATAATCGATTCTGGGAAGAACTCTCCAATTATGAGGAGAAACAGGCAATGCCTTTTGTGACAAGTGTAGAAAGAATTGGCATTCAGAAAGGGATACAACAAGGTCTATTGCAGGGGATACAGCAAGGTTTACAGCAAGGTCTGTTGCAAGGAAAACAGCAAGGACAACAAGAAGGTGGGGTCAATGTGTTGCTTCGCCTTTTGCACCGTCGATTTGGCGAAGTTCCCGATGCAACGAAAGCGATGGTGCGTGCTGCCGATCTTGCGCAACTCGAAAACTGGACCGATCGCATTTTGGAGGCAAAAAACCTGGATGATGTTTTTGCCCATTAAAATCTGTCTTTATGTGTGGTGATAAGCAATAATACTCTACGTTGATTATAGGTAGCACTTGCGGTGTGTTATCCCGATCATCGCTCTGCCGCTATGTCTGATCATTCATTGCTCCCCGTTCTGCCGCAAGACGCACAGTGTATGCTGTGTTGATTGCAACAGGCTAATGTGTGCCTGCCTCACCTGTGTACACCTGCACCCTTTCTGTTCTCAGCCCCCATTGCCCCCACTGGCATGAATATCTTGTTAACGTGATGCA
>NZ_RXIU01000513.1 GCF_004217665.1 Candidatus Magnetaquicoccus inordinatus | reverse complement strand
CTGGACAGGGAAGTTTCCGCGTGGGAAACAGAGCGCAATCGGAGAGACTGCAAGGTGAATTGGCAGTTTACGACCCAAGATGCGAGGATCAAATTGGGGCGTCTCTACCCGTCAATTCAGCTTTGTTGACCCACTAGCCACTCTCTGCCGTGCACTTTATGACGGAGAGGAGAATCACGGTAAACCATATCCTCCATGCCCGCTTCGTGCAACGCCTCATCAAAAGCAGACAGATGCATTAAGTTGGCAACACCTTTCCACTGCATCTGACTTCCAGCCTCCAAATACCTCCTGATACGTTGCACAACCGCATCTCGCTTTAACTTCCAGGCAGATTCATCCTCTCTGTAGTCATTTTCGCAACGACCAAGCCGCAAAGGATTTGTGTAGAAATTGACATAACATTCAATAAACAGGTTGGAGAGTTTCGTGTATTTTGACAATTCATCCATATGATTACCATTCAATTGAAACATTTTGCCAACCCCAGATTGACCGATTGCAAAAGCACCTATCCGAACAAAATTTGTCATGATGATAATCTAAATCTGAATACCAGTCAAACGATAATATAAGAAATAAATTACACAAAAAAAAGAGCGCTGCGGAGCAAGTCTGTCCGCAGCGCTGCCCTTCATCCTCCTTGCCCACACCACAACAGGGACTGGCTTGCAATCAATCGGCAAAAAGATCCTCCAGCCCCTTTGCCTCTAAAATACCGCCTGTCCAGCGCTCCAGCCGTGGGCGTGCGGCAGCGGTCACCTTGGCCTTTATCTCGTCTGGAACTTGACCAAAACGCTGTTGCAATAGCCGCAGAAGCACATTGGCCATCCCCATCCTTTCCCCTTCCCCAATTCCCTCTGCGCGTCCTTCTGCACGTCCTTCTTGCTTCCCCTCTTCTCTCGCCAGTTTTAAACGTCCGCGTGTATCGGCAATGGCAATTCCGGCCTTGTCATACAGATCCAATTCATCCTCGGTCATGTTGGCCAGCATGGCCTTCTCGAAAGCATGCCGGAAGGGCGGGAGATCCAACTGTTCCGGGACGCGGTCAAAGGTTTCCGCATAACGAATAAAATAAAGCCACTTTTCAAGTATTCCCTCACACTGCTCC
>NZ_RXIU01000512.1 GCF_004217665.1 Candidatus Magnetaquicoccus inordinatus | reverse complement strand
CTCGGCTGTGGGCAATCTCCAGGAGATGCGTTTGGGAGCGCGCAGCGATAATCAGGGTTACATGAAAGGAGCTGTGGACGAACTGCGCATTTGGAACAAGGCTCTGACCCAGACGGAAATCAACAATTATCGCACCATCTCCTTGACCGGCAATGAAGCCAATTTAATTGATTATTACAGCTTTGATGAAGGGCAGGGAACCACCAGTCGGGACTGGGCCAGCGGTAACAAAAGCATGACTCTGACCAATATGGCTACTCCAGCCAACAACTGGATCACCTCTGGTCTGCCGGTAACAGAGGATCCGACAAATACGGATAAGCTCTGGGTTTTGGAAGATGGACAACGATTGATTCAGGTCGGTGGGGCTTCTGATGCCGATTTGCCAAGCGCGCAGTGGAGTACTCTGCAATATCGGATTACCGATTTGCCGGATCATGGCAAGTTGTATCAATATAATGCCGGGGTCAAAGGGGCATTGATTGCCGAGTGGGATCTGCTCAGCGACAGCAACGGGCGCATGTTTTGGGAGCCAGATCTTAACTATAACGGCAGTGATGCACTGCAGGTAAAAGCCTGGGATGGCTCTTTTAATTCGCTTAGTGCCGTCACCTTGAATCTGACTGCGGATGCGGTCAACGATGCTCCGCTCAACACTGTTCCTGCGGCGCAAGCGCTTTATGAGGATGGTTCGTTGACCTTTAATGCCGGCAATCTGCTTGCGGTCAGCGATGTCGACGTCGGTGCCAATCCCGTCAAATTGACTTTGAGCGCCAGCAATGGTTTGTTGACTCTCAGCCAGACCACGGGATTGACCTTTACCACCGGTGATGGCACCGCCGATGCCAACATGACCTTTACTGGTACGGTGACCAATCTTAATGCCGCTTTGGCAGGGATGGTTTTTGTGCCCACTGCCAACTATTTTGGTAGCACCTCTTTGACCATCACCAGCAACGATCAAGGGGCAACGGGTAGTGGCGGGGCGCAAAGCGATAGCGATACGTTGACTATTACGGTGCTCGCCAAGGCCGATACCCCTTCGGTTACCAACTCCACAACCACAGAAAACACCCAGACCAACTCCGGTCTCTCCATCACCCGTCATGCT
>NZ_RXIU01000511.1 GCF_004217665.1 Candidatus Magnetaquicoccus inordinatus | reverse complement strand
GGGGACCAGCCCGGCCCCAACACAGAATAAAACAATAAAAGCAATATTAATCGTAAACAATCTTAACTTAAATCATATATGATAGCGCAAAACTCTCTTTACCAGAGCAGGCACTGTCAAAATCTTCCACCTTCAAGAGGGCGACAAGCCACATTCAGCTTGCTCTGCTCACAGGCATTGATGCCGATATACCGGAACAGAATTAACCCACCTGTCTGATTTTATTCGTTTATATAGCGTAGCAACAGATTCTTAAACGGGGATGCCGTATCCTGGAAAACAGGCCGTGCACACTGGGGTGGAGTATGATACTCCGAGGGAAACAGCAGAGAGATTTTCATGGTATTTTACCTCCCGATACAGTGATTCATCTGAATCACGTTTCATTATCCATCCTTGGCTGGAGGTGAGTTGTTCATTTTACAGGGCCAACCCTAACCCTACTGCCATCTTGACCTTTACGGCCCGAAGCAACACGGGCAATCATCCTGACTGCCCCTGGCAGGTGCAACTCTGCAGTCGCTACCTGCGATAAAGTGAAGTATTATTGGTCAGTTGCCTTACACCATACCGTCACCCTATGCCTTACTTATCGGTTTATTTGTCGTTAACTTGAACAAAAAAAACAGCGTCCAGCAATTTTTTACCGCATCATCGCCATATTGCCTGCCCTGCACAGAACAGAAAAGACAAAACAGCAAGCAATAACCGATAGTTATTGATTTTTATCTGTAGGAGCTAAACCGGGAGAAACCCCTTGGAAGAGGCGCCCCAATACACTTTTTTGCGTAATGCTTTTACGCAGATCAGCCAATTGTGAACGGGTTGGGCCCTGATCTTTTTCCAGCAGGTTTAAGGCATGGTGATAAAATGGCCGGTCCGGAAAGTTATGTCCCAAAACAACGGCATAATTGCGTGCCTCCTCCAACAATCCCAAGCGTTTGGATGCCAACACCAAACCAAACAGCGCCTCTTCGACATAAGGAGTCACACTATAGGTAGGATTGGTCAACACATGGTTGAAGCGATTGATGGCGGCGATATACTCTTCCTGATCGAGATAATAGCGGGCAACAACCATCTCCTGTTCCGCCAAACGATCACGGCACAGG
>NZ_RXIU01000510.1 GCF_004217665.1 Candidatus Magnetaquicoccus inordinatus | reverse complement strand
AAAGACTGCTTGTTACCAGACTTGGTGCCACTTGGCAAGCATATATGAGCAGTCGCTCATATTATCTCTGCTCGAAATAAATCTTTTCAACCTGTCGCAGCCGAAAATCTCTGCTCTGCCTGCCAGGTTGCTTCCACCTTCCACCTCTTGTTTATTATGGAAAAAGTGGCAACTGCTCCAATCCGGTCCGTTCATCCATGCCAAACATGAGATTCATATTTTGCACTGCTTGTCCGGCAGCTCCTTTGACCAGATTGTCGATGACCGACAACACTGTCAACCAACCGGTGCGGGAGTCGACCGCCACACCAAGATGACAATAATTGGAGCCGCGTACATGACTGGTTGCTGGCCAGTTTCCTGCTTCCAACACCTGAACAAAGGGTTCGTTCAGATAGTAGGAGTGCAGGGTTTCCTGCCATTCCGCCTGGGACCGTACAACACGAGGGCGCAGATGGCAAGTGCTCAAGATGCCCCTTGACTGGGGCAACAGGTGTGGGACAAAGCGAATGCGCAGCTCTGTACCCGCCAATAGCGATAATTCTTGTTCCATTTCTGGGGTATGGCGATGCCCTTCCACCTTATAGGCACGGAATCCCCCTTCGACTTCCGTAAACAGGTTATCCTGACTGGCCGAACGTCCGGCACCGCTGACCCCCGATTTGCTATCGATGAGCAAGCAGGCAGGATCGATCCACTCCCCTTTCAAAAGTGGGGCCAATGCCAAGAGCACAGATGTGGGATAGCAGCCGGGATTGGCAACCAGGCGGGCGGTAGTGATAGCCGCACGGTGCAGCTCCGGCAATCCATAGACCGCCTCTGGAAGCAGTTGCGTTGCCAGATGTTCGCTTCCATACCAACTGCGATAGACCAAAGGATCGTGCAAACGAAAATCGGCAGAGAGATCGATCACCCGCAGCGCATTGCCAAGAAGCTGCGGCACCTCACGCATCGATGCCAAATGAGGCAGCGCACAAAAGGCCACATCCACCCTATCCAATCCCTCTTTGTCACCCAGAGGACGACAGCAGAGATCGGGAAGGCTGCGCAAATGCGGAAAGGCTTGCCGCAATGGTTTGCCGGCATAGCGCTCCGAAGTGACATGCACAATCT
>NZ_RXIU01000051.1 GCF_004217665.1 Candidatus Magnetaquicoccus inordinatus | reverse complement strand
ACAAATCTGTGCGGCGTGCGCGAATGCTACGCATTCGCTTTTGTAAAACGCCGCACATTACCAGCAGAGCTTTGCCCTGCACCCACCAGGAGGAGATAATCTCCTCCTGGACCTCCATAATAATTTTCTGATTTTCAAATGCGATTGCCCTGATTTACCCTGGGATTCTGATTGTACAAAACCGGCAAATCTGCCATAATTGAGAAAGGTGAAAGGGAGGTTCACCTCGGCACAACCAAGGGAGAGCGCCATGTCCATGATTCTGGTTGTCGATGACAATGAACGCGATGTCCGCCGCCCGATCGTGCGCCAACTCAGCCGCGTTTTCGGCCAAGAGAGAATCGCCGAGGCCAACCATGGCCAGGAGGCTCTCGAGCTCCTCAGTCGCTGGCCAGACCGCTTCGCTGTCATCATCCTCGACATCATGATGCCCATCAAAGATGGTCTCTCCACCTGCCAGGAGATCCGTAACAACCCCAATTGGCAGGGAATCTATATCATCATGCTCACCGGTCGCGACGGTGGCCTGCCCGAGGGGCTTGATGTTGGCGCCGATATCTATCTCCATAAACCTGTCTCCGGCGATGATCTGATTGCCATCGTCCGTCACGGCCTCAAATATTATCGCAAAGAACAAAAACATTCCGATAAAGAGGCCGACCTCAGCGAAAAATTACGCTTCGCCGAGCAAGAAAAATTACGTCTGCAGATGCAAAAAGAGAACAACGCCCACGTCGAAATTCCAGCCGGTGCATCCTCTCCTGCTGCAAGCTGGGTCGAACTGGTCAAAGAGTGGGGCTGACACTATGGAAAGTGACCGACGTACCGCACCGCGTATTCCCTGCTCCATCCGTGTCACCCTGCTTTTTCGCAACGGCTTCATCCATAATGTGCCTGTAATCGACCTCAGCCTCTCCGGTATCCGCCTGGAACTCGATCCCAACACCACCCTCCCCTTCGCAACCCAAGCCGCACTGCATCTCTTCTTCTCCTGCGACACCCAGTCCCAGGCCTCCGCCTGTCTGCTGCAACTGCCCTGCCGCATCATCTGGGCCAACACCCATGCCGTCGCCTTGCAGTTTATCTGCGCAGAGCAAGAGAGCCAACAACTTCTCGCCACCCTGCTCGCCTCGGACTCTCTGCACCCAGAGCCACAACACTCCAGGAATCTCCCATGAATCCAGTGCCTCCCGCGCAGCCCGGAAAAAAGTTACTGCTCTTCAAAAACAAATCACCCACTCCAGACGCCAGCCTCGACGCTCTGCCTTGGCAAATCCTTATCGTCGATGACGACCAACAGGTACACCATCTCACCCGTGAAGTATTGCACGGCTTCCACTTTGAAGGCAGACCCCTCTACCTGCTCTACGCCTCTTCCGCCAAAGAGGCACAAAAACTACTCCTCGACCACAACAATATCGCCGTCATCCTGCTCGATGTGGTCATGGAAAGCAGCCATTCTGGCCTGGAACTGGTTCGCTTCATCCGCGAAGAGTGCGACAACCACCTGCTGCAGATTCTCCTGCGCACCGGACAGGCCGGTCAGTTTCCGGAAGAGTCGGTCTTCGAGCAGCATGATATCAATAATTTTCTCGAAAAATCCGACCTCACCAGTCGCCGTCTCAAAACCGCATTAAAATCGGCTCTGCGCGCCTATCGCGACATCCAAGAGCTTGATCAAATGCGCAAACAAGAACAAGAGCTGCGGCAAACCGCTGATCATGCCAATCGTGCCAAAAGCGCCTTTCTCAACATGGTCAGCCACGAACTGCGTACCCCCCTGCAAGGCACCAAAGGGCCCTTCGAGGAGTTCAAAAGTCAGTTTCACCTCTTCATCGGCATGAAAAAATTGCGCAATCAGATCGACGCACTGCCCAGCACTCCGCACAAAGAGAGCCTGCTCGCCGCACTGCACGAACTGCATCAGGAAGTGGTGGAGATCGCCAGCCAAGGGCTGCAAGCGGTCGAACATCTGCTCGGCTTGATCGAAGATATTCTCGATTTTGCCCGCATCGAAGCCGGTAAATTATCCCTGCTTCCCGTACCTTGTCCGGTCACTCCACTGGTCCGCGAAGTCTGGAATTTGATCCAACCCCTGGCCGATGCCAAAACGCTGCGCCTCTCCTACCAACCTGAAAGCGAACTGACCATCCTGGCCGACAGCAAACGCTGCAAACAGATTCTCCTCAATCTGCTGGGCAACGCCATCAAATTTACCGCACAAGGGGAGATCATATTGCGGGTGCGTCAACAAGAGCAGATGGCCCTCTTCGAGGTGGCCGACAGCGGTTGTGGTATTCCCGCCGACAAGCTGGAAACCATTTTTCACCTCTTCGAGCAGCTCGACAACTCCTTGACCCGGCGCGCCGGTGGAACCGGTCTCGGCCTGCCCATCAGCCGCGAACTGGTCAACAAACAAGGCGGCAGCATGTATGTACACAGCACCCTTGGCCAAGGCAGCCATTTTTTTTTCACCCTGCCTTTGGCCATGCACAGCTCCCCTCCCACTGCAGACGGGCATAACCCATGAAACGTATCCTGATTATCGATGACGACCAAACCGTGCGCCAATCCACCGCCCGCTTCCTGGAACGCAGCGGCTATCAGCTCTATACCGCCGCCAGCGGCAGCAGTGGCCTGCGCATCTGCGACGAACATCCCATCGACCTGGTGATCACCGACATCTTTATGCCCGATAGCGATGGCATCGAAGTGATCATGGCACTGCGCCAAAACCATCCCCGCATCCCCTTGATCACCATCTCCGGCGGCCCCCACAACAATGGCGAAAGCGCCTTTTTTCTGCAAACAGCCATCGACCTCGGCGCCCACCACGCCATTAAAAAACCCTTCTCCCATGACGAACTGCTGGTCGCCGTCTCCGCCTTGCTGGAGCATCCCGTATGAAACTGAGCCACTCCCGGCTCTTCACCCATCTCCTGCTGCCCCTGGCCGCAGTAGCCATCGGTGCCCTGGTCCGCTATTGGCCCCTGGCCGCCTTGGAAAATCGTATCCCCTGGGTCACCTTCTACCCCATGGTCATGCTCTCCGGGGCGGTCGGCGGCCTTTTTCCCGCTCTGCTCTGCGCCAGCGCCAGCGCTCTGCTCGTGCTCTTCTGGTCCCCAGGAGAGCTCCCTTTTATCAGGGATTATGGCGATTGGTTGGGCTGGGGGGTCTTCCTCGGCAACGGCCTGCTGATTGCCCTGCTCAGTGAAGCCATGCAGCGCGCGCAACGACGCGCCATACAGGCCAAAGAGGCCGCCGAAACCGCCAATCGTGCCAAATCCACCTTTCTGGCCAATATGAGCCATGAACTGCGCACCCCACTCAATGCCATCCTCGGCTACACCCGTCTGCTGCAACGGGCAGCGGCTCTGCACCCCTCCCTGCACAAAGAGGTCAATATCATCGCCAGCAGCGCCGGTCACCTGCTCAATCTGATCAATTCGGTGCTCGATCTCTCCAAAATGGAGGCCGATCATCTGCTCATCGAAACAACAGAACTGGATGTGCACCATCTGCTGCACGATCTGCAATCCTTGATGCAGGTGCCCGCCAGCGAAAAAGGGTTACAATTTTATTTGGATATCGCCCCCCAGATACCCCGCATTCTCCTCGGCGATGGCCCACGCCTGCGTCAGATACTCCTCAATCTGCTGGGCAACGCCATCAAATATACCCAACAAGGAAAGATTGTCCTGCAGGTCACACTCCTGCCAGATTCAGCAGAAAACAGCAACATGATCTGTTTTTCCGTCTGCGACAGCGGACCCGGAATCGCTGCCCAGGATCAACAACGCATCTTTCTCCCCTTCGAGCAGGTCACACCGGCCCATACCCCCACCATAGAGGGTACCGGACTAGGTTTAAGCATCTGTCGCCAACTGAGCGAACGGATGGGCGGACGCATCGAGCTGGAAAGTGTTCTAGGCCAGGGAGCCTGTTTTCGTCTGCTTTTGCCCCTGCAACTGCCAGCCGGGCAGAGCATCGACAGCAGCTCCCTCCCGGCAGAGCCAAATCAGCGCCTCTCGGCCAGCAATGGCGCAGAGTACCGCCTGCTGATCGCCGAAGATCAGCCCGATAACCGCCAATTGCTCAGCCGTGTTCTGCGCGAAGCCGGATTTCAGGTCCAGGAGGTGACCGATGGCGCGGCCGCCGTCGCCAGAGCCCAGCAATGGCATCCGCATCTGATTTGGATGGATATACGCATGCCCATCCTGAACGGTCTGCAGGCCAGCCAACAAATCCGTACCCTGCCCCATGGCCAACAGATCATCATCATCGCCCTGACCGCGCATGCCTTGGAGGAAGAGCGACAAGAGATTCTCGCCGCCGGTTGCAATGATCTGCTGCGCAAGCCCTGGCACGAAAGTGAGATTTTTGCCATCCTGGCCAAATATCTGCACCTGCGCTTCCATACTCCAGAGTTTTCCCCAGCCACTCCTCCCGTTACACCCATACCCATCATCGAACCCGGTTCTGAATATATCCTGGTCGTCGATGATCATTGGGACAATCTGCAACTGCTGCAGAGCATACTCCAAGAGAGTACTCTTACCATCCATACCGCCTTTTCTGCCAAACAGGCCAAAGAGTTGATCGCCCAACAACTGCCCACCTTGTTGCTGCTCGACCTCAACCTGCCCGATCAAAATGGCCTGCAGCTCTGCCAGGAGCTTAAAGCCAATCCCGCCAGCAAAGAGCTGCCGATCATCTTTATCAGCGGCACCAGTGAAAGCAGCACCATCAGCACCGCCCTGCGCGCCGGTGGTGCCGACTATATCATCAAACCCTATGCCGCCGCCGAAGTGCTGGCCAGAGTCAACAATCAACTGCAACAACAACGCCTGCGTCGGCAACTGCTCATCTATGCAGAAGAGCTGAATGCCACCAATCAGGAGTTGACCTCCTTGATCGAACAGGCTCCTTTCGGCATTCTGGTCGTCGCCGCCAACGATACCCTCCTTCTTTGCAATGCCGAAGCAGAAAATCTCTTCCAAATCAATCGCCAGCAGGTGCTCTATCAGCCATTGCGCGCCCTGCTTCCCGGCGGTCTGCCACCACGTCTGCCCGGCTATGAAGAGACACTGCATCGGGAAACCGAGGGTCGTCGCGCCAATGGCACACTCTTTCCCCTGCGCCTGGCGGTCAATTCGATCCTGCTGGAAGGGGAAAATGCTCGTCTGGTGATGATCGTCGATCTCAGCGAAGAAAAACGGCTCTATGCCGAGCTGGTGCAAGCGGAAAAAATGGCCAGCCTGGGCAATATGGTGGCTGGCGTGGCCCACGAAATCAATACTCCGGTCGGCATCGGCGTGACCGCCGCCTCCGAATTGAATGAACGCCTGCACTCCTTTTCCACCCTGCTCAAACAGGAGGGCATCTCCGAAGAGGAGCTGACCGAACTGTTACACTCCAGCGAACGCCTCGCACAACTGATTCTCTTTAATCTGCAACGGGCCGCTGATCTGGTACGCAGTTTTAAGGCGGTGGCGGTTGATCAATCCAGCGGAGAGCAGCGTAACCTGCACCTGCGCAGCTATCTGGAATCGGTGATCCTGGCCCTGCACCATGAATTGCGACATACCCGCTTGACCATCACCGTGCTCTGCCCCCCTGATCTGCACCTGCGCAGCTATCCCGGTGCCATAGCCCAGATTGTCATCAACTTGATCCACAACTCCCGTCAGCATGGCTTCCCCGACAATGAGGCAGGTCAGATCATCCTCGAATTTACTGTCCAGGAGGAGCGTCTGCATTTTCTCTATCGCGATAACGGCAAAGGTATGGAAGAGTCCTGCCGTCGCCGCATCTTTGAACCATTTTTTACTACCCGACGCGATTTGGGTGGCAGTGGCCTGGGCATGGCTATCGTCTACAATCTGGTGACCCAAACCCTGGGCGGAAGCATCTCTTGTCAAAGTGCGCCAGGATGTGGCATTGTGCTGCAGATGGAATTTCCGATCAACCACCTGGAGTTGCCACCGTGCTGACCCTCGCCGTGGATACCGCCAGCGCCCAAGGCGGCATCGCCCTGCTCGACGGCGATGTGTCGCTTGCCTGTCGCTTTTTCCAGGGCCCAGCCGGCCATGCCGTTCTCCTGCCCCAGATCTGCCAGCAACTCTTGCAGGAGGTGGGCTGGCAGCCCAAAGATCTCCAATTGTTGGCCATCAACAACGGTCCAGGCGCCTTTGCCGGCTTGCGTATCGGCGCCGCCTTTGCCCAAGGTTTTTCTCTGGCCCATGCCATTCCCATCGTTGGCATCTCTACTCTTGACCTGCTCGCCGCCCAGTGCCCCTGCACCAGCAACTGGATCAGCGTCCTGGTCGATGCCCGACGCCAGGAGATCTTTGCCGCTCTCTATCAACGCCAAGAGAGTGGCCTGCAACTGCTGCATGCCCCCGGGGCGGCTCTCAGCCCCAGCGCTTGGATCTCCACCCTGGAGCAGTGGCCCTGGCCTGCTGCAAGTCAGCTTCTTTTGACCGGTAACGCCCTGCAAGCCTATCCCGAACTGCTCGCGCACACCTGGCCATTGCCCAGTCAATGCACTCCAGCCAGCCAATGGATCATCGATCCTGCGCTCCTGGGCCGCCTGGCACAACAACAGTGGCAGGCACTCCCCGAACCCAAAGCTCTGCTCACCCCTCTGCTCGACTATCAACGCCGCCCGGATGCCGATCCTCCAGTCGCTCTGCTGCGTCCACAACAATGATCCAACTGCGTCCGCTCTTGCGCAGCGATTTGCCCTGGGTCGCCGCAATGGAAGCGCTCCTCCAGCCCCAGCCCTGGAATATCCAGCAATTCCAGGAAGAGTTGCAACAAGAGTCCTGGTGCCAAATCGCCCTCTGCGCAGAACAAAAATGTGGCTATGCCCTGGCGCGTCGTCTGTTTGATGAGATCCACTTGCTGACCTTGGGTACCGCTCCCCCCTGGCAACGACAAGGAGTGGCCAGAATGCTGCTGCAAGCGCTGCTGGATTATGCACGGCACAGCGCAATCACCTCTCTTCTCTTGGAGGTACGTGCCAGTAATCAACCTGCCCGCACACTGTACCAAGACATGGGATTGCAAATCCTCTATACTCGCAAAAGTTACTACGTTCTGCCCAGTGGCAAAGAAGATGCTTTGGTCATGAAACGGGAACTTTTTCCCGAATCAACTATCTAAAATTTTTTGTACTTAAACCATGGAAAGAAGGAGAGATCACAATGCTGGTTAAAGATGTCATGGTGACCAATGTGCGCACCGTGCGTAAGGATGATACCATCCGCTCGGTTGCCGCTACAATTTGTACCAATAAAATCAGTGGTATGCCCGTTGTCGATGACGACGACCGCCTGCTCGGAATCATCACCGAAAAGGATATTCTCAACGCCCTGCTGCCCAACTATTCCGATTTTCTCGATGATCCGGTACGCGCTCGTGATTTTCTGGCCATGGAAAATTCCTATCGCGAAGTGCTCTCCCGTACCGTCGCCAACCTGATGACCAAACGGGTCTTTACCGTTGCCTCCGACGAATTGGTCATGCAAGCCGCCTCGAAAATGGCCTTGCATCGTTTTCGCCGTATCCCGGTAGTGGAAGATCACGACAGACTGGTCGGAATCGTCAGCTTGGGCGATATTCATAAGGCCATCTTCAAACGTGAACTGGGTATCGCCGACTAAGCTTTACACCGGCAATTCCCTTTCCACTATCCATTGCACAGCAAAACCGACCTGCAGAGCTCAAGCTCTTCCAGGCGGTAAAGGAGAGGCCGATGGATAAAATGGTTGTTCTGGCTGGACCCTCCTGCGTAGGTAAAGGTCCGCTATATACTGCTTTGCGTCGTTTCTATCCACAACTGGCCAGTCGCTTCCGGCAACTGGTCCTGTTCAACGACCGACCACCTCGCCCCGGCGAAGAAGAAGGGGTCCATTATTTCTTCCGATCCCGTGGCGCCATCGAAGCCCTGCGCGATAAAGAGGGCTATGTGGTCGCCGATGTGCTTGGTGATCTGCAAGCACTGGAAATCGCCCAAATTCAACGGATCATCGATAGCGGACGCATCCCCTTCTTTGAAGGAAGTCCCTTCGTCCCCGGTAAATTACGCGAAGTCGGTATCTTTGATCGCTTTCCCACTGTCTCCATCTTTCTCTCCCCTCTCTCCCGCGAAGAGATTCTCTACCTAAAAGATCCTGAACGCAGCGTTGACCTCAATCGCTTTATCACCGACATCCAACGCCACAAGCTGTTGCACCGCACACAAAGACACAAGGGATTGTTGTCGCTTAAGGATCTGGAGAATATCGAAAAACGCAGCAATAATGCCCTTCTGGAAATGCGTGCCGCCTGGCAGTTTGATTATGTAATTCCACTGCATGACGGCGAAGGGCATGAAAATTGGGATGCCTTCTACTATCCAATCGGCAGCGCCCGTAAAGCCTTGATGGCCTTTGCCGCTCTGCTGCAAGGGGAAGAGAGCCCCGATAGCGAAAAATGGAACGAAGAGCTTTTGCTGTAAATCAGGCAAGGAGCGAAAGATGGGGCAAGAGATTGAACGGCGTTTTCTGGTAGATCGCACTCTCTGGGAGCAGTCAGGGCTCCCGCAAGCTCGCAGCGCACAAACTATCCGGCAAGGTTTTCTTTCCACAGTCAAAGAGCGAGTCGTGCGTGTGCGCCTGAACGGTGAACAGGGTAGCCTCACCATTAAAGGAATCACCCGTGGCATCAGCAAGCTGGAATTTGACTATCCCATCCCGGCAGATGATGCCCGACAGATGCTGGATGAACTCTGCCAGCCACCACTGATCGAAAAAATACGTTACCAAATCGACTATGCCGGCCTGCTCTGGGAGGTGGATGCCTTCAGCGGTGCCAATCAAGGATTGCTGCTGGCAGAAGTGGAGTTGACCTGCGAAGAGCAGAGTTTTCTCTCTCCCCCCTGGCTGGGGGAGGAGGTCTCTCTGGATCCACGCTATTTCAACTCCAGCCTGAGCCGCAAACCATTCAGCGAATGGTAACTGCATATATACGCTGCATAAAAAGGGGGGAATAATGGCCGTTTATGCCATAGGAGATGTACATGGCTGCCTGGAGGAGCTGAAAAATTTATTGCGCGAGATCCGTTTTGATCCCGAACGGGATCGCTTGCGCCTGGTGGGAGATCTGGTCAACCGAGGACCAGACTCACTGGGGGTGCTGCGTTTTGTTCGCAACTTGGGCAATCGCGCCGTCACTGTTATGGGCAATCATGAAGGACGGATCCTGGCCGCCTTGAGCGGTTGGCCAGCCGACAAGGGAATCATGCCGCTGGTGCAACAAATACGTGCGGCTGCCGATGGCCAAGAGCTGATTCAATGGTTGCGTAGCCTGCCCCTCTTTCATTGTGACCGCTCTTTGGCCTTTGGCATGGTACACGCCGGCCTCTCACCCGCCTGGGGACTAAGCGATGTGCGCGCCTTGTCGGCAGAGATCACCGCTGTGCTACAAAATGAGGAGCAAAGCCGGGAATTTTTTCTTAACTGGGATGACACGGTGCTGGATAATCCCGAAGATGAAGGAGATCCACTCAGCCGCTTGCGCTTTGCCTATGCGGTAATGACCCGGATCCGCCTCTGTACCGCTGCCGGTCAACCGCTCTGGCCCAATAATCCGCTCTTGGCCGGAGTCAGCAACCCTTATGCTTTTGTACCAAACGAAGAGACCAAAGCTGCCGATTTTCCCTATCGCCCCTGGTTTGAGTTGCGCCCGGAAGGAGAACAGGCACGCATCATCTACGGCCATTGGGCTGCAGCAGGCATGACCCTCAACCGCAAATCCTTTGGCTTGGACTCCGGTTGCGTCTATGGCGGCAAGTTGACCGCCATTCAGTTGGATGATCCCGACCTGCAGATCGTGCAGATCAACTGCCCGCAGTATGTTACCCCGGAATATTCCTGAGCAGTAGTTTATTGGCCGTAACTATTCACCGCACAAAACAACTGCGGGTCCAGGGATGGCACCTCCCTGGCCGGGTCCAGGGATGGAATCCCTGGGATTTTGTTTTTAATCTTTTGCCTTTGGCGCGCTTTTCAAACTAAGCCGACGCGCTCTTTGCATCGGCTTAAGCGCCTAATGGAAGCAAGCTGTGCGGATTGGCGCGCATTTTTGCGCCAATTCGTACAGCATCCCCATGGGGATAGAGCTGGCGAGCCATGGCGAACCGGGTAGAGCTGGCGAGCCATGGCGAACCGGGTAGAGCTGGCGAGCCATGGCGAACCTGAATAGTTACCCTGCAGCCTACTATTCCGGAACCTGCCCGGCCAGTTGCTTGGCCAAGCCGATATAACCGGCAGGAGTCAGCGCCAACAGACTCTCTTTGACCTCCTGCGGAATCGACAAACTCTGGATCAAGGCGTGTAAACTGTCGCGACTCACCCGCTGCCCACGGGTCAATGCCTTCAAACGTTCATAGGGTTGATCGATCTGATAACGACGCATCACCACCTGAATCGGTTCGGCCAACAGCTCCCAACTCTCCTGCAGATCGGCAGAGAGACGCTCGGAATCGGCCTCCAGCTTGCCAATGCCCTTCAACAACGAACGATAGGCCAACAGCGAATAACCCAACCCCACCCCCATGTTGCGCAACACCGTAGAATCGGTCAAATCACGTTGCAAACGGGAAATGGGCAGCTTGCTCGACAAATGGTGCAACAGGGCATTGGCCAATCCCAGATTGCCTTCGGCATTTTCAAAATCAATCGGATTGACCTTGTGCGGCATCGTGGAAGAGCCTACCTCACCGGCAATGGTCTGCTGCCGGAAATAGCCCAGCGAAATATAACTCCATACATCACGGGCAAAATCGATCAATACCGTATTGAATCCCGCCAAGGCATCAAACAGTTCGGCAATACCATCATGCGGTTCGATCTGAGTGGTCAGCGGTTGATAGAGCAACCCCAACCCTTCGACAAAACGACGTGCCAACTGTGGCCAATCCACCTCCGGATAGGCCACACAATGGGCATTAAAGTTGCCCACCGCACCATTGATCTTGCCATAGACCGGAACCGCCTGCAGACGCCGCAACTGCTTGCGCAAGCGATCCGCCACGTTGGCCATCTCCTTGCCCAACGTGGTTGGTGAAGCCGGTTGCCCATGGGTGCGTGCCAACATCGGCAAGGCCGCATGCGCCACCGCCAAACCATCAAGCGCTGCAATCACCTGCTGCATCGAAGGCAGCAACACCTGACTGCGCGCCTCCTGCAAAGAGAGACTATGTGCCAGATTGTTGATATCTTCCGAAGTGCAGGCAAAATGAATAAACTCGATCAAACCACGCATCGAGCTCTCCTGCAGACGCTCTTTCAAAAAATATTCCACCGCCTTGACATCATGATTGGTGACCCGCTCAATGGCTTTGATTCGTTCGGCCTCCAGCGGGGAAAACTCTGTCACCACTCTCTGCAAAAAGCTCTGCTCCTCCTCGGTCAAGGGAGGCACCTCTGCAATCAACGGCTCTGCCGCCAAGGCCCGCAACCAGGCCACCTCCACCTGCACCCGAAAACGCATCAGGCCATATTCTGAAAAAAGATTTCGCAAAACAGCCGTTTGCGCTGCATAACGACCATCCAACGGCGAAACCGCCGTCAAGGAAGTGAGCTCCAACATAATCCGTTCAACCTGCAACAAAAAAGAGTTCCCTGTCGATCACTCAGATCAACATTACCTTATCCACTCACCCCAAATCAGCAGAAAATGCTTCAGGGGGTGTGATTGTGACACTGTTTGCAGCGATTGTCATGCTCTTCCAACATTTTCCAATGCACCACCGGAATCTGGATGATGTCGGGACGATTCAAACGAAACAAGTCGCTGCCACAAATCGCCTTGACCTGCCAACGACTACGGCGCTGGACATTCAAATAGCTCTCTTCACCAAAAAAGCCGGTAGGCTTGACCGTATCAACCACCACTCCCCGATGATCTGACAACTCCACCTGCCCACTGACCAATAACCATAACTGCTCCCCTTCGCTCTCCGGCAACGCCTCTCCTGCCTGCAACGCTACCCGATCCAGTTGTTGCGCCAACTGCACCAAACGAAAGGTGGTCTGCTCACCAAACAGCCGGGTGCGACGGAGAAAATCCACCTTATCCATCACCGCATGCAGATGTTCCAACAGACCATTGTTCTCCAAAAAGGCCTTGAACAAGGCCGCCGGAAAACGAATCACCGAACAGTGAGAGACCGCCCGATAGGTAGCTTTGCTCTGCGGCGCATCGCTCAACAACTCTTGCGCCCCCATCAACGATCCAAAAGGCATATGGCTGTGTACGCCCAATTCGGCATCCAGATAGGAGACCGCACCCGTCAACACCATCTCGACATATTCCGGCTTGCCACCATTACCCGTGCGATAAATAATGGTTCCCGCGTTATAATTGATGGTTGGACTATTGAGCAGCATATGGATCTGATCCACCTTGACCTGTGGAAACAGCCGATTGATAAAACGGTAAGCCCGTTGCCGCAGATAATCTTGTTGCCCCTCAATCAAAATATCAATGGCCCCAAAAAAGGATTCCGAACCAATCTCCATCTCCGGGATGGTCAATTTACGACCAATATGGGCCAACACCAAGCGTTTGGAGCTGTCATGGCGAAAATCCTCAGCCACACCATGAACCATGCCTCCTCCCACATCCAACTTTTTCAGATCGGCAGGCAACAGATAGTCGTCCCGCACCTTGGCCACCAGATCCCCAGGCAGATCACTGCCCATGCGATTCCAAACCTCGAAAGAGACCAAATCCGCCAAATGGGCATAGGTGCGATAGCCATCGCCCGCCAGAGCGCGAAAATAAAAGATGGTCGCCTCCACCGGATGTGGAGTATGCAGCGGCAGCACCTCCAAACCATCACAATCGTTCCATTCATCCTCCTTGAGATCATGCAGCTCAAAAAATTCACCAAATTTATCCTCTGCCAACGAGGTCAAAGCAGCAAACTTTTTGGCAATCGAGGCACGCACCAAGGGGGTGGCATAATATTTCAAACGGTGCCCGGAGTGAATCAACGAGGGCAACCCACCAAAATGGTCATCATGGCCATGAGTTTGAAAGATCCCTTCCACTTCGCTGACATCAATCCCCAACGAGGTCAAAATCTGCAAAATGGTCGGACTGGTATCCACCAAATAGATCCGCCCCTGAAAGGTGACAATCGAACCCATACTGGGCCGGTTGATATCCCAACCATCCCCCTCTCCGGTATGCAGTACAGCAAAATAGTGCTGCTGAATGCGATGGCGCCCTAAAGGATAACAGGCTTCATAAAGAATCGTCGGCGGCAGATTGAGATCGATATCGGTGGACTCATCGCGATAATGAAAACGAAAACGGTTAAAAGCAATCCGCTCCACAGAGACCCCGTTGCGAATGGCAACCGGTTTATCAGCCAGCTCCAGAGTATCCAAAAACTCTTGCGGAGTACGGATCTGCCCAAAAGCAAATTTACGTTTGATTTTCATCAACAGAGCCGCCCGCTCCTCGCTCGCCCCAGCGGCCATGAGCTCCTCTTCACTAATCAGACCATAATTGCCACGATGAATATATTCCAACTGGGCACGCACTTGATCCGGAGAACCAATCAACAAAGGCTTGATTCCGGTATTATTGGGATGCTTGGGCAGAATCATCCCCTGGCGATAGAGCATCTGCAACACCGGAAACTCCGATAAATTGGCAAATCCTCCATTTTGCACCAGCAAATCCGACAAAAGGATGGCGTTGGGACCGGTTTCAAAGGTGACTCCATGACGCTGGGCGGTACTGACCAACCCTTTGCGCATAAGATGTTTGATCACCTCACCAGGACAGCCACAAAGAATATAGAGACCGGCTTCTGGCACCTGCAACCAAAACACTCCGGGAGTAACCTGAATCACCAACAGGTTGTTCATGGCCGAACGCAAAGCCAGTTGCGCCTCCTGCAACGAGGAGGTACGCTCTTCAACCAACTGTTCGATATAGCGATTGTGGCTGGCTAAAGCCAAATGGTTGCGTACCCGCATCAACAGAACCGGTGGCGAGATAGGTTTGGTCAAAAAATCGACTGCCCCCAACTCCAAACCTCGCAGCTCATTTTCCATTTTGCGACTGGCTGTGATAAATATCACCGGAATGGTGGCGGTATCGGGGTTGGCTTTCAGTTTCCTGCAGGTCTCAAATCCATCCATATCGGGCATTTGCACATCCAGCAAAATCAGATCTGGGTGGGTCTCCTGCAGCAACCGCAAGGCTTCTGCACCAGACCGGGCCGTCAACACACGGTAGGATTGCTCTAACCATTCACTGAGCAGATGGATGTTGTCGGCAGCATCATCGACAATCAATAGGGTAGGCCGTTGAGCAGTCATGGTACACCTTGAACGGTGGATAACAGAAAAGGTCTGACTCTTGGATGCAACAAAAATACCATGTCCAATGCCATGTTCAAGTGGTGCAATCATCCAGACAAGGAAAAATGAGGTGTCACTGTCGATCGTTATACCGGTACGTCAGGAGGCAGAAGGTTTAGCCGACTGCCTGCAGGCATTACAGAGCTTGCGCCAGGCTGGAGTAGAGATCATTGTTGTCGATGGCGAAAGCCATGATCATTCCGCTGCAATTGCCCGCAACTGGGGAGCCAAAGTAATTGTCACTGCTCCTGGACGCAGCAAACAAATGAATGCAGGAGCAAGCGTGGCGTGCGGTGAAATCATTCTGTTTTTGCATGCAGATACCAGGCTTCCCCCCTCAGCAGTCATTCTCTCTCTGCCCACACGCCTGGAGGCAAAAAAAGCGCATTGGGGATTTTTTGCCGTCACCATTTCTGGCCGCTCCTGGATGTTGCCCGTGGTTGCACAGATGATCAGTTGGCGCTCCCGCTTGAGCAAAGTGGCCACCGGTGATCAAGCCCTTTTTGTGCGGCGCTCCCTTTTTAATGCACTCGGCGCTTTTCCCGATCTGCCCTTGATGGAGGATGTGGCCTTCAGTAAATCTTTGCGCCGTCACTCCGCCCCTCTGGTCATTTCTGAACCAGTCTGCACCTCTGGAAGACGTTGGGAAAAATATGGCATTTGGCAAACCATCTTTTTAATGTGGCGCCTGCGTTACTCTTTTTGGCGTGGCGTCTCTGCTGAGAAATTGGCAAAATTTTACCATTATTAACGAAAGGTAAATTTCTATAGCGGTTTGGTGGATTTTTGCTTCCCCTTTTTTCTGATTTGTCTTAAGAATAGTCGGGTCCGTGTTGGACGCCGTATTCAGAGTCGTTACACTCTGCTCCTTGTGTAACAAACTCAAAAAGCATGTAAAGAGTGAGTTCACGTTTCTGGTAGGTCGTACCATCCCTTGCATGAGGTGTCATCTATGAAAATCGGTATTCCCAGAGAGATTTATCCAGAAGAAAAACGGGTCGCGGCCAGTCCTGACTCAGTCAAACAATTAATTAAAATGGGTTATCAGGTCATTGTGGAAAACAATGCCGGAGCGGCTGCCCAGTTCACAAACGACAGCTATACAGCAGCAGGAGCAGAGATTGCTCCCGATGCAGACAGTTTGTGGGGTGGTTCCGACATGGTGATCAAAGTACGTCCGCCTATGGTCAATCCAGCGGATAATCGCCATGAAGCGGATTTGCTTAGCGAAGGCAAACATTTGATCAGTTTTATTTGGCCGGCGCAAAACAAAGAGTTGATGGATCGTCTGGCGGCACGCAAAGTGACTGTCCTGGCAATGGATTCAGTACCGCGCATTTCGCGGGCGCAAAAGTTGGATGCACTGTCGTCGATGGCCAATATTGCCGGCTATCGTGCAGTCTTGGAAGCAGCACACCATTTTGGGCGTTTTTTCACCGGACAGATTACTGCCGCTGGTCGGGTACCTCCGGCAAAGATTATGGTAATTGGCGCTGGTGTGGCTGGTCTGTCGGCCATCGGTACAGCGGTTGGTATGGGTGCAGTGGTTCGCGCCTTTGATACCCGTCCGGAAGTGGCCGATCAAGTCAAAAGCATGGGCGCAGAATTTTTGATGCTCAATTTTGAGGAAGATGGTACCGGTGAGGGCGGCTATGCCAAAGTGATGAGCCCCGAGTTTATCAAAGCCGAAATGGAGCTGTTTGCCCAACAGGCCAAAGAGGTGGACATCATCATCACCACCGCTTTGATCCCTGGCGTGCGCGCTCCGATCCTGATTACCGAAGAGATGGTCAAATCGATGAAACAGGGTAGCGTTGTCGTCGATCTGGCCTCCGAACAGGGTGGTAACTGCGAAGGGATCGAACCCGGCAAAGTGGTGGTCAAACATGGTGTGACCTTGATTGGTTATACCGATCTGCCCTCCCGTCTGGCTACCCAGGCTTCCAATCTCTATGCCCAAAACATCTGCCATCTCTTGAAAGATATGACCAAGGATGGAGTGTTCTCGATCAATATGGAGGATGTGGTGCAGCGTGGCACCACGGTGATCAGCCAAGGTGAGGTGATTTGGCCGCCACCGAAACTGCCACCACCGCCTGTCCAAGCAAAAAAACCGGCAGCACCGCCTCCGACCGCTCATGGACATGGTAAACATGGCCATGCCGGTCCGCCTGAAGATCCGGCTGAGACCAATCGGCGTATTCTCACCTATATGGGATTGGGCGGTCTGGTGTTGGCCCTGGTTGGCATGTCGGCACCTCCGGCCTTTTTGGCCCATCTGACTGTTTTTGCCCTCTCCTGTTTTATTGGCTACATGGTGGTCTGGAATGTCACCCCGGCTTTGCATACCCCCCTGATGAGCGTTACCAATGCCATCAGTGGTATCATTGTCATTGGTGCCATGGTACAGATGGTTGCTCCATCTGGAACTGTGGTTGCTTTGGCCGCCATTGCTGCTCTCTTGGCCGCCATCAACATTGCCGGTGGCTTTCTGGTTACCCAGCGCATGCTTAAAATGTTCCGGAAGGAGTAGAATTCCATGAATTCAGGTCTGATTACGGTTTCTTACATTGCCGCCAGCATTCTCTTCATCTTGAGCCTGGGTGGCCTCTCCAATCAGGAATCGGCCCGTCGTGGTAACCTGTATGGAATGATTGGTATGGCTATTGCCATCTTCTTTACCTTGTTGGCACCGAAGATGGGTGGTTTTGGCATCTTGATTCCGGTCATGTTGATCGGCGGTGCAGTGGGTGCTGTTGTGGCGGCACGGGTAGAGATGACTGCCATGCCGCAGTTGGTTGCTGGTTTTCACAGCTTTGTGGGTTTGGCCGCCGTGTTGGTGGGTGTGGCCAACTATATCGATACCTCGGTACACTATGCCTCGCATGTGGAGCGGGTTATCCATGAAGCGGAGATTTTTGTCGGAGTCTTTATCGGTGGTATCACCTTTACTGGTTCGATCATTGCCTTTGGCAAATTGCAGGGTGTAATCACCAGCAAGCCGTTGGGTTTGCCTGGTCGTCATGGTGTCAATTTTGCCATGATTCTGTTCAGCATCTATCTGGGCAGTCTGTTTATTGGTGCCAATCCGCCCCATTCGCAGATGTTGCCGTTGATGATCATGACCTTGATCTCCTTTGTCTTGGGCGCACATTTGGTCATGGCCATCGGTGGTGCTGACATGCCGGTGGTGGTCTCCATGCTCAACAGCTATTCAGGTTGGGCTGCGGCAGCGACCGGTTTTATGCTTTCCAATGATGTGTTGATTGTGGTGGGGTCGCTGGTGGGCAGCTCCGGTGCCATCCTCTCCTACATCATGTGCCGGGCCATGGCGCGTTCGTTCATCAGTGTGATTCTGGGTGGTTTTGGTGTCGAAGCCGGAACGGTAACGGCGAGCGCCAGTACCGAGCAGGGTACGGTAACCAGCATCAATGTGGATGAGACGGCGGCTTTGTTAAAAGATTCCAAGAGTGTCATCATCATTCCCGGCTATGGTATGGCGGTAGCACAAGCCCAGCATCCGGTATATGAAATGACCAAGTTTTTGCGTGATCGTGGTTGCAATGTCCGCTTTGCCATCCATCCGGTGGCTGGACGTTTGCCGGGCCACATGAATGTTTTGTTGGCCGAAGCCAAAGTACCTTATGACATTGTCTTGGAGATGGATGAGATCAATCATGACTTCCCCAACACCGATGTTGCGATTGTTTTGGGAGCCAATGACATTGTCAATCCAGGTGCCCAGGATGATGCCAGCAGCCCGATCTATGGCATGCCGGTGTTGGAGTGTTGGAAGGCTGGCACAGTGATTGTTTCCAAGCGCAGTATGGCTTCCGGTTATTCTGGTGTGGACAATCCGTTATTTTACAAAGAGAACACCCGCATGCTTTTTGGCGATGCGAAAAAGACTGTGGAAGCGGTTTTGGCGGCAGTCAAGCAGTAAGACAGCCAATTTGTTGCAGAAGAAGGGAGCGGGTGACCGCTCCTTTTTTTTGCGCAATGGGTAGACAATAGTAACTATTCAGCACCCAAATCAACTGCGGGTCCAGGGAGGGCACCCTTACAGGTGTAGGTTTTTTATAGAAAGTTAGAAATTAACGGCGAAACAAGA
>NZ_RXIU01000509.1 GCF_004217665.1 Candidatus Magnetaquicoccus inordinatus | reverse complement strand
CAAACGCTGGGCTTTGGCCAGACGCTGTTGATGGGCTGCATTCAAAACGGCAACAACAATACCGGCAAAAACGGCTTCCTGCTGCACTGCCGGATTAAATTCAACATCAGCCGGAAAAGGCAGACGGGAGTGGACAAAATAGTTTACCACCTCTGTCGGATTGCCAGGGATGCCCAGTAGATGAGAGGGTGCGTCGGGGATGGGGTTTCCCAGGTAGTAACAGAGCAGATTTTGATTGTGCAACGCCGCTTGATAGGCCCGATGGGGCTGCAGAAAGAGGGCATGATCCGTGGGAAAGGCGAGCGGATCGTCGGGCTTGCCTTCATAATAGCGGGCCAGGCGTGCATGATAATTGCTTTGAAACAGCAAACCACGCGGATTGACCGTTCCGGCATAGACAATGGCATAGTAGGCATTTGCCAGCCAATGATGGGCGGTGACCAAATGCGGCTCTATTTGCAAAGCTCTTTGCAATGGTTGAATCGCCTCGACATTGCGGCGCAAGCGCAGCAAGGTTTTGCCCATCAGGCACAGGGCGCGCACATTGTCTGGCTCTTGCTGAATCACCTGCTGGAGGGCGGTATGGGCGTTGTGCAACTGCGATTTGCGAAAATAGACCTCAGCAAGATTGAGTGTCAGCAGGGGATGATGGGGTGACAAGGTCAGCGCTGCCATAATCCGTTGCTCTGCCTGCTCTGTTTCGCCGCGATGCAGAGCGATCATACTGGTCTGGTGTAACCACTCTGGATTGCCTGGCTCGCTTTTGCGCAATGCTTCAAATATGTTCCAGGCTTTGTCCAGATCACCAGCTTGCCGGGCCGCCCAGCCCTCTTCTGCCAAGGTTTGGGGCAAAGGGGCAGGCAAATCTGCTGCAGACTCCTCCATTACTGCTCCTTTCTTGCTGGTAATCTGAACTTGTAACTGTTCACCACCCAAAACTATTGCGGGTCCAGGGAGGGCACCTCCCTGGCCGGGTCCAGGGATGGAATCCCTGGGATTTTGCTTTTAATCTTTTGCCTTTGGCACGCCTTTCACAACAAGCCGACGCGCTTTTTGCGTCGGCTTAAGCGCCTAATGGAAACAAGCTGTGCGGATTGGCGCGCATTTTTGCGCCAATTCG
>NZ_RXIU01000508.1 GCF_004217665.1 Candidatus Magnetaquicoccus inordinatus | reverse complement strand
CGATGCAGGTCGCGGTGGCGCAGCAGTACCATGAAGCCTTGCTGTTGCAAGCGCTGGCTGAGCTGCTCAACCAAAAATACCGAACGATGGTAGCCCCCTGTGCAGCCGATGTCTACCGTAAAATATCTTTTCTTTTCTTTCTGGTAGCGTGGAATCAAATAGTCAAACAAGGATTGCAGGCGATCCAGAAAGGCCAGAGCTTCGCCATCGCGCTCCAAAAAACGGATCACCGGCTCTTCGCGACCATTATAGGGACGCAAGGCAGGATCATAATAGGGATTGGGCAGAAAACGGCCATCCAATACCATATCGGCGTCGGTATTGGCGCCATATTTGAAACCAAAAGAGCGCAGAAAGATGGTCAACTCCCCCTCCTGACGCCGCTCCACCTGCATTTCATGAAACAGTTGCGCCAGACGATCCTTTAGTTGAGGAGTGGTGGTGCGTGAGGTGTCAATGACCAAATCGGCCATGGCCCGAACCGGTTCCATCGCCTGTCGTTCCAACAAAATCGCCTCGCGAACCGTACAGCCATGGGTCAGGGGATGGCGGCGCCGTGTCTCTTGATAGCGATTGACCAAGGTTTCCGGATTGGCCTCAAAAAAAAGCAGCTCACAATGCACGGCCCATTCAGCAATGCGTTGGTAATCGCTCTGCAAACGAGAGAGGGACTCTCCCTCGCGCAGATGGATCCCTACCGCCACCCGGATCACCTCCTCTCCAGTGCCCTGCAAATACTGCAAATAGGCCGGAATCAAGGAGATTGGCAGATTGTCTGTCCAATAAAATCCCAGATCCTCCAAATATTTTAAGGCAATCGATTTGCCTGCTCCGGATAATCCGGTCAAGAGGACCAAATGGCTGATCGGCAACACAGCCTTTTTTTTCTGCTTGGCTTTACCCTCGGCCGGCTTTTTTTCTGCCAGGCCGCTCATGACTCATCCTCTTCGGTGATCAAAGCGTGATACAGCAACTCTGCCTCCTGTACCGCCAGCAGGCGCTGGCGCAAGGTTCCTCGACGTAACAAACGGACCAGCGTGCTCAATGCTTTCAGGTGAAAGGTACGCGCCTCCGGGGGCGAGATTAATGCCATCACCAGATGCACCGGCTCCTGATCGGCG
>NZ_RXIU01000507.1 GCF_004217665.1 Candidatus Magnetaquicoccus inordinatus | reverse complement strand
AGCTGTGGGCATTGGCGCGCATTTTTTGCGCCAATGCCCACAGCATCCCCATGGGGGTAGAGCTGGCGAGCCAGCACCAACCTGAATAGTTATCTTTTATTCTAATATTTGTCTTTATTCAAAAAAACACTCTTTGCCTCATGGCAACTACTCTTCACGAACCAGACGAAAGCCCATATTATCGTCACGGTCCCGCTCTTCACCTACGCCCCGATAGCCACAATCCAGATAGTTGACAGGGCTGGACCAGGAGCCACCGCGCACCACAAAAAATAAACTTTCGTTCACAATCTGTGGATTATGCAGTGCATGCTGCCCATAGGCTTGCACATCATAGTGATCCTGGGTCCACTCCCAGACGTTACCCAGCATATCATGGAGCCCAAAGCCATTGGCCTGTTTGCTGCCCACGCTCTGCGTTTTAGACTGACTGTTCTGCTTGTACCATGCCACTGCCTCCAATGGCGCTGCAGCGCTCTCCTGAGTGTTTCCTGCACGACAGGCATATTCCCATTCCGCTTCCGTAGGCAGACGAAAACGCAGACCAGGATGACGATTGCCCATCCACTGAATAAAAGCCAAAGCATCACTCTTGGAGACGCCCACTATCGGATGGTCGGGAGCGGTCAAGGCACTGCCCATACTTTCATAGGCATCCTCCTTGCCAGTACGAAAATGCTCATTGATCCCGGAGTCGCGGCGTTCTGGTTCCGGGCAAGCTGTTTCCGCAACGCATTGCTGATATTGCTGGTTGGTTGTCTCAAAGCGACTCATATAAAAGCCGTTGACACAGACCTGGTGGAGAGGATAGGCCCCCAGAGCAGGATCTTTAGAGCCCATGGTATAACAGCCTTTGGGAAGGGCGACAAACTCCATGCCGATCTTTGCATCACGCCACTCAGCAGATGTTGTACTGCTACTGATTTCAGGAGTTGGCTTGCTGGCAGCAGGCAATTCCTCGGCCTGTATCTTAGCAGATGTTGCACTGCTGCTGATTTCAGGAGTTGGCTTGCTGGCAGCAGGCAGTTCCTCGGCCTGTATCTCCATTGCAAAAGCAGGGAGCAGTGTAGAAAGAGCAAAATAGATTCGTCTGTTCATGATATGTCACTTGCGACCTGTAGAT
>NZ_RXIU01000506.1 GCF_004217665.1 Candidatus Magnetaquicoccus inordinatus | reverse complement strand
CTTGCCCTTTGGTTGCCAACCTGTCGCGCCCCAGACAAGTTTCAGGGAAATTTGGAACATGTTCCCGGTCGGCAGAATCCCTTTCCGGCTCAGATACGGAAAATCAGCCGTTGCCGGTTTCGCATGCTTCAGGATTTGCGCCGCCAATTCTGCCGCTCGTTCTGCCCGGTCGTCTTCGGTTGGAGTTGGTTCCGGTCGCGTGGCTCTGCCCTGGCCGGGATGGTTTGACTGTTCCGGTTGCCTGGGTGACCGCATACCTTTTTGCAGACCGGAACGAACCGTGCTTTTGACTTCGGCCAACGGCAGCCCAAGCGCCTGCCCGGTCTCGATCAAAGCCGCTTCGGTCCCGCCTTGGTCCAGGAGGTGGACAATCTGCCCGGTTCGGAATGCTGCAGAGTTCAGACTGTTATTTCGGTTGCCGGTCGTGCCCGCCAGATCGGCGAGGATGCCTTGAAAACCCGCCGCCGCCCATGCTTCAGCCGCTTGCCTTTCGTCGCGGAAGTTGCTATTATTGCTTGGAAATTGACGCAGTTCCATACGCCCCGGCCCGCCAGCCGGGGTTTTGTTTTGTGTGGTCATTACTTGCAACCCCGGCCTTTTGGAGCCTGTGACGTACTGACAATAACTCTCGCCGCTATCCACGCATCCAAGTCTGATTTGCGATAAATCACTGGTCGGCCAAGTTTGGCAAAAGGGGGTCCATCGCCTCGGACGGCCATTTTTTCGAGTGTCGGCACTGCCAAACCAAGATATTCGGCAGCCTGCTCTCGACGCATATTTGCAATTTGGGTTTGCATAGTTTTTTGTTCTCCCAAGTCTGGAATGGTTCCAGGTCGGCCAAACCAGGAACCGGAATTGCTGGCCAACTTGAGAGGAGTTTAGCGATTTGATAATTTATTGAAAATACTACTGCCGTATGCAGCCGTATGTTACAGCCGTATGATGGCGTATGATTTTATATCATAAACAATTGATTATGATGGAGAATGTCAATCATACGCCTGTTTGGAATGGGTGACTTCCGAGGATGTTATTGATTGTATTTGTTCCATTTCCAGACGAATCAGAAGAGAAATTTATCTCACCGCAGCCGATCAAACTTTTCCAGTATGGTTTTCTCCTGT
>NZ_RXIU01000505.1 GCF_004217665.1 Candidatus Magnetaquicoccus inordinatus | reverse complement strand
CCAGCAAGCTGTTTTACCGATTTTCAGTTTCACGGAAGTCATGGAAAACTGGCGCAAAATAACCGAATGGCTTGCTGATTCACCAAGAAAACAAAAGCGTCAGATGGCAACTCTGGGGATGTTAGGTTAACGCTGATGGGGCGCAAGGAAAGCAAGAGAAAGAGCACAATCTCTGCGCTCTAGAGCGAGAGAGGCGGTACAACTGCCTGTTTGCGTGCCACAATGGTGGCGGTCATATTCTGAATCGTCTCCAGCAATTTTTGTTTCTTGAGAGGTTTCGTCAGATAGGCATCACAACCGCACTTCCGGCAATTTTGTTCATCCTCTTCATAGGCTTGGGCGGTCAATGCCACAATGGTTACTGGCGGGAGACCCTTCTGCTGTTCCCACTGGCGAATCTGCCGTGTAGCCTCATATCCATTCATCCCAGGCATCTGGATGTCCATGAAAACCAGGTCAAATGTTGTGGAATGTATATGGCTGATTGCTTCCAGACCGTTGCCAGCAATCGTCAAGCGGTGCGGGCTCTTTTTGAGATATGCCGCAAACAACCACTGGTTATCCTCGGTATCCTCAACCAACAGAATCTGCAGCACATCTGTTTGAGCGGGCGGGGAGGGCTGGTCTGACTCTGGCAGCGACACCAAGGGTGGCGGCTCAAGCCGACGCAGGGGCAGAACGACGTGAAAAACACTGCCCACCCCAGGCTGGCTCTCTGCCCATACCCTCCCACCCATCAGTTTGCTCAGATTATCGGTGATACTCAACCCCAAGCCTGTGCCACCATGGCTGCGGGAGATGGTAGTGTCTGCCTGGACAAAGGGATGGAATATCTCTTGCAGACGACTCTCCGCAATGCCGATGCCGGTATCTTCCACACGCAGATGCAGCAGTTCGGGATGCTCTCCCTCCACCTCTGCCCGCAACACAACCTGGCCCGAAGAGGTAAACTTGAGGGCATTGCTCACCAGGTTGATCAACACCTGACGCAAGCGCAAGCGATCCCCGGTGATCCAGGTCGGTACTGCCGGATTGATCACACACAACAGGTCAATCTCTTTGTCGATGGAGAGGCTGCTCAGCAAGGTGATCACCTCCTGCAGCAGCTCTGGCAGTGCCACAGC
>NZ_RXIU01000504.1 GCF_004217665.1 Candidatus Magnetaquicoccus inordinatus | reverse complement strand
GACGCAGGATATCTGGATGACCTTGGATCGACTGGATGGTCAGTTGTCTGTACAGCTCTTCTCTCGTTTGCCGAATGAACAAGGCAAGGAAGGAACCTTGGTGGTTTTTGGTCTCTATCTGGAAAAGATCATCTCGCAATTGGAGACCGATAACCCTGATTTGCACTTTTTGTTGGTCAGTGAGGAGGATATGTTTGGTGCAGATCCTGTGGCACGCAACCCCGAGTTGCTGGATTATGAACGAATCGAGCAAGCAATAGAACACAACAGAACCCTGTTTGATGACAATACCCGCTTGCCGTGGAATCTCTACTATGCACCTCTGCAACTCTTGGATCAGACTGTTTGTTTGGTTATTCCAATTGAAAAAAAACAGGTTATCAACATACTGAAACGCAGCCAAAAAAAATTCCGCCAGGCTGTCTGGTATACCGTTTTGGCTGTCGTGTTGGCGGGTATCGTTTTGATCGTCTTGATATTGCGGCCGTTACGGAAAATTCGGGGACAAGCGCGTGCGGTATTGATTCAAACCATGGATGAAAATCGCACCACCGATAGTGCTGTCTGGAATAATGAGATAAAGGTCACGCAACAAGCCCTGTCAGCGGTATTGCATAAGTTGGGAGGGGAGAATCGCTAAAGCTCAGCCCATGAGACCATGGAGCTGCACAACTGTCTCGACCAGTTTTTGCAGCATCTGTTGATTGTGCAGAGTGGTCAAGGAAAATCGGATGCGACTTTGCCCCTGGGGAACAGTGGGTGGTCGAATGGCCACAGCCAAAATACCATGTTCTTCCAGAGCAGCGCTCATGGCCATGGCCTGTTGCTCAGATCCTACGATCCAGGGGATAATCTGTGTACTGGATAATCCCGTATCCACTCCAGAATCCCGCCAGCATTGCCGGATCCAGGCGGCATTATACTGCAACTGCTCTCTTTCTTGTTCCAGGGTGGGCAGCAGATCCAACGCTGCATCCATGGCCCCCAGTACAGCGGGGGGGAGAGCTGTAGCATAGATCAAACCGCTGCAGGCATTAATCAAATACTCCTTCAACAGTTGCGAGCAGGCGATGTAGGCGCCAAAACTGCCCAAGCCTTTGCTGAAGGTTCCCATGACCAGATCGATC
>NZ_RXIU01000503.1 GCF_004217665.1 Candidatus Magnetaquicoccus inordinatus | reverse complement strand
TTCATGTGTTCGATGACATCCAACGGGACCTCAAGCCCTTCAAGATGCTGTAAGAGCATTCTCCACGGCAAAAAAAAATTTTGTTGAAGGTTTTTGATGATCGAGCATCTGGAAGCCTCTGGTATGGGTTCCTGGGAACGCCTTTCTGGTGCCCATCATGGACCGGTAAAAAGCAGCGGTCAATCATTTTGTTGCACGTTGCCCATTTTTTCGCCCCTGGAAACCGTGTGTTTTCAATGGTAGCAGATTTGGACATTGAACAGAATGGTTCATTTTGTTTAATGTGTCCAGCTCTCAAAACCACCTCTTGAAGTATAGAACAGAATTCTATACAATAGACGCATGAAATCATCAGACGAGCAATCAAGTTCATGCGAATTTTCAAGAGCAAGTGGTTCATCAAATTCGCCCGCAAGGAGTGCATCGCGGACGCCAAACTATGCGAAGCCGTGAAAAACGCAGAGCAAGGCATGATTGATGCCGATTACGGCGACTGAGTCATCAAGCAGAGAATCGCGCGACCGAATGAAGGCAAGTCTGGTGGGTATCGCTCAATCATCCTTTTCCGTCGTGGTGATCGAGCCTTTTTCGTCTATGGATTTGCCAAAAACGCACAGGACAATATAGACAAAAGCGATGAACGGGACTTCAAGGAATTGGCGAGAACCGTTTTTGCCGCGTCCAATACAGAATTAGAAGATCTTGTCAATGACGGGATGTATGTGGAGGTAATCTGCGATGAGCAAATCTAAAACTTATAAAAGCGATATCAAGGCAGCCATTCATCAAACAGCGAGTGATCTTCATGAAGCAGGTCTGATCAACAAGCAAACGATGCGACGTTTCGACGAATCCTGCTTAACGCCTATTCGTGATTTCACCGCCATTGATATTCGTGCATTACGTGAACGAGAGGAAGTCAGTCAAACTGTTTTTGCCCACTATCTGAACGTGCCAAAGGATTCGATCAGCCAATGGGAGCGTGGAGAGAAACATCCATCTGGTCCATCCCTAAAATTATTGTCCCTGGTTGAGAAGCATGGATTAGGTGCCATTGCTTCTCGCAATCAGCTTGATATGTCTCGTCGCTCATTCGCCTGCGCCTTACCCATGTGCTTGCTCGCGACTCATTC
>NZ_RXIU01000502.1 GCF_004217665.1 Candidatus Magnetaquicoccus inordinatus | reverse complement strand
TTCACCATACAAAACAACTGCGGGTCCAGGGAGGGCACCTCCCTGGCCGGGTCCAGGGATGGAATCCCTGGGATTTTGTTTTTAATCTTTTGCCTTTGGCGCGCCTTTCACAACAAGCCGACGCGCTTTTTGCGTCGGCGCGGCGCGCCTAATGGAAGCAAGCTGTGCGGATTGGCGTGTTTTTTTGCGCCAATTCGCACAGCATCCCCATGGGGGTAGAGCTGGCGAGCCAGCATGAACCTGAATAGTTACTTTTCCTGCAACACTATTTTTGCTGCACGTGCAGCAGACGTTGTCCTTTGCCTAAGGCCAAACTCTCCAACATGGTGCGTCTGACCCACTGTTGGGCCCTCTGCACCGCTTCTGGCATGCTTTTTCCTTGTGCCAAACCCAGGGCAATGGCTGAGGCCAAGGTGCATCCCGTGCCATGAAATGGTCCACCGCTGATGCGGGAATGGGTAAATGTGTGCAGTTGCCCTTTATCCCATAACAGGTCAGTCACCTCTTCTCCTGCTACATGGCCTCCGGTCAACAATACCGATTGCCCAGAGATCTCTGCCAACTGGCGAAGTGCTGCTTCCCGTTGATCAGCAGAGGTGATGGAACGTCCAGTCAAAGCCGCAGCCTCTGGCACATTGGGTGTCAACAGGGTGATGCGAGGCAAAAGATGTTGCAACAACGCTACCCTTCCCCCGGCATCCAACAACGTTCCCCCACCCGTACCCGCCAAGACCGGATCCGCAACCACTGGAATAGTGGGCCACTCTGCCAAAACGGCAGCAACTGCCATAACAATCTCCTGGGTAGCCAGCATGCCCAGTTTGATACCCTGCACCGGTAATTCGTTCAAGCAAGCGCGCATCTGCTGGGCAACCAGCTCTCCCGGCACAGGCACCACCCGATAGACCTGTCGGGTATCCTGAACGGTAATCGCAGTGACTGCTGTTACGCCATATCCTCCCAAAGCGGTCACCGTTTTCAGATCCGCCTGCAAACCTGCACCCGCAGTCGGGTCAGAACCGGCTACCGTCAACAGAACAGATGGCAGAGTACATTTCTGGTCAGGGCAATCGCATTTGCCAATCTCCTCACTGTTGCTACAAGCGAAACTGTGCATGTCGGGCGTCCGCCCTCCCAA
>NZ_RXIU01000501.1 GCF_004217665.1 Candidatus Magnetaquicoccus inordinatus | reverse complement strand
GCAGAACTGTCGGCCGTATAATAGCACGGCACACTTTGCTGGAAGAGGCTTGAAGTGGCTCACCACTCTTGAGCTATTCGACAATCTTCTTGACAGTATAGACGGAAATATCGGGCATCTCCTGCCAACAATTGGCCGAAAGGTCGCCAAACCAGCTCATGCGCAAGGCGCTGGCGAATGTGCGACAAGACATATCAAGCAGATAGACAAGGAGCGATTGAGCCTGCAACGCCGCTCATGGGTAGTGAGCAGATAGATTTACAAGCTCTGCGCAAACAGTGTGTATCACACTCAATAGTCAAGACAAATACAGGGAACAGCCAACATGCGCTTTCTGCACAACACTCCGTTTTTTCTCTTTTTTACCGGCAAGGGTGGTGTTGGTAAAACCTCTTTGGCCTGTGCCAGTGCCGTCCATCTGGCCGACAGCGGTAAACGTGTCTTACTGGTCAGTACCGACCCGGCCTCCAATATTGCCCAAGTGTTGCAAATGGCGATTGGGGCGCAAATCACCGCCATCACCGCTGTTGAACGCCTGCACGCCTTGGAGATCGATCCACTGCAATCGGCTCGTATCTATCGCGAACGAGTGGTGGCGCCAGTGCGCGGCTTGCTCCCAGAAGAGGTGGTCAAAGGGATTGAAGAGCAACTTTCCGGTGCCTGCACCACAGAGATAGCCGCCTTTGATGAATTTACCACCTTGTTGACCGATCCAGAGCTGGAAAACCGCTTTGACCATGTCCTGTTTGATACGGCACCGACCGGTCACACCGTGCGCCTGCTGCAGTTGCCCGGCGCCTGGAGCAGCTTTTTGGAAAACAGTCAAACTGGAGTCTCCTGTTTGGGCCCTCTGGCTGGCTTGGAAAAACAACGTCATCGTTATCGACAAGCTTTGGAGCTGTTGGCAGATGGCAGCCGCTGTCGCATGATTCTGGTGGCACGCCCACAAACTTCAGCCCTTAAAGAGGTGGTGCGTACCGCTCAGGAGCTGGAAGCGATTGGTATTGCCTGCGATCATGCAGTGATCAATGGCTGCTTGCCTGCCATGACCACCAGCGATCCCTTGGCCAACGCACTGCGTGAGCGCGAACAGGCGGCTTTGGCCTCTTTTCCGGCCAAAGCGGGTGGTGTGGTCGAACAAC
>NZ_RXIU01000500.1 GCF_004217665.1 Candidatus Magnetaquicoccus inordinatus | reverse complement strand
GCACCGCCAACTCGGTCGGCAAAGCCAAGCCCTGGTCGTTGTGAAACCAACATTTTGGCGCCAAATTACCCCGTGGTGCAAAATCGGGTTTGATGCCATTCATCATCATCACGGCGGTCAAAGCCATGGGGATGTGGGCAATATTGGTAACCACCGCCCCCTTGGCAGAACAGATGGGAGTATCCGGGGTAAACACCCCTTTTACCTCAAATTTTTCTTGAAACCATTTTTCTTTGGCCGCTGCATCATCACCGGAACCAGCAATGGCACCAGCATGACCACAAGCACGGGTCAACCGGGCTTTCCAACGTCCCACCACACAGGCCACAACCGGTTTTTTGAACTCCAGATTGTGCTCATAATAGCCACCTGGCTCAATATACATCACCGCTGCTTTGGTACGCGGATCATTGTGCATACCATGGGTAAATTCGGGAGCAGCAAAATGGATATAGACATCCTTACCCGACGACAACGATACGGTTGTTCCCCAACCGGCAGTCAACAGATAGGTGGCGATGGTGGTGGTAAAGTTGCCAGAGTTGGAGAAGATGGCCACCGAACCGGGAACCAAAGACTCTTCTGGCGCGCTGCCACCCAAGGCGCCGCCAAGACGGACATGGTTATGCGCATCAGCCACACCCAAACAGTTGGCACCGAAAACATCCACCCCACGCCATTGGCAATATTGGCGAATAATACGCGCGTGTTTGACCTTCACCTTTTCGGTAAGGATGATCACCTTGCGCAGATCCGGATTGACCCGAACCGCTTCGATAACCGCATCCTTCACCCCGGAAGGTGGCACATAGACCACTGCCACATTAAATTTGTGGCCCGCTTTCATCGCCTCCAGCACATTGTTATAAACAGGAATATCACCTGCAGCCGTTTTCATCACCGAGCCACTGCGACCCGGCATGGTGCCACAGACAATATTGCCGCCTGAATAGACATGGCTGACAGGCGTTACGGTGGAGCTTTCACCACCCATTATATTCAACACACAGACCCGATCCTGCTTGGTAGCAAAATCAGCCAGCGAACGAATTCCCACATAATAGGGAAATTCATCCTCGCCACGGGCGTGCATGAAGTTGTAACCTTCGTTGAGTCCTAAGTCTACTTGTCTGACCATAGCATCCCT
>NZ_RXIU01000050.1 GCF_004217665.1 Candidatus Magnetaquicoccus inordinatus | reverse complement strand
AAAGCGCGCCAAAGGCAAAAGATTACAAGCAAAATCCCAGGGATTCCATCCCTGGACCCGGCCAGGGAGGTGCCCTCCCTGGACCCCCAGTTGTTTTGGGTGCTGAATAGTTACCGTTTATGTACCATTGGCAGTTGGTGATGCGATAAGCTCTCTGGCCGCAGGTACCCGTACCTCAAACTCTGCCCCTTCCAACCAGTTGCGAGCCAGTAAACGTCCCCCCATCTGTTGCTCGATAATACCTTTGGCAATATAGAGACCGATTCCGGTGCCAAAACTTTCCGTTTTGGTGGTAAAATAGGGTTCAAAAATCCGCTCCAACAAATCATCAGCGATTCCCCCCCCATTATCACGGATGCGCAGTACAATAACCTCCTCTTCCTGAAACACTTCCGCCGCGATGATACCATCATGGCTGGGACGATGGCTGACAATGGCATCACGAGCATTATTGAGGAGAATCAAGACCACTTGCGAAAACTCATTCAACTGACCAATGGCCAGCGCTGGCTGTGGGGAGAGGATGAGTTGAATGGACAAACGCTGTTGGGTTAAACCCGCTTGCACCAAGGCTACTGCTTCTCGGACCGCCATGCGCAAATCAAACGGTTGCTTGATGCGTCCCGGTTTAAGAAAATTACGGAAGAGATCGATGGTTGCCGACATGCGATGCAGCAGTTCCTGACCGCGACTTAAATTTTCCAGCCACTCCTCCTGGTGCCAGATTTTTTGTTCGGCCATATCTGCCATATTGACCAGCATCAGATTTAACACAGTCAAAGGCTGTCGCCACTGATGGGCAATATGACCGATCATCTCACCCATGGCGGCATGTCGTGATTGATGCAGCAACAAGGCATCTTTGCGCCGACTGGCTGCCACCTCTTTCTTGATCTCCTCTTCCAGATTGTGATTCATCAGTTCAATCTGCTGCTGGCGTTCTTGCAGCAACTGCATTAACCGGGAGTGTTCCGTAATATCCTGCCCATACAGATTGACATAACCCAGTTCAGGAAAGGGAACGATATTCAGCAGAAATTGGCGCTCTTCCATGTGCATATACCATTTGCCCACCTGTGCACTTTGCAAAGAGTTGATGATGGGTTCCAGCTCTTCGCCATGCAGTTGTTTGCCTACCTCTGATTGCCATACCGTCAACAAGCTATTACCCAGTTGGTTGGCAAACAATACTTCACCATCCTGTCGGATACGCAGGACGGGGTTGGGATTTTCATTGGGAAAACGGGCCATCTCTTCCAGATATTGCTCTGCTTGATGCTGAGCTGTGCGGTCGGTAAAGATAATGACCACATCACCTGATGGCAAACGATAGACATAGCGTTCCAACCACAGACGCTGTTTGCCGTTATGGTAGGGACGCAGGGCAAGAGAACGAGGGTGACCATCCCAAAAGGTGGCGCGTAACATATCCAGGATCTCCTGGCCACTGCTGCCAGGCCACAAATGGTCCACCGTTTGATTTTGAATCAGATCCCGTTTTTGATTGAGCAATTTTTCACAGGCGCTGTTGACATCCTGGCAGAGAAAAGTTTGTCCTCCATCTGCTGTATGCACCAACAAAACACCATTTTCCATAGCTTCAAAAAGATGACGATAACGCGACTCACTGGCCTGCAGTGCTTTTTGTGAAATATGCCAATCGGTAACATCACGCGCTGCCACAACCAAGCCAGTTACCAGGCCATCGCCATCCTGATAAGGGTGATACCAGACATCCATATAGCGGCGCCCTGTCGCTGAAAACAAAAACCAGGCTTGATAATGCACGGTATTTCCAGAAAGACAGCGGTCCAATTTATGCTTGATGGCTACAAATACGCCATCACCGAACAGTTCGGAAACAGTATGCCCTTCAATCTCCTCACGTTTTTTGCTGTGCGCAACCAGATAGGCGTCATTGACAGCCAAATAGCGATAGTCGCGATCCATCAAAGCAAGATGATCATGTGATACAGAGGCAATGCGTGCATATTGGTGCAGAACCAGTCTTCGCTCTTCAAGCATTTGGTAGGCGCGCAGCAGATCCTGGGTCTGTTCACGCACCAGCTTGTCCAGACGGTAGCGATGCTCCCGCAGTTCCTGCTCCTCTTGTCGTTGTCTGGTAATATCGCGGGCTGCATGCAGATAGCCTAACAGCTCTCCTTCTCTGTTATAGATGGGGGTGATGCGTGAGGCAATAACCTGATCAATATCTGGTTGATGATGAATCTCTTCATAGGCATACTCCCCTTGCTGCTGCATTTGGCTTAAAGCTCTCTGCCAGCGTTCGGGAGTGATATGTGCAGGATTGGCAAGATGCTTGGGGCGATGATTAACTGCTTTGCTGCCGGCATATAAGGCTTCAGCGGTTTGATTGAGAAAGGTGACCTCTCCCTGTCGATCGATGGCCGTCATGGCCAAATCCAGGGAGGTGCGCAGAATGGAGTCCAGATAGCCGCTTTTTTCTTCAAAAAGCTGATCCATGCGGCGCTGTTGTTCCTGATTAAACCAAAGCAGCGAATGGGAGAGACAGCCTGTGGTAAAAACCACCACGATGGTTCGCCACAGTTCTACAGGGGAGCCGGTAGTATTTTGAAACCAATCGCTGTTTAGCCAATTTGCCAAAGGCAGCTCAGCTTTTGGACCAAACCAAATCAACAAAAACAGCCCTAAAAATCCCCATCCCGCCAGGATAATCAGGTGTTCATGCATTTTCACCGATCGGGAGTCGGAATGGGGAGTCAACAAGGCAAAGGCAGTTAACAAAGTGGCAGGTGCACCGATCAAATAGCGCCCCAGAACTCGTGCTTCGGTCCATTGCTCGCGAAATCCATAAAAAATGAACAGGAGCAGCCAAAAATAGAGTAAGAGGCGACCGAACAACTCCCGCTTTTTTGGTGCGGGTGGTCCGGGCCAGGATTGCAGCAGGGTCAACGAAAAGTTTAATAAAAAGGCCCAGGAGATGGCTTCGCATGCCGCTCGTGCGGCCATGATTTCTGTCAGAAGGATTTCATGATGGGTCAGGAGTTCACCCAGGTCAGCAGCGGCATGCCAAAAGCCAAAACCGGCCAGCCAACGAAAACTTTCCACCAATTGGGAGTGGTGCAGGGCCTGCACACGGGTACGAATGATCAAACCCATGCTGAAGAAGGATAAGGTGTAGATCCAGAGCAGGGCTTCGTGCAGCGCGAGGGTATGAGGCATAGGGCCCCTTGTCGTGGGGTGAAAGAGTGAAGGAGCTAATCTGCAGGGGCTGGGGTGGATTCAACCCGATTGCGACCCGCTCGTTTGGCATGATAGAGTGCCTGATCTGCTCGCTCAGTGAGCATGCTGATGGTTTCTTGCACCAGATATTGGGCAACTCCAAAACTGCTGGTCACGCGACCGACACAAGGAAAATCATGTTGCTCAATCAGTTTGCGCAACTTTTCTGCCAGCAGGAGTGCGGCATCCAGGTCGCTGTCAGGAGTGACAACCATGAACTCCTCTCCGCCCCATCGGGCCAAGACATCAGAAGCGCGAAGATTTTGTGAGACCAGGGTAGACAACTCAATCAAAACCAGATCACCGGTTTGGTGACCAAAGGTATCGTTGACCCGTTTGAAATGATCCACATCAAGGAGTACCACAGCCAAAGGTTGGCCATGGCGTTGTGAACGTTGCATCTCCGCGTAGAGCAGGGTTTGCAGACGTGCGCGATTACAGGTGCCGGTCAGGGCATCGGTAAAGGCTTTGAACTCCAGTTCACGAATCTGCCGATCGATGGTGGTGATATCGGTAAGAGAGACAATAAACCGTTCGGGTTCCGAAAGATGTTTGGTTGTGACCGAATAGGGGCGACGCGCCAACTCTTGCTGCTTGTGGCAGCGAATATAGATGATCGGAATATGTTGTTCACTGCCCAGCAGATAATGATACCAAGGGTTGCCATCGCTGCACTGAGAAATGGGTTGGAATTCCGGGGTCAGCAGCCAATCAGCCAGGATTTGTTCCGATTGCTGAAACTGTTCCAGAGAGGTAAAGCCCAGGGTGGAGAGAAAGGCTTTGTTGAGAAACTCCACCTGCCCATCGGGCAACAGGACCAGGAGCAAATTGGGTGAACTGTCGAGTAAAAACTGCACATATTGGTGGAAGCGTTGTTGTTCTCTCTCCTGCCACAGCGTGCGGGAGACTTTGATGATGCCGTCGATCAGGCGCTTGGGGTCGATTGGTTTCAAGATATAACGATCCACCCCAACCTCGATGGCGCGCATCAGATACTCTTCGTCGCTGTAGGCGGTGGTGACGATGACGGGAGTGGCATTATCATGCTCACGCAAATGGCGGATCATGGTCAAGCCATCCATGACTGGCATCAATAAATCAGTAATGATTAGATCGGGTTGTGTTTGTCGGTAGATCTCCAGTCCCAGTTGACCGTTGTCAGCGGTAAGGACTGTTCCCAGGCGTCGGGAGAGGTATTGCTGAAGCTGGGTGCGGATTTGTACATCATCTTCCACATAGAGGGCGGTCAACCCTTTTAATAGTTCAGCGTCACCCATGGGGAACGAAGGGGGCAAGTGTCTCTCCTCCCATTATATTGTCAATTATCTCACATTATTTTCTTATCTCCCATGTTAATTGATAGACATGCTATTTGCAAGAAATTTTTGATAAAGATTTGTTAATACTATACATTTTCTTACAATAACATTGATTGCACACTTTTTTGACACAAATTTAGTAACTATTCGCCACTCAAAACTATTGCGGGTCCAGGGAGGGCACCTCCCTGGCCGGGTCCAGGGATGGAATCCCTTGGATTTTGCTTGTAATCTTTTGCTTTTGGCGCGCTTTACACACGAAGCCGACGCGCCTTTTGCGTCGGCTTAAGCGCCTAATGGAAGCAAGCTGTGCGCATTGGCGCGCATTTTTGCGCCAATGCGCAAAGCATCCCCATGGGGGTAGAGCTGGCGAGCCAGCATGAACCTGAATAGTTACCAAATTTATACTATCACCTGTGCCAAGACATTTTTGAAACAGACAGCGCGATCCCATAAAGAGAGTCTGGGGCGAATACGTAAGGTGTTGCCGCCTGCCGTCTCAATTTTATTCAACACAGCCAAGCCGCATTCACTGATCATGGCCAACTCCAGATTAAGCGGCCAGGGTACTTGCCGCCACAAGGGATCTCCTGCCAGATACATGTCGCGAATTTGGGCGGTAAAGTGCAGAATCAGGCTGCCGACTGCTGGGGAAAAGCGTCGTTTCAAGATCATCTCTTCGGTTACTTCAAACCGTTCAATCTCCTCTTTGGGCAAATAGAGCGGTCGGCCACTCCAGGCATCCTGACCCAAATCCTGTAAATGGTTGGTTAACTGCAGAGCGGTACAGATGGCATCGGCATAGGCTGCCCGACAACGGGGGGGGATGCCGGTGGCTCTCTCTTCGCGCAACTCCTGTTCACCTGCTTCATAGGGCAGTTCACCCGCCAGATGCAAAACAATCCGTCCCACCGGATTGGCAGAGTAGCGGCAATATTCCAGAAGCTCCTCCAAAGTGTCATAACGCTTATTGGTTACATCCATACGGAAGGCGATCAACAGTTGATGCAACGGTTCGGTTGGCAGGTCGGTGGTACGAATGACATAGGCAAGGGCGCGAAAAATCGGATGATCGGGTTGACCGATCTCTGCCTGTCCCAAACGACGAGTCCAATCATCCAGAAGCTGCATTCTGGTCTCCTCGTCGCGACCAGGCAGATCCGCAAAATCATCTGCCGTGCGTGCAAAGGCATAGATGGCATAGAGAAAGGGACGCAAGCGTGGTGGCGCCAACAAAGAGGCTACCGGAAAATTTTCCTCTCGATTATGGACAATCTCCATGCAGTAGCGGAAATCGCCCTCCAGAGCTGCGGGAATCAGATTGGAACTAAACATCTGCACTTTGCTTTCCAGTCATGGGGTGGCTCGGGCCCAGGTGGCCAAGGACTCTTTGCGGGCGACAAAGACACCGCTTGCCTGAAAATGAAAAGGAATCCACTCAACAGAAAGATCTGGCCAACGGTTACGCATACGTTGTTCGGTCACATCACCCACTTCACAAACTAACAGACCTTTATCGGTCAAATAGTCGGCAGCTTGGCGCAGAATGGGTTCAACAACTGCCAAACCATCTTCTCCACCATCCAGAGCCAGAGCCGGTTCCTGCAGATATTCTGGGGGCAAGGCAGCCATGCTCTGTCGATCAACGTAGGGGGGATTGCTGACGATCAAACCATAGCGTCGTTGTCCCAATTGGGCAAAAAGATCCGACTGACGCCAGTGCACACGTCCTTCCATTTTGAAGCGTCGTCCATTGGCTGCTGCTACAGCCAAAGCCGCTGGCGAGATGTCCACGCCATCCACCTGCGCTTTAGGAAAAGCCATGGCAAAGGCGATGGCCAAACAACCACTACCCGTTCCCAAATCGAGGATGGTTGACGGTGGACAGTCGGCAAACAGACGGTAGAGCTTTTTGCGATCCAGCAGCATATTTTCAATGCGCGAGCGGGGGATCAACACATCAGGCGTGACCAGATAGAGATGACCGGCAAAGGGGGCCTCACCGACTACATAGGCTGCGGGGATACGCTGTTGCAGGCGTTTTTGGAGAAACTCCGTCAAAATCACCACAAAGCCGGGGGGTGGCGGTTTGCGCAGCCACTCCTGCCAACGGGCCAACACCTGGGCTGCTTTGCGTCGGCCTGCACCTTCCGAACGCAAGCGCTCCACCTCTTTGGGCGAGAGCACACGCAATAAAGCATGATAAACCAAAAATTCTGCTTCAAGGCACGCTTCCTGCATTCCGCTTTCCAGGCTGACTTCCGTTGCGGTTATTTGTGCGGTAGCCATATGCAGCCATTCGCCAATGGTGCGTGGTGTGGGTGCAGGAGCAGGCTCTTCTGTGCTGCGGTGAGTGGTTGTGCGTTTCACGATCTGACTGCCTGTAAAGTGTATGAGTTGCGGTAATTGCAGCATGCGTTATCCATTACCGATTGACCAGAAAAAAAATGGGGCCTGCCCTTGTAAAAGGTGCTTGTTGTTCGCCGCTAATTATCGTACCCTGTGTGTTGGAATTTTGACTTGTTGGGTTTTTGACGCGATTTGCCGGTCGGTTGCTGCCGTCTGGCTGGTTTGCCAAGGGGCCGGGCAAGAATAACGTGAGCAGATTGTGCCGGATTTTGGTTCGTCCGCCAGAAGCGAAAAGGTGCGCATACTGTCAGTATGTAATCCTTTAGCAACAACGCCGACGGACCATCAGACAAGCAAGATCTCCAAGCTGTTTTTGCTAGTCTCCTAACCTTGGCCTTGTCCGGAAAGGGTATCCAGTTTATCTCATGTATGGAATTATTGGCAAATCTCCCAGCATGCAAAAGCTGTACAGAATGATCCAACGGGTCGCCAATTCCACTGCCACTATCCTGATTCAGGGTGAAAGTGGTACCGGAAAGGAGTTGATTGCGCGGGCGATTCATGATCTTTCGTCGCGCAAGGAGCAACCACTCATTCCAGTCAATTGCGGCGCCATTCCTGAAGATCTTCTGGAATCGGAACTGTTTGGACATGTGCGTGGCGCTTTTACCGGTGCTGCCAGTACGCGCATCGGACGTTTTGAACTTGCCCACAATGGGACGCTCTTTCTGGATGAGATTGGCGATATGAGTCCCAAGCTGCAAGTAAAAATGTTGCGTGTACTTCAGGAAAAGGTTGTCGAACCGGTGGGGGCGGTAAAAACCGTGAAGGTGGATGTACGGGTTATTGCCGCGACCCATAAAAATCTGGAAAAAGAGGTTGCCGAAAGCCGATTTCGTGAAGATCTGTTTTATCGACTCAATGTGGTACCCATCCATGTGCCTCCCTTGCGTGATCGCAGTGATGACATTCCCTTGCTCGTTGATCATTTTCTGAATAAATTTGCTGAAATCCAGGGAAAACGTGTGCATGTCGATCAAGAGATTCTTGATCTGTTTATTGGTTATCGTTGGCCGGGCAATGTGCGGGAGTTGGAAAATCTTATCGAACGGCTCACCGTGCTCTCGGATGGTCATGTCCACCGCGATGATATTCCTGAAAAAATATTATTTGGCAGCCCGGACTCCTCTTCCGGTGACTCTCCTGCGGTGGTTGTGCCCGATTTTGGTAACATCATTACCAATCTGGGAGAAGGGGTCGATTTTAACCAAGAAGTGGACTCCTTCGAAAATCAGTTGATTCTGTCTGCGCTCGACAGTACCGGATGGAACAAAAACAAGGCCGCCCAATTGCTCAATCTCAACCGGACGACATTGGTTGAAAAGATCAAGAAAAAGGGCCTGGAACGTATGGAGGGATAAGTGCTCTGTTCAACGCTGCGCGGCATAAACCGAATGCTTTCTTTCAACCACCCCGGTGTGGTACGGGGTTTGGCGTTGAGCTTGTTATGGCTGCTTTTTTTCACTGTCAATGAGGCTGCCGCCTTCTCTACCGTGTTGAAAGTGAGTCGGGAAGAGAAGGGCAATCGCGAAGTACTCTCTTTTAATATTCCCCCTGGTGCCGGACGGCCACGTCTGGAGTTGCTGACTCCCGAGACGCTGCGTCTGGTGGTGCCGGGTCTGCTGGCGCTGCCTGCCAATGCCTTGGATACCGCGCAGTCGCATCTGATCAGCAGCTTCAAAGTGGAAGGCTTGCAAAGCGATGAGATGGGTTTGGATATCACCATCGGTTTGAAAAAAATCAATTTGGCCTTCCGTGATTCGCTTGGCAGCAGCGACCCGGTGTTGGGAACGCCCTATCGTTTGGAGATCGATACCCCCATTGCCCCCTCCAGTGTCAAAGAAAACCGTATTCTGGAAAGTCGCGCTGTAGCAGGGCGTGATGGTACGTTATTGGTGATCTCTTACACAGGTTCAGCGCAGGTGGAATCGGCGGTTGATTTGGGTTCGCATCTGTTACGTCTGCATTGGCGTGGTGCCTTGTTGGATCCAGGCTGGCGTCCCGCCAAACCGGAAGGGTTGGCCGAGCGGCTTCTGGCATATCCCTTCCCGGAACAGGTGGAGATGGAGTTGTTGCTGGAGCCGGGTGTCTCTGATGTGCGCTTTCACCAGAGCAATGAGGCGGGTTTGTACATTATTGCTATTGCCAATAAGTCGCAACTGGGCCGCCAAGCCGATGTGGAAGAGTTGATCCGCCAACGCAAGGAGCAGTTGAGTGGCGGTGAGGTGCGTCCACTCAATCGCCTGGATCCAGCCTTTATTGCTCGTCCTGAACGCACAGTGGTATTAAGCGGCAAACTGGTGGATGAGGTCTATTATTTGAAGAGTGCCCAGGCTGCGGCCAAGGATCATCGCTATGCCCGTGCCCGTGGTTTTTTAAGACGGTTGTTGACCGTTTTTCCCGATACCCCCAATCGCCAGTTTGTCGAATTTTATCTCTGGGATTTGGCCTATCAAATGCGTTGGAAACCCGGGTGGTTGTTGGCTGGCTTGGGTAATCTGTTGGCTCGTTATCCCAATACCATCTATTATCCCCGCTACCGTCTGTTGCAACTGCACCTTTTGAACCGGGCAGGTCTCTATGAAGAGGCGGAGCATATTCTCTGGGATCCCAATCTGCCAAAAGATAATGTACGGGTGTGGGTAGAACGTGGCCATACGGCTCTCGGTTTGGCCCGCTCCAATCAGGGCGATCCCACCAATTGGAAGGCCGCCAAAGAGTATCTGCATAAGGTTGTGGAGCTGACTGGTGACAAGGGAGATGCCAGCGCCGAGGCCCATTATTTGTTGGTACGGGCAGCGCAGAATCCCAACAATGAAGGGGCGAGCGCGACCAAACTGCTGGATGAACTGCAGCCAGAACATCTTGCTTTCATTGCCAATCGTCCTGATTGGTTGATGTCGATTGCCGACATCTATTATGAAAACAGGATCTATAATCGTGCTTTCAAATTTTACAGTCAGGTGTTGACCAACTATCCCACCTTAACCCGTCTCACTCCGTGGGCCACCTTGCGGGCAGCAGAAAGCAGTTGGCAAATGGGGCGCAGTGCTGAACCTGGCAGTTTAGAGCAGCGGGATCGTTATTTTGACGCTCGTAACCTCTACAATACCTTGCGGGAAAAATATCCCAAAAGCGATGCAGCGGTCTGGGGACAGGTGTTTCAATTGCGCATGGAAGATGGCAATGATGTGGCGACCCGTTTGAAACGGATCAACAGCGTGGCCAAGCATATTCGCCTTCCTGATGCTCTTTCAGAATTGCTGATAGCCAAAGCTGAACTGCTTGGTGAAGATGGACGTTTTGAAGAGGCGTTGGTGACTTTGAATCGCATCATTGCCTCAACGACCGAGATTAAAATGGTGAGTCGGGCCACCAAATTGAAGCGTGACTATCTGCTTACGGGCATGCAGCGGGATCTCTCTGCGGATCGTCCCGAACATGCCATACTGCTGGCGGAGTTGAATGGTGAAGAGCTGCGCAACAACTCCCATTTGACACCGGTGCGGATCCATCTTGCCGAAGCTTTGCTGCGTATTGGCATGCCGGAAAAGGTTACCACCCTTTTGGATGGTTTGGCCACGCCCTCGGCAAGTAGTCTGAAACGGCTCAGCAGTGCCTTTGCTGCCGGAATTTGGCCGGAGGTGATGGCTCCCCCAGAGATGGGTGAGGCGGTCAGGGCCATGAGTGAAGCCCATCCCATGGTAGGAGCAGGCGCACCACCGGTGGATGAAACTTTTTCTGCAGAGGAGGCCGCTGCCAGCGCTGCCAGACAAGCTGCACCGATTCCGGATAGTGAGGGCAACCAGAGTGCCAATGAATTGGTTCCTGTCGAAGAGGCGCGGGTTCGTCTGGATGAAGCGGCACGTTTGTTGGATCTGAAAGAGTGGGAAGCCATTTTGCGTCTGTTGGAAAAATTGCCGGACAATTTACTTAGTCCTAACGGTCAAGAAAAGCGGCTGCGTCTGATGGCAAGGGCCGAGGAGGGGCGTGAACGTTATCCTTTTGCAGTACAATATTTGGAGGATTTGTTGGCAGGCAGAAAGGTTGCTGATGGTAATGATTATTATTGGTATGCCTCTGTTTTGCAGCAATGGAAAGGGGATGCCAAGGCGTTGCCAGCCTTTTTGCGGGTGAGCGAGGAGGCTACCGATAAAGAGGTGCAAGCTCTGGCGCACATGCGGGTTGGCGATATTATGCAGCGCGAAGGCAACTATCCGGGAGCGCGTGACCATTTTCGCGAAGCGGCACGACTCACCCCGGATTCCGCCCTGGCCACAGTCTCTCAAGAGAATGCTTCCCAACTCGAGATGGCTATGGAGGTTGCCAAATAGCCACCATGACGGATAAACAGGGTGTGGTTGGCACGACGCAGCCAGTTGCGAAAATATCTCCTGCTGGTAAGGATCAACTCGTTATTCTGGTTGGAAGGCGCGATGAGCCGTTATTGATACTGTCTACCCAGTTTCAGGCACTGGGTGTCGCCTCGACACTGCTTGCTGATGGTACAGAAATCAAACAGCACCTGTCACAAAATTCTGTGCAGCGTCCGCCCAGTCTGGTTGTGGTGGATGTTGAGACAGTACGCAATGCCTTGGAGTTGATACGCGAGCTGACCTTTTTGTATCGTGGGTTGCCGGTATTGGCAGCCGCCTGCAAGGGGAGTGTTGCCGATGCCCGCGAAGCGATTGATGTGGGAGCTGCCGACTATTTTCTATTGCCGGTTGGTGACGACAAGCTCTCTGGTTTGTGGAGCAGTTTTGGCAATCAATATTTTGATCCTGAATTGGGCCGGGGCCGACGCCTGATTACCAATGATGATCGGATGCGGCGGATTTTGATGCAGATTCGCCGTGTTGGCCAGACCAATGCCACGGTATTGATTCAGGGGGAAAGCGGTACCGGTAAAGAGTTGATTGCCCGTTTTTTGCACCAGGTCTCCAATCGTACCAAAGGGCCGTTTGTGGCCATCAACTGTGCGGCGTTGCCGGAAAATCTTTTGGAGTCAGAGCTGTTTGGACATGCCAAGGGGGCTTTCACCGGTGCAATGGTCGATCACAAAGGAAAATTTCAACAAGCCAATGGTGGGACCATCTTTCTGGATGAGATCTCGGAGATGTCTCTGAACCTGCAAGCCAAACTGTTGCGTGTTTTGCAGGAACGAGAGGTGGATCCGGTAGGTGGTCGTTCGCCGATTGCCCTTGATGTGCGTGTGGTCGCCTCCACCAACCGTGATCTGCGTCAGTGGGTGGATCAGGACAAGTTTCGCGAAGATCTCTTCTATCGTCTGAATGTCTTTCCGGTACAGTTGCCGGCCCTGCGTGAACGTCCAAAAGATATTTTGCAACTGAGTGAACATTTCCGTGTGCGTTTTATTGCCGAGTTGGGACGGAACAATATTCCTTTTTCCAGTTTGGCTATTGCTGCGTTGCAGAGCTATGATTGGCCTGGCAACATTCGTGAATTGGAAAATGTGATACATCGCGCCTTGTTGATGGCTGAAGGGCGGGAAATTCAGCCAGAAGATTTAATGATTGATGTTCCGCTCAACAGTGTGAATCGCAATACGGTGCAGCACTATGGCGCAGAGCAAGAGCCCTATGAGCCCCCGGTGAGCTCTTCCTACTCCTCCTCTGGTTTTGCGGATGAAGAAGACAAGCAACGGCTGCATTTGCCGGTGGGCACGACGGTGCGGGAAATGGAGGAGTTTTTGATTTTTCGCACTCTGGATGAGGTCAATGGTAACCGGACTCGTGCCGCAGAGCTGCTCGGCATTTCCATTCGCACCTTGCGCAATAAGTTGAATGAATATGCGGCCCGATAACCATGGGAGGTTGCTGTGGGAATGACTGATACGATTTCCCATGGCGGGTATCCCGGCAAAAGATGGCTGATTCTTTTTCTGGTTGTTTTGTTGAGTGGTTGCGGCAATAGTGCTACCACAAACAACACGATTGAAGCGGAGTTGCTTGCAGGTGATGGTTTTCTGCAATCTTTGCAGCGCTATTTTTTCCCGAAGTCCTATTGGAAAAGTAAAAGTGAGCAACTGGTGCTGCGCGTCAAACAGCATCAGGAGGCTTTTAATGAAAAGGCTCGTCAATATCATCAACTGTTGAGCAAACGGCGGGAGAAGGTCAACCAGGCTATCGCCCAGGCAGAGGCCAATGGTAAATCTGTGGAAGAGGCCCGACGCGCAGTTATTCAAGAGTTTCGCGAGAGTTTGGATCCGATCAGAGAAGAGACCCGGCAGCTTGGCAAAGAGTTGCGTCGAGTCATGACCTTGCTGGCGCAAGCAGAGATGGCTTCCCGGCAATAATTTTGCGATAGCCGCGCAGTGAGCTTGTGAAAAATGGTCGCAAGCAAGCAAATGGGCAAGGCGCAGGCGAATGGGCGACAAAAGCTGTCAAGCTGATTGCGAGTGCGAATGAGCCTGCAACGCCGCCCATGGGCTGCACAGCAGATGTATGCACAGGCTCGAGTGCTGCCATCTGTTTCATCTACTGCCACAGCAAGCACTGCGGTGCCATCAATTCCATGCCGCGCTGTTTGTACTGCCTGTTTGCCTGGTTTGTGTTGCCTTGCTTGGAGTGTACTTGCGCTTTGCTTGCAGATGGTCAGAGAGCGTATTTGTTTCTATATAACTTATATTATTTAATAAACTGTCTATTACCCTGTTTATGCAGATGGATGCAAAAATTATCGAAACGATTTGCTTAAAATAGGGGTGATCTCGACTGCGGGGACCGGTTTGCTATAGAGATAGCCTTGTACGGCATGGCAGCCGGCTGTGCGCAACACGGCCTCTTGCGCAGCCGTTTCCACCCCTTCGGCCACTGTTTTGAAGCCCAGGGAGCGGCCCATGGCGATAATGGCATTGACAATTTCCAGGCTGTCCAAATCACCGGGCAAATCGCGCACGAAGGATTGATCCACTTTCAAAGTGGTGAGGGGAAAGCGTTTGAGATAGCTTAACGAGGAATAACCGGTGCCAAAATCATCTACGGCAATCTGGATGCCGCGTTGGCGCAGAGAGGCCAACAGTTGAATGGTTTTTTCCACGTTGACCATGGCAGAGGACTCGGTGATTTCCAACTCCAGACGATCGGGAAAGAGGCGTGTACTGGTCAGGATCTCCTCGACAACACGGACAATACCCTCGTCACGCAACTGCTGAGAGGCGATATTGACAGCCATATGCAGATGCATGTAGCCCATATTATGCCACTCTTTGAGTTGTGCGCAGGCGGTGCGTAAGACAAACATACCCAGAGGAACCACCAAGCCACTCTCTTCTGCTGCGGGGATAAAGATCCCAGGGGAGACCATCCCTTTTCCGGGCCGCAGCCAACGTACCAGGGCCTCAAAGCCGAGGATGGTTCCGGTCAGCAGATCAATTTTTGGTTGGTAGAAGACGGCAAATTCATTATGCTCCAGGCCATCGCGAATATCCTGCACCATTTGCAGGCGATCTTTGGCGCCGCGCTGCATTTCGTCGGAAAAGAATTGATATTGGCAATCACCGGGACTGCGGCGCATGGCGGTTTGTGATTTGACGATCAGATCATCGACATTGCTGCCATCATTGGGATAGATGCTGGCCCCGATCATCAGCGAGATAAAGATATGCTCTTCCATGTGCGGGACGGGAGTATTAAAAATTTCCCGCAACTTGCTGACGATGATCTCCACATCATCGACTTTGGTAACAGCCATACCCAGGATAAACTCATTTTGGTCGCGGGCTAGAATATCCTCTTTGCGGACCACGGTACGCAGTTGCTGCGCCAACCACTGTAAAATCCAGTCGCTTTTTTTGCGGCCCAAAGAGTCGCGCAAATCACGAAAACCAAGGATGCCGATGGTCAGCAGTACCACTTTGGAGTTATGACGGCGGGCAAAGGCCAAAGCGCTGGTCAAGCGCTCTTCCATGGCAGAGGTGTTGAGCAACCCGGTCAGCGGATCACGGTCGCTGTTGGCGCGCATCGACTCTAGGATGGCAGTAAAGACCGCTTCCGGGGGATCCTGTTCGATATTGGGGCGGCAGACCAGCAAGGATTGCAGGTTGCCTTCATAACGGGTTCCTTGCAGAAAACCGGATAACAGAGTTAACACGGCTGCAGAAGAGGGGGCCCCCGAAGGTGGGGCAGGATGACTGGACATGGCTCTCTCCTCAAACTCCCGCTCAAACAACCTGCCTGCCAGGTTGTTTGTATTCAAACACACTTAGCACAGATACCGCTGGTAGCGGTTGCGTCCTGAAGGATGGCATACCTACACATTCCCAGACTGGTTAATAATGGCAGCTTATCAACCAAAAACCAAGTCTTTTTGAACAGGTTCAGGCAGGGTTGGCAGAGTTATTGGCAATATTAGCAATTTGCGCTATGGGATAGATCTCTCCCTCCCGGCGTATCGCTGTCAAGTAGAAGGTGTCGCGTCCTTCTGCGCGCGCTTTACGTTGAAAGCGGGTTTCCAGCCAGTCAGAGGGTTGTGGGTCAAAGGGATGGGTATCGTGTGTGCGATAGAAGGCGGGATGTGTTTCCAGCAATTGGCGCATCCACTCGGCATAATGGGGCCAGTCGGTTGCCAGACTGAGCTGGCTGCCTGGCAACATGCGCGCAGCCAAGAGATCAAGAAAGGGTTTTTGCAACAAACGGCGTTTATGATGGCCGCGTTTTGGCCATGGATCGGGAAAATGGATCAAGACTTGATCCAGGCTCAACAAGGGAATGGCATACAACAGAACTTCATGAATGCCTTGATTGGCAATGCGGATATTGTTGATCTGCGCTTTTTGGATGCGCAGCAAGAGTGCGGCGACACCGCCAGAAAAGACCTCTACTCCGATAAAGCGATCCTGGGGATGTTGTATGGCGCGTTGTGCCAACGCCTCTCCATTGCCGAAGCCGATTTCCAGAATCAAACGACTGCTTTGTGGATCGGCTGCCAAAGAGTATAACAAGGAGGAGCGATCCTCTGTTTGTGGGATTGTCAAATGGGGCAGCATCTCCTGCAAGCGGCTGCTGGCTTGAGCGCCCAATTTGCCGACTTTGCGGCCTCTGGGGGTCAACACCGAGTCGGCCAATAAAAATGCCTGTTGTTCGGCATTCAGGGGACCAAAAAAATGGTCGGGACGAGAGTGGGGCATCATTTTTCCTCAATAACGATCCATCATAAGCTGAACCATTATTGATAACGCAAGCAGACGCCGATGACCATCAAAAAAATAGTATGCAGCATGCAGAGTTTATAAATAAATCTACGGCATGGATCCGTGACGGTTGTACAGCCAAGTGGTGATCAGGATTGCTGCGGGGCGCTCCATTGGCTGGGCACGATCTTCATTTGCCAACAGTTTGCCGCAAAACCTGCTCAGACTGTTTGCTGCATCTGTTGGCATGAGCAGCCCAGCGGGCTGCTCATGTCTCTATTCCCCCTGACGGTTATTGGACCTGAATCTCAATCGAGCGCGGTTTGGCCTCTTCCCGTTTGGGCAAGACAATTTCCAAGACACCATTTTTGAAGGTTGCCTGAATTTTTTCTGGGTTGGTGTTGTTGCCCAACTGAAAGGTCCGGCTGAAGTTGCCATACATGCGCTCGATGCGATGGAAGCTGTCACGTTTTTTCTCATCCTCCATCTTCCGTTCGCCGGAGATGGTCAACTGATTGTTTTCCACATGCAGTTTAATATCCTTTTGTTCCACACCGGGAAGATCCGCCAACAACAGCAAATGATCGGCCTCTTCACGAATATCCACCCGCAACGGCCATTGGCTCATCATGCTGTTGGCATCGTCAAAATCACGATCAAACAGGCGATTGATCTCGTTTTGCAACATCCGAACATTGCGGAAGGGATCATAGTTGACAAGCATTGCCATGGTAAACTCTCCTCATTGCACGAAGTTGATTACTGATTTATTGGATTGAGTCGCTGCAGTGCGCCTCCTTACCCATGCAGATAGGGTCATTATGGGGGGGTGCAAGGGGTAAAAAAAAATGCCGGACAGCCCCTTGCAACTTTTTCCAAGTCACCCTATCTAATGGAGCAGCAGGGGTGTCCTGAGGGTATTGACTTGTTTTCCTGGGAGATTTTCTGATGATGCGTTTTCCTGTTGCCAGCCAGGCAGTCACTGTTCCGCTTGTGCAAACTGAAGAGAACGGATTTCGCCAATTTGTCCATCAAGCGATGCAAGCCCCGGTTTTGAGTGCCGAAGAGGAGATGCAATTGGCAACCCGTTATCGGAGCAACAATGATCTGCAGGCAGCACATCGCCTGGTGCACGCCTATTTGCGTTTGGTGATCAAAACGGCACGGGAATATGTCCATTATCGTCTCAATTTGCCTGATTTGGTGCAAGAGGGGACAGTAGGTTTGATGCACGCTGTCAAACAGTTTGATCCGCAACGTGGTGCCCGCTTGGCCAGCTATGCCATTTGGTGGATTCGGGCTGCCATCCATGATTATATATTGCGCTCCTGGCGTTTGGTCAAAATTGCCACCACCCGTTTGAAACGGCAGCTTTTTTTTAAATTGCGGCAAAGCAAGGATTCTACCGCTCTGCTCACGCGCCAGGAGGCCAGCGAACTGGCTGAAAAATTTGCCACCGATACAGAGACCATTCTGGAGGTGGATGGACGGATGATTGGCAGTGATGAATCTTTGAACCAGCCTCTATTGGAAGAGGGTGAGGAGTGGATTGAACAGATTCCTGATCATCGCCCCAACCAGGAGATGCAGATGCTCAGTGCGGATCGGCAAAAATGGATACGGCGGTTGTTGCAAAGCGGTTTTGCCCGTTTGAATGAGCGGGAACAACAGATTGTCACGGCCCGTTACCTGGCGGAGGAGCCGCAAACTTTGGATAGTGTGGCGCACAGTTTGGCTATCAGCCGGGAACGGGTACGGCAGTTGGAAAAGAGAGCGTTGGAAAAATTACGGGAATTTTTTGTGTCAGCTCCTGCTGGGCAGGAGCTGTTGTTGCCGGCCTGATACTGTTGAGTGAAATAAGAAGATGCAAAAATTGCTGCAAGGGGTGGTCGCAGCCCTCTTTATGCTATTGGCAATAGGGTTGGTGCAGGCAGAAGAGGCCTATCGCCAGGTTCAACCTTTGTTGCATACGGCACAGAGTGTATTGGGAGAGCCGCTGCTGCTGGCGGATGGCACGGCACTGCAGATCACCTCTACCATCGTTACCATTGCCCCGGGTGAGAAGACGGCTTGGCATAAGCATGGTGTTCCCTTGTACGCCTATATTTTGTCCGGCGCGGTGACCATTGATTATGGCGAACAGGGAACACGCTGTTTTACTCCTGGCATGGCTTTCATGGAAGCGATGGACCATTGGCATCGTGGCACCAACCAGGGGGAAGAGCCAGTGCGAATTTTGGCAGTGTATTTGGGAACAGAAAAGAGTCAACTGGTGATTCCCAAACCTTGATCCCTGGTCAGGGAGAGGGAGCTGCATTTGTGGCGGCTATTTGTAACTATTCAGGTTCGTGTTGGCTCGCCAGTTCTACCCCCATGGGGATGCTGTGCGAATTGGCGCAAAAATGCGCGCCAATCCGCACAGCTTGCTTCCATTAGGCGCGC
>NZ_RXIU01000005.1 GCF_004217665.1 Candidatus Magnetaquicoccus inordinatus | reverse complement strand
TTAAAAACAAAATCCCAGGGATTCCATCCCTGGACCCGGCCAGGGAGGTGCCCTCCCTGGACCCGCAGTTGTTTTGTGTGGTGAATAGTTACGGCGTTTCACAGAAGCGAAGCTTTAAGCATTCGCGCACGCCGCACAGAGTTGTGCCCTGAAAGGGTACACTTTGGGAGGGCGGACGCCCGACATGCACAATTTCGCTTCTGGCAACAGTGGGAAAATTGGCAAATGCGATTGCCCTGGACCATTTTCCAAGCCAATTGCCCTTGCATGTCACTATGGAGCTCCCTGCGGCGGTCACCACTCCCGGTTGCTGTGGGAGCAAACCCTGTTTGCCGACAAACAAAACCGGCAGAACAGCACTAAATAGCCATTTTATGACCAAAAAATATCTCTGATGAAAAATATATTTTTATCCTTGCATTTCTCGCAATAATAGAAAACAATCTAGATATTAACTGACTGCTCGTACACCGCCTTCCGACCGTGATGGATATGGATCTGATCACTCTTTTTGTCCATACAGATCTTCTGCACGGAGTCTCGCACCATGTATGATTCCCAAATACGAAACGATCCAGCTCCCCCCTCCTCCAATCGCGATTGGCGACTTCTGAATCGCAGTCAGCAGTTAAGCCTCACCGGAGGCTGGGAATATGAACTGGCTACCGGGCAGCTCTTTTGGAGCGAAGAGATCTATCGTATCTATGAGGTTGATCTGCAATTTAATCCCAATGACTATCTGCAAACCATTCAACTCTATGGCCAAAGCGAGGCAGAGATCATCCTGCTCGCCTTTCAAAAAGCCATCTCCCTCGGTGAACCCTATGACCTGGAATTGCCCTTTACCTCGGCCAGGGGGACTCACAAATGGCTAAAAATTCAAGGTCGTGCCGAATGGCAGCAAGGACATATTCAACGTGTGTTTGGCATCGTCAGCGATATAACCGAGCGCAAAACACTCGAACAACAACTGCTCTCTGCCAAAATTCAGGCAGAAGAGGCCAATAAAGCCAAAAGCCGCTTTCTGGCCACCATGAGCCATGAAATTCGTACCCCCTTGAATACCATTCTCGGTTTGAGTGAACTGCTCAACCACTCTCCCACCCTTGCCACCCAGGATCGACAACGTCTGGAAATCGTACAACGGGCTGGAGAAACATTGCTTGCCCTGATCAACAATATCCTTGATCTCTCCAAAATTGAAGCCGGTCAATTGCACCTGGAGCCCTTGATCTTCTCCCCAGCCGAACAGGCAACGCAGAGCATGCCTTGATGAAAGAGTTGGCCGCTGGAAAACAGCTCGAACTGCACCTGCAACTGGCCGAAGATCTGCCTGCACTGGTGCGCGGCGACAACAATCGCTTACGACAAATCCTCCTCAACCTGATTGGCAATGCCGTCAAATTTACCGCCTCAGGCTCCATCAGCCTGCAGGTAAAAAAATCGGTACGCAATCAATTGCTATTTACTGTTTCTGATACCGGAATCGGCATCCCGGAAGATCGACTGCACACCATCTTCCAGCCCTTCACACAGGCAGAAAACTCCATCTCCCGTCGCTATGGCGGCAGTGGCTTGGGGCTGAACATCTGTTGTCAATTGGTGGAAAAGATGGGGGGAGAAATCTGGGTGGAGAGCATCCCCGATCAGGGCAGTACCTTTACCTTTACGCTGCACCTGCCTGCGGTCACTCTGCTCAATGAGTTTACCCCGCCCATTCAGGCTGCCAATGATTCTCCGCCACTGGCACCCTTTGCCGCGACTCTCACCCCCCCTTTGCGCATTTTGCTGGTTGATGATGTTGAGGACAATCGCATGCTCATCCAGATCTATCTGGAAACCTTGTCGCATCATATCGTCGAAGCCTGTAATGGACAGCAGGCTCTGCAACTCTTTGCCACCCAACCCTTTGATCTGGTGTTGATGGATGTCATGATGCCGGTCCTGGATGGCCTGGAAACCACCCGACGCATGCGGCAACTGGAATCACTACGCCAATGGCCTCGCGCCATTATTGTGGCCCTTACCGCCAACGCCATGAAAGAGGAGACCGAAGCCTCCCTGCTGGCCGGCTGTGATCACCACTATTGCAAACCGCTACGCAGACAGCAATTGATTGATCTTATTGAAAATATTCAACACAAATATCTTTCCGATTCCGACTCCACCACTCCACCCTCGCAGCCAAACCAGGAGCTGTCTGCTCTCAGTGAAACGGTTAATCTTATCGCTCTGCAACAGATGCGAGAAGATCTTGGCACGGGATTCAAACGTGTCCTCAACAACTTTCTGGTCAGCATTCCAGAGCGTCTTGATGCCCTCAACGCTGCCTGTCGTCATAACAATCGCATCCTCACCAAACAACTCGCCCACAAACTCAAAGGCACCGCCGCCACCTTCTGCGCCGATCGACTCTCGCAACTGTGTGCGCAACTGGAGTTTACCGCCATTCTGCCTACCCCCTCTCCCACTCAAATCAATGAACTGCTCGATGAAATTATGCGTGAAGGGGAGCGTTTTTCCCAACAGATACTCACATTGGTCAATTGATTGTTCCTTTGCTTCGCACTACCCTGTGACCGTGCCGAAGGCAAAAATAGCGGCTGAGCCGTTGCAAAGCCGCTCTCATTGTTCCAAACTACTCTATAACATTGCAATTGATCTGCCCATAGCTTCCTGATTCGCCTCTTGGTTATGGGTCACAGGAGCCTTTATCATGTCTGCTTGTTCCCTGCAAAAGGAGTTACTGCAACTCTCTGTTGTCCGTAAAGAGTTTGCCGATCCGCAACGACAGATCTGTCTGCTGACCCTCACCTCTGCTGATGCCAGCCCGCTGCCGCCCTTTGTGCCCGGTCAATATCTGCCGTTGCGCCTGACCATCAACGATCCACGGCACAACCGCGCCCAAAGCGTGCTGCGCTGTTATTCTCTGTGTAACCGTCCCGGTCTGGATTATTGGCAAATTGCCATTAAACGGTTGTCTCCCCCGGCCAATAGTCCCGCTCTGCCTTCGGGGTTGGCCTCTAGCTTTTTGCACCGTATCCGTGTCGGTGAGATCCTCACCGCCAAAATGCCCTGTGGCACCTTTACCTTGCAAGAGACGCAAAAACCGCTGCTACTGATTGCCGGTGGTATTGGTATTACCCCTATGCTCTCCATGCTCGATCAGCTTTATGCCAGCAACGATCCGCGCCCTGTTCAGCTTTTTCATGCCGTGCGCAACAGCAAGCATAGAGTGGCCAGCAGCTTTTTGGAGACTCTGCGCCAAAATCATCCGCCTTTTCGCCTGCATCTCTGTTTCAGTCAACCTCTGCGTGAGGATCGACCGGGTTATGACTTTCACAGCTCCGGCCATCTTTCTCTCGCCCATCTGCAACACTATGCCCACCTGGGCAACAGCCAGATCTATCTCTGCGGTCCCACAGCCATGATGCAAAAGCTGCTCAATGAACTGCAAAGTATCGGCTTCCCGGAACAACAGATCCATTATGAAGCCTTCTCTGCCCTCCCTTTGCAGCGCTTTTCGCCACCAGAGCTGGCAACTCACGCCGCCCAAGAGATCACCCTGGCACTGTCACAACGAAAGTTTGTGTGGCACCCCCATCATACCTCCCTCCTGGAGGCCGCTGAAGAACAAGGCATTATTCTTGACTTTGGCTGCCGGGCAGGCAATTGCGGGGTGTGCGAACTCCCCCTCCTGCAAGGAGAGGTGACACACCACCCCCTCGCCTTCAACCAGGCACAACCGGGACATTGCCTGCCCTGTATTGCCATTCCCAAATCGGCAATTGTTTTACAGGCATAGGTTGGATCAGTTGACATGACAACAGCCAATAGTTCCATCTTTTACAGCAGATTGTTTAATCCTGCATGTTATAACAAACCCTGACGCTGTGCTTCCATCCAGACAAAGGGAGATATTTTTTGCAAATATCGTTCAGTGTAGTCACCATTGATATAATCCTGATAATGTCCTCTGCGCAACGCATTGTACAACGGGTCATCCAGTCCCAAACGCTTGATACTCTTTTGCACTTGCTCTTGCTGTGTGGAAGTAAGGTGCGGGTTAGGAAAAATACGCCCCTGCAACAGTTCCAAGTGAAACCAACCAATCTCTAACGTAAAGGGATCCAATAGATCATCAAAGCTGTTTTTCCTGCTATTCATCGCCAAGCAGGCCAACCGATAGTTGCTCCATTCATAAGCCAATCCAGGCAAACTGGATTTGGCGACAAAATGATCCACCGAAGCAGCTCCTATACCTCTATCAAAATAAACAGCCAAATAAGCGCAAGTACCCTGATATGATCGGTACAAATCATCCAAAGAGCTCCGCCAATAGGATTCGATTGTTGTCCCTGGTGGTAGCGGTTTATCCAACGCCAAACCTCTCTTGTGTAAATAGGCCAAGCCTTTTTGCCGTACTGTACTATTAAACTGTGCCGGTTCGGATTGAGGAGAGACGGGAATCATGACAGTAATCCCTTTTTCTCCAGTATAAAACGCCAGCGAACCCAGAATGGATCGGTATCACCCAATACCATCCGCAACTTCTCTTCCATCCCTCTTGCTTCAGCAATCGTAACCGACTCTCTGCTCAGCAATGCAGAAGCCTCTGCCAAAGCCTCTTCGGCTTCCAGAGAACAGCCACTCTGCAAATCAAAAGCTTTGCTGGTCAGCCAGTTGCTGGCATCTCCCCTGCGAATAAATGGCTGTTCACTCAATTGCACCAGGAAAGTGCCATCTTTGTCGGCAAGAAGATCAATATCAAACCATTTATCCTGTACTGCATCAAAAAATGGTTCCATGGAGGCAAGCACAAGAGGGGTGTGTGTGGTAATGATAAATTGTACCTGTACACCAGGAAACAGGACAGCAACCTCATTTGCCATATGCAAAAGCGAACGGATAATGCTGCGCTGCCACTTTGGATGCAGATGTGCTTCTATTTCATCAATCAAAAAGACAAACCGCTTGGCCATGGGTTCGCCAAGCAGTTTGCATGCGTGGCTGTGCTCCTGCCATGCCCATACCAGAAGATAACAAAGAGAGAGTATGCGACGAATCGCCGAAGAGGCATACAAAACAGGCACCTCCTGCCCGTATGGCATCTTCAACGTAGGTATATCCCGCACATCAGTCAAACTGATGCGGCTCAAATCGCCAATGGTCATCCCTTCATCTGCAGACGGGGCCAATGTCGAAAGAATATTTGCCAACGCCTTGATTGTCGCGCCATGTTCCTTCTGCCATCCTGCCCAATCTGCAAGCAGACCATTGCACAGTCGCTTGCCAGAACTGTCATGCAAACCATTCCAAATCTCTTCAGAATTAAATACATAAGCTGGGGGACGATGATGCGGATCCCAGCCATTCCAAACCATATTTGGTCTATGTAATGATGTCCGATTTGGATCCCACAGAGCCATACTGCCATTGGCCAGTGCGTAAAATACCAATCCTGAAAAAGGAACACAGTACTTACCATTCCAGTCTTGATGTTTGTGGTCAAAATGGAATTCACCCTGGACTGGTCCACTATTAGTTGCAAAAGAGAACTCTATAACGGCTCTTTCCCACTTTTCACCATGTGGTTTGGCCATCATTCCTGAACTCAACTTGGTATTGACTTCAGCAGGCCAACTTCTGGTCAATGCCCACCAAGCCGCATCCAAAAGAAATGTTTTCCCAAGCCCATTGTCTCCAGTCAACAGATTCAAGCGATCACTAAAATGGAGCTCCATGAAAGGAGCTGGTCCCACATTTTTCAGAGTCAATTGTTTAAGCATAACTATCCACATAAATGGGGTTGCCTTACGTTAGCAGAAGCTCATGATAGAGAGTTTTGCTCTGGCATTCAAGAAACGGATAGTACGGCAAAATCTGCTGATAAACTGAGCGACCCAAGCAGCAACACAATCCACTCGCACCCACACAGAAAGATCTGTACCCATTGCAAAATATTTGAACATCCTGGTCAGCGTGTGTATCCTGAAGAGACAAAATTCGGTCACATGGATCAGATACTGATTCCTACCCAAACAAGAAACGCGCATGCGTCATAAAGCTCTCCTCTTTCTTGGCCTGTTTGGCCTGCTCCTTGCCCTGGCTTGGTGGCGCTTTACCCCTGTTGCTTCACTCGATCCGCCCTTCAGCGAACCCATCCCAGGGGATCCTCTCTTCCACCCGGATCTCTTGATCCAAAGCCGCTCCTTAAGCCAGTTGCCTCGCGATTTGTTGCGCATACCCTTTCTCAGCCAACTGCTCTCCGAAGATTTTCTCTTCTACTACCAGGAAAACGAAACCCGTCTCAGCCTCGAAGGAACCTTGCGCCGTATCGCCTATGAACACCATCTCTCCTGGGATGAAAGCCTCCTTGCCCATCTTCTCGACAGCCCGGCACAACTGGCCCTCTGGAAAAACAAGGATGGCAAACTCAAGGATTATCTATTGCTCCTGCCGCAAGGAGTCGCCGCGCGCCTGCTGCAACCACTGGCCAAAGTCGCCGCCTCCGACCGGCAACTGCAAGAACAGGGCACCCTCACCCTGCCCGATGGCCAAACCCTCACCCTCCACCGGCTACAACTGCAACGCAAAAGCAGCCTCTACTTCACAACCTGGCGTGAGCAACTGCTCATCAGCAACTCCCCCACACTGCTGGAAAGTTCCGCAGAAAACAGTCGCGCCCCCGCGCTGCAGTTGTTTCTGCACCATCTCCCACAGCACTCCCTGGGCAGTAGCCTGCAGTTGCCCCCTCTCAGCGGCAAACATGCCCTCACCATCCGTACCGAGTATCTCTCCTTCGGCTATCAACACTTTTTTCCCTCCCTGCAGGCCCTGCGCTTCCATTATGATGGCCAGCAGTGGCAGACCCAGATGCTTGCTCGCTCCCCCATCCCGGCAGCAACTGAGCTCTGGCAGCGCGTCCCTGCCCTCCCAGCCCTCTGTTTGGCCCTGCCCGTCGAGCCAGCCCGCCTGCTGGAGCTGCTGCGCCCCTGGAGCGATGATCCCCAATTACCCTCTCTGCTGACCGCCCTCAAACCTCCAGCCGCCCTCTGCTGGTATGGCGACTCCGCCCTGCATACCCCCTTGCTGGTCATGCCCCTGGAACAGGAGTCCGCTGCCTGGTTGCCACTCCTGGGTAACCTCTTCTCTCGCGCCATCGGCTCGCCTGTACCACAACGCGATAGCCAAAAAGCACCCCCTCCCCTGCAACCAGTCGTAGAGGAGAGCTGCCCACAAGGTCGGATCTGGCGCCGCATGCTTCGTTCAGCACACGGAATCTCTACCCCCAATCATCCCCAGGGCCATCTGCTCGCCACCTTGGCCCTCTGCCGACAAACCTTGATCTTTACTCCTGACCCCCTGCTCGCCGAACGGGCTCTGGCCCTGCTGGAGCAACGCTATCCCAACGTCGCCGCCCAACTGCCCGCACAATCAGCCGCTTCTCTGCTGCTGCAACCGCCGCAACTGGCTACCCTGCTGCAACGCACGCTTTTGGAAAGCCTCCCCCCGGAAAGTGAAAAGGTGTTTCGTCACAGCGTCCAACAACGGCTGCTGCCCCGCCTCTCCCTGCTCGAAAATGCAGCACCATTGGCCTTGCATACCCCGCAACAGGCTAAAACTTGGGAAAATGTTTCATGGTTCACCTACTGATTCTGCTGCTGCTCCTGCTCTCCCCTGCCTGCTTCGCCAACGAACGCAGCCCCCTCGCCACCCTCTCCCCGGCGCAATCGGAGCTTTTTCGTGCCTGGTTTGTGCGTATCGTCAGCGAACAACTGCGCCAGGGCCCCTCCCCGCGCTGGGTACAACGCGATTGTGCCGGGTTGGTGCGCTATGCCGTTCACGAATCTCTCCGTCCCCACGACTACCAGTGGCGGCACAGCACAGGACTACTGCAGGCCAAACTTCCGGCAGAACTGGCTCTTACTGCCGAGCAGGAACAACTGGGAAAACGCTGGCGAAGCGCCGAAGGGCAACAGGAGAGCTATGTCTCCGCTCTGGCTCTGATTCAGGAAAACAGCCGCTTTGTCAGCCGCAACCCTGTGCAGGCGCGTCCCGGTGACCTACTCTTTTATGATCAGGGCGATGACCAACATCTGATGATCTGGCTGGGTGATGGTGTTGCCTACCACCGGGGCAGCCACTCCCGCAATGATAATGGTATGCGCCGCATTTTATGGCCGGATCTGCTTACTTGGAAGGACAGCCGATGGCAACCTACCGAAGAAAATGCCAATTTTCTCGGCATCTATTCATTCTCATTTCTCTCGCCCTAAGCCTGCTCGGCACCCTCCCTGGCCATGCCAACAGCCTGCCAGGAATTGCCGCCAGCAACTATCAATTGGCCAAAGGGGCTACCTTTTTTCTGCTCGCCGACAGCAGCTTCACCCCCGATGAAGAGGCTACCTTACGCCTGGAAGGAGCCGCTCAGGCTCTGCAACGCTATGAGGGCATCGATATTTTGTTATACCGCATCAACGATCCTCTCGATTTTTTGCGCCGGCAAAGCAATCTGCACCGGGTGCAACAACCCGGTCGCTATGATGGCGAAGGGCTCTCCAACGCTCTTCACTATGTCTGGGATCACTGGTATAAAAAATCCCGTCTGGCCTGGCAACGCCTCTTTTCCGCCGAAGCCCGTGCGCAAGTGGTCACTCAGGTTCCTCTGCTCAGCCAAGCCCCTCCGCACAGCTATGTCACTGAATTTGCCGATCATCCGCAATATCAACCCATCAGTGGTTTACCGCTCCTGCACCGTTTTCGCTATCCCCTCTGGGAAGCAGAACCCATCCCTGCGGCTGGGGCTGGCATCGAACTCCAGGGCTCCAGCCACAACATCAGCGAAAAGCGCCCAGGCAACGTGCGCCTGCCCCTGGGCAAGCTTGCTCCGGGACTCTATCTGGTGGAAGGCTTGTTGGGAAAATTTCGTGCCACTACCCTGCTTTTTGTGGCTGACACGCTGGCCATCAGCAAAACATCCGGCCAGCAAACAGTGGTCTGGACCGCCGACAAACGCACAGGGCAGGCCATCCCTGGCGTCCGCTTGCTGCTGGGTGATGGAACTGGCATCCTGGAAGAGAGCAAGAGCGACAGCGATGGCATCGCCACCTTTAGCCGCCCCAGCCCAGAACGGGCCTATCTGTTGGGAGTGGATCAAAATGGCGGAGTAGTGGTGGCAGAAAATATCTATTTTGATAGTGAAATCCACTCTGCACATCTCTATGCCTTCACCGATCGCCCCCTCTATCGTCCCGGTGATACCGTCCGTTTCAAACTGCTGGGACGCCATTTTCAACAGGCAAACCAATCGCAACCCCTGCAGGCCGGTCCCATTCCACTCTTGGTGCTCGATGCACAAGGACACCCGGTACAAAGCACTACTTTTCATTTGGATCCACAAACCGGTGGCGATGGCCAGTTTCAACTGCCCGATCAGGCCCCCGCCGGCGGTTATACCCTGCGTTTTACCTACCAGAATGAGCCCTATACCGCCTCCTTCCGGGTGGCAAGTTTCAGCAAGCCACACTATGAATTGGAAATTCTCTTTGATCAGGAGAGCTATCAAAGCGGTCAAAGCGTGCACGGCACCATTCGTGCCTTGCAGCCGGGTGGTCAACCCATCAAAGCTCTCAACCTGGAGCTTAATCTGCGCAGCCAGGCGCAAAGCTATGCCCAAAACGAAGCCAACAGCCCAGGACGTTTTCCCATCCTGCTGCAAAACAGAGTGTTGCAAAGCGATGATAACGGTAAAGCCCGCTTCAGCCTGCCTGCCGCCAACACGCCCAGCCTCTATTATCTGCGTGTAGTCGGCAGCGATGGCTCCTCCTCCCGGGTCAGCACCCAAAAAACCATCCGTATTGAAGCGGCCACCCCGCACTATCTTGTGCACTCGGCACGACAGCTTTCACAACCAGGAGAAAGCATTGCCTTTACTGTTCAACGCCTCCCCTCTCCCGCCGGGGAAGCGGTGCGTTGGTCGGCGACCCGTCTCGAAGATCAAAGCAAACAGCAGGGCACTATCCAAGGTGAACAGTTCAGCATTCGCTTTAGCGAACCCGGCTCCTACGCCATCCAGCTTCTTGATGCCCAGGAAAGCGTGATCGGTTCCGGCAATCACTGGGTCTCCGGCAACGGCCTGCAAGCCCCCACAGGCTCTATTGTCATCCATAGCGACCGGCAACGCTATCAGGTAGGTCAAAGTGTGCAAATGCTGATCACCTTTCCTGCCCCAGTGCGCGAAGCCTTGTTGACCTTGGAACAGGAACAGGTGCATCAGGTCGCCCTGCTCAGCAAAGGAGCGGCATGGTTGCGTCGGCAGCGCATCAACGATCAACAATGGCTGGTGGAGATCCCCATCGATGCTCAGATGCAGCCGCAACGGGTTTTTTCGGTGTTGATGATCGAAAAGGGCAGCTTTCTGTTCCAAAACAAAGGCATTCGTATCGATAATGAGCCGATTGCCATTGCTCTGCACAGCGACCGCGAACGCTACCAACCCGGTGAAACGGTGCAAGTGGAGGTGACGACCCACCAGGGAGAACAACCTGTTGCTGCCCATCTTACCGTCAGTGTCGTCGATGAGGCGGTATATCTGTTGCAGACAGAGTTGGCTCCTGATATTCGCGACTTTTTTGGCCACTGGCGACGCAATCAGGTGCGCACCAGCTCCAGTCTGCAATTTTATACCTATGACCAGGCGGTCACAGCCAGCAAAACAGAGGGAGAAAGCCGCTTTCGCCGTCCCAGCAAGCTGTTGCAACGCCCGCGCCGGGAAAATATCGATACCGCCTTGTGGTTGCCACACCTGGCCACTGACAGCAGCGGCAAAGCCCATTTTCGCTTTACTCTGCCTGATGCCGTCACCCGTTGGCGCATCACCGCCCGCGCCACCACCTCCAATGGTCTGGTCGGGCAACAAACCGCCCCCCTTGTGGCCGACAAAGCTGCCTACTTAAAATGGAGCGCCCCCACCCGCTTCCGTCAGGGCGACCGGGTGCAAGGGATCTTGACCGCCTACAACAATCGCTCCACTCCCTTGCAGGTGCAGTTGCGGCTACAAACTGCTGGCGACAAGCTGCAGCGCTCCCTGACCCTGCAGCCGGGCAGCAATCCCTTGCCACTGCCGCTCACCATCGACAAAGAGAGCACAGTGCATGCGGCACTGCTGGCAGATGGGGCGATGATCGATCAACTGGAAATTCCGATCACCCTGCTGCCGCACACCGCAAGCAGCAGTGAACAACTGATCTTGCCACTCAAGGGAGAAACCACTCCTCTCACCCTGCCTGCCAATGCCCAAGAGGTGCAGGTTTTTTTGGGCAACACAGGCAGCCAACAGTGGTGGCGACTAGCCAGTGATCTGATAGACTATCCCTATGGCTGCGCCGAACAGACTGCCAGCCGTCTGCTTCCTCTCACCATGGCCTATCAGGCTTTGCGCCACAATGGCGCCCCTGCCGAGCAGTTGCAACCCTTGCGCAATCGAATCGCCAATCAACGCCTGCGTCTGGCACAGATGGCCGGTCCTGAGGCTGGTTTTGCCTGGTGGGGTGATCAGGGCAAAGGCAGCCCCTTTTTTACTGCCTATGCCTATGCTGCCGAAGCGCGGGCCCTGCAGGCACTCGCCATCACGGTACCGGCCAATCATTGGTACAAGTTGCTGGATACGATCCGCAAAGGCATGGCAGAGGAACCCCTCCTGCTCCAGGCTTTAACCCTCTGGTTTGCCCAGGATCTGGGCTTACCGATACAAAACATGGCTCAAGGGGTGGCCAAAAAGCTCCTCAAACAGACCAAGCCAACACTCTATGGCAGCGGCAAAGCTGGAATGGTGCTCGGCAATCCCGAAAGCGGTGAGGCTCTGGATGTGAGCGTGTTGTTGCTGGATCTGCTGCTCAATCAACCCTCAGCCAGCCTGCCAGAATTGCACAAGGCCGCAGAGCTTGCCCTGCCACGTATGGAAAAAGAGGGATCTGTGTTGGCACAAGCACTCCGCTTGTATCATAAAAATCGCTTTGCCAGCCAGCAGACTCCCCCCAGTGATCTCTTGGCAGATCTGCTCGCACAGGTAGCCGCAGACTCCCCCACCATCGATCGGGCAATCACTCTGTTGTTGTTGGAACGCTGGCTTGCTCCAGAACCATCCAGCACCCCGCAAATCGCTCTGCAGGCTCCTTGGCTGCGCACTGAAAAGCTGCCTGGTCACTACTCCTGGATTTGGCCGCAGAAAGCAGGCGCTCTACCCCATACCCTGCAACTGCATCAAACTCCTCCCCCCTCTTGGCAGGCGCAAGTGCGTTATCAACGACCCAGCGGTGGCAAACCAACCCTGCCCATTACCATCACCCGGCGCTTGTATCGTCTGACTCCGCTCACCGATCGTCCCACACCCGACTATTATTCTGACAACCCAATCGAAACCCTCTTTAGCGCCCAACCTGTTGCGGCGGATCAACCTTTATCCGCCCAGGATCTCTATTTGGATCAAATCATTTTGGAGAGCAAAGGGGGAACATACCGCTATGGTTTGTTGGAGGTGCCCTTACCCCCCGGTGGCGAACGAGAGCCCTTCACCTGGGGGATGGCGGTGACTGGGCTCACCAAGGATGAGCAACCGCTGATGCTGAGCGAGAGCAGAGCCGAAAACCGGGCAGAGAGCTATATCGTACCCATACCAGTCTTGGGAAGCAGTACTGCTGCTGCCGAAAAACGGATTCTGCATCATCTTATTCGGATGCCGCTCCAGGGCAGCTTGCAGGTGCCAGCGGTGCGCTATTTTTCCATGTATAATCCAGAGGCATGGGCAAGCAGTAAACAGGGGATGCGCCTGAGTGTGCGATAAAAAGATGAAACAGAGCCAAGCGTGGCCTATGCTGACTCTTCTGCTGCTGTCCCTGTCATGGACTGGAGCGGCTCTGGCTGAGGCAACCCCCTGTCGGCCTGATGCCACTCTACAGCTCTGGTTGCAAGAACAGGCAGTCCACTGGCGACGGCAACTGCACAGCTATCCCGGAATCGAAGAGCCACCAGCAGTCACCATCTGCCGCCTGGCGCAAGGGGTGCCCCACAGCCGTCATGGGCAGATTTGGCTGCCACCCCTTGACCAAGAGGAGCTCTATCTGTCGCTGGCGCACGAATATCTGCATCTGCTCTTTCGCCACCATCCCAACAGCCGTAACGAAGCGTTTATCGAACAATTGGCCCGCGCCTTGATTTTAGGAGAACCCCCACCATGAAGCGCTGGATGGTTATCGTCGGCCTGCTGTTGCTGCCCTCTCAGGGAGAGACAGCCGGTTTTTCCTGTGCCCAGGCAGCCACTGCAGTGGAGCGCTGGATCTGTCAGGATGCAGAGCTCTCTGCAGCCGATACGCTGTTGGAGGAGCGCTACAAACGGCTGCTTGCCAGTCAGATGCAACATCCCGAAGAGCAGGCGATACTTCGCAAACAGCAATTGCAATGGCTGCGTGAAAGCCGTAACCGCTGTCTGGATGTGCAGTGTCTGCAACTGGCCTATCAACAGCGCAATCTCTCGTTGCAGGAGCAGTTGCCGCAACCGCTTGTCTTGGATGGACCCAGTGGCGGTTGGCGCAATGGCGCCGGTGAGGAGCCAGTCAGCGCCATGAAGGTGAGCTATCCGGCCAGCGGGGTCAACAGCGAGGAGGAGAACGATCTTTTTGCCAGCCCAAAGGGACAAGCTGCGCTGATTCGTGGCCGTATTGCCAGCTCCTTGCTGCAAAAAGAGGAGCCCTGGCGTTTGGTAGTCAATGGTGTACCAATGCCGCTACAGATTCATCCTGATGGCAGCTTTGAGCGACCCTATCTCTTTGGTAACGGCTCCAACAGTGTGGAGATTCGCAGCCCGGATGGCAAACAACAGGTGCGGCGCCAGTTTTATGAAGCCTATGCCGAACAAATGCGGCCACGCTTGCGCATTCTGCTCTCCTGGGATACTCCTGGTACCGATCTGGATCTGCATGTCATCACCCCCCTTGGTGAGCATTGTGCCTATTTTCAACGCAGCGTGCAGAGTGGCGGCGCCCTGGATGTGGATGTCACCACTGGCTATGGGCCGGAGATCTTCTCCCATCCGGCCCCACCCCCTGGCCTCTATCTGGTCTATCTGAACTATTATGGGGGTGGCGGGGATGATCAACAACCGACCCCGCAAACAGCGATTACCGTGGCCACTGTCACCATTGTTCGTGAAGAGGGTACTGCCGATGAAAGCCAACGCAGCTTTACCATCCCGATGCGTCGTCCCGGTGAACTGCTTGAGGTGGCTCAGTTTATCTATCCCTGACTGAGCCGTGAATAGAGATTGCGTGACTGCCTCGCTGCAACAAGCCTAGCCATCACGCACAAAATACCAGCGCTCACTATTGGAAAGATCTGCCCGGTAGCAATAGCCCTCTTCCTGATACTCCTGCAGCGTCAACGGCTCTTGCAAACGCTGGCGCATGATCCAACTGGCCATTCGCCCCCGCGCCCGTTTGGCCAGCAGACCCACCACCTGCCGCTTTTGCGCACGCTGCTCTTGAAACACCGGGGTCAACATCGGCAAACCAGAGAGCGCCTTGCTATACTCTTCGGAGGCGAGATTGACCAGCAGACGCCCTGCCGCCCATTGCGTCAAAACCTGACGCAGAGACTCTCCCCAAAAGGCATAGAGATCCTTGCCGCGTGCGTTGAGCAGACGGGTAGACATCTCCAAACGATAGGGTTGAATCCGATCCAGGGGACGCAGCAGACCATACAATCCTGAAACTATGACCAAAGAGTGTTGTGCATAGAGCCAATCCTCTGTTTGCCATCGCGCCGCTTGCAGCCCTTCGTAGGTATCCCCGTGATAGAGCAAAGCGGCATATTTGCCCACACTCGCGCTGGGTGTCGGGGAAAAGTTTTGCATGCGTTGCCGATTGCGCTCGGCCAGAGCGGGACTAATTTTTAACAATGCGGCCAATGAGTCTTGATCCAGTTGGCGCAACAGAGAGACCAATTGCCAGGCTTCGGCAGCAAAATGGGCTGTACTGGAGGCTACTGGCAACTGAACTGGCGTTTCATCCAGAGTTTTGGCCGGAGAGAGGATCACCAACATGAGGAGGGCTATCCCTGATCAAAACGAAGAAAAGAGAGAACTGTGTAGAATGCAGCTTATATTCTACATACTCTTTTGCAGCCATTCCAGCAGGGCTGAAAGAGTCATCGCTCCAGAGCGCCGCCCATATTCTTGACCCTGCTTAAAAAGAATCAATGTGGGAATGCTTTGAATAGAGTATTGGGCGGCCAAAAGCTGTTCGGCATCGGTATCCACTTTGGCGATACGCAATAACGGCTCCAGTTTGCCTGCTGCCTGGTGCAGAATCGGCGCCATCATTTTGCATGGTCCACACCAGGAGGCCCAAAAATCGACCAGCAAAGGAATCTCACTGTTTTCCAAATGCCGTTCAAAACTCTCCATAGTCAGGTTGAGCGGCTCCCGCAAAAACAGCCCTCCCTTGCAGCGGCCACAACGTCCCTGCAACAGCGGTTTTTCTGCCTGCAGACGATTGACGGCGCTGCATGTGGGACATACAATTTGTCGTGGCTGAACCATTTTTCTTTTCCTTCTTGTGGCACTATCGGATACACAGCACTGGAATCGACACAACCTCTCAGCCGCAGCGAAAACCCTGCCTCCGTTTTCAAGAGAGGAGTGCCCACTCCTGGAATATGGAAACAAGAGTAGCCTTGCGTACTGGTTTGGCAAGATAGCGGGCAAAAGGATCCTTGACCAAGTCGTTTACTTCATCATGATGCAGATCCAAAGCGGTAATTAACACCACCTTGCAACACTGTTCGGCAGGGAGTGCCTGTTGCTCTTCAAAGCGACGAATCGCCCGCCAAGTCTCCCGTCCGTTGAGAACAGGCATCATCATATCCAGCAAGACAACCGAATAGGGCTGCTGCTCCTGCCAGGCAGCGCTAAACAGTTCGATTGCTTCCTGACCATCCATGGCCTGATCACACATTGCAAACGGCTTGAGGATTTGTGCCAGCAACAACCGGTTCATGGACTCATCATCAACGATCAAAGCGCGCATGACCTTATTCCCTCATTTTGCTCATCTACTGCACAGTGCAGTACAGACAAGAATCCCTTCTCCTATTCGCACACGCATATCCTGTTCCATAGTTGTCTGCTGCAAGCAAAACATTGTTAATGCGGCCTCAACAGAGGGCTGTGCAAGCAACGTCTGCTTTTGTGCTGATACATTTTGACAGGAGTTTGTGAAACAATTTGTCGCATTAAGCGGCAAACAATGAGATGTTTTGTGCCAAAAGCCATTGCAACAATTTGTCGCATTAGGCAGCAAGCGATGAGAGGTTTTGTGCCAATACAGGGACTATTCTTTGCCAACCCACGAAATAGTTCTTGCAGATGCCTTCCTCTATTTGTAAGGATGGCGCATGGAGTCTGGATGAATCCGCACAGAATAGGGTTAGCCATTTGGAGGTTTACATGTCATCAGAATCGACCACACAACTGGCCACCTTTGCCGGTGGCTGTTTCTGGTGTATGGAACACCCCTTTGATGTGCTCGAAGGGGTGCTCTCCACCACTGTCGGCTATGCGGGGGGGAGTCTGGACAATCCCAGCTACGAAGCGGTTTGCAGTGGACAAACCGGTCATGCCGAAGTGGTTCAGGTGGCTTTCAATCCGCAATTGATCTCCTATACAGCGCTGCTGCAACGCTTCTGGCTCAATATCGATCCTACCACCAAAAACCGGCAGTTTTGCGACAGTGGCAGCCAATATCGCACCGCCATTTTTTATCACTCCCCCGCACAAGAGCAGGAGGCACTGGCTTCGCTGACCTGGATGGAACACCATAAACCCTTCCCAGAGCCGATAGTCACCGAAATCATCCCCATCGGCACCTTTTGGCCCGCCGAAGAGTATCACCAGAAATATTATCAAAAAAATTCTCTGCGCTATCACAGTTATCGTCGGGCCAGCGGTCGCGAACAACGGTTGCAAAGCCTGTGGAACCGTCTCAATCTGGCATAATTCCGCTAATCTTGCAAAGTCATGCTTGGCAAAAGCCATCATTTCCGCTATAGTGAAGCTCAGAGGCCCTCTCGGATGCTGCGACCTGGATCTCCTGGCAGTTTCGGCACCCCTTCGTACTGTTGCACATCTTCCCGCAGGGCTCCTGAATACTTATTCATCGACTTGTACCAACATCACTTTCAATAGGGAGGTTATTACATGATCCGCAAAACGGTTATCGCCTTGTTCATCGCCGGCCTGTTGAGTATCGCCAATATGGCCGTTCCCAGCAGCTCAGAAGCCTGGTGGGGTTCTCCCTATGGCGGCTATCCCTATTATGGGTATGGCTATCCGGGTTGGGGTGGCTATTATCCTTATTCGGGCTATGGCTATCCGGGTTGGGGCGGTTATCCCTACTATGGCTATCCGGGTTGGGGCGGTTATCCCGGTGGTTGGGGTGGCTCCCCCTGGAATAGCGGCTGGATGCCCTGGAACTGGTGGTAAACCCCTCTTTTCCTCCGCTCTGGAGCCCGTTTTCCGCTCCAGAGCGGAGCCTTCTGCCTGCACAAAACACCTGGATTGCCGACCTGCATCTTCACTCCTCCTATTCACAGGCAACCAGTCGGCAGGCCACCTTGCTGGCTTATCTGCAGGCAGCTCAAAATTGTAGTTTCCCTGTTCGATGAGTGCCTGCAGGTCAATCTGTTCTGCCTCCTCAGCTTACGAAAAATTGCTTTTATCCGTTCCATAGGATAAATTAAAGCGGTTATCTGCAATAGAGTGCCCTAACCGAACAGCATTGAACAATCTTCGGAGTATATGCTTTATGCCTCGTCTGTTTTGCCTGCTGTTGTCTGTTTTGCTCCTCCTGAGCTCTGTTTACCCTCTGCATGCCGATCCACCTCCCTGGGCTGGCAAAGGCAAACATAATCAAGAAGATTCAGAAAATCGTCCCAGTCGGCCAACCCCGCAACAGCCTGAACCCTCCATTCGCCACTTTAACGAACAACAGGTGGAGATCGTTCGGCAATATTATAGTAGCGCCTTCCCAGGTGCTCGCCCTTGCCCACCCGGTCTGGCTAAAAAAAATAATGGCTGCCTGCCTCCCGGTCAGGCTAAAAAATGGCACAAAGGCTATCCGTTACCAGCCGATCTACCCTCCGAATCACTGCCAGCCGAGCTGCTGCAACAACTGGGTCCAGTGGCAAACGGTTATCGATTGCTGCGGGTCGTCGGCGATATCTTGAAAATAGTCTCTGGTACCCGTGTGGTGGTGGATGCCATCCCTGACCTGGGACTGCGTTGATTCTATCCAACTTTCTGGGAGTGACTCAATGACAACCACCGCGCTCTTTTCCCGCAACCGCACCAAGCATCGGCTGCGCCATACTCTCCTTGCCGCCAGTACCCTGGTGCTGCTGCTCGGCGCCTGCCAAAACGTCCCACTTACCGGTCGCAGTCAATTGGCTCTCATCCCCCCCAGCCAAATGATCGCCGATTCAGCGCGTGCCTATGATGATTTTTTGAAAACCGCTCGAGTCATTCGGGGCAGCCGTGAAGCACAAATGGTGCAACAGGTCGGCAGCCGTATCCAACATGCCGTGGAACGCTATCTGCAAGAACGCCATCAAGAACAGCTTCTGGCAGGCTATCATTGGCAGTTTACCCTGGTCGATGAGGATAAAACCCCCAATGCCTTCTGCATGCCAGGAGGCAAAATTGTCGTCTACACCGGCATCTTGCCTCTCACACGCGACGAAGAGGGGTTGGCCGCCGTCCTTGGCCATGAGGTGGCCCATGCCATCGCCCAACATGGCAGCGAACGCGCCAGTCAACAAGCACTCGCCTCAGTGGCCGGTGCTGCCGTCTCCGCCGTCGCCGCCGGGGCTATGACCAAAAACAGCTCCGCCTCTGATCAAAATAAAGCCAGATTGCTGGCAGCAGGCTTTGGCGCCGCTGCCACCTATGGGGTACTGTTGCCCTACAGCCGCCTGCATGAATCAGAAGCCGATCGCATGGGAATGTATTTTATGGCCATGGCAGGCTATAACCCACAAAAAGCGGTCGAACTGTGGGGCCGTTTCAAAGAAGAGGCTCACAAAAATAAACAAAATACCCCCGAATTTTTCTCCACCCATCCCAGCGATGATACCCGTATCGAACAAAATCAGGCGACCCTCGCAGAAGTGATGCCCCTCTACCAAAACAGCCTCGCCCAGCGTCTCGCCGAGGAGAAAAAACGACGTTGAAGCGAACCCTGTTGCCTCAAAATGGGTTGATGCCCTCTCCCCGTTTGCCATGGCTCTCCCTCCTCGCTCTGCTCCTGTCCGAGTTCGGCAGGGTGCGCACCCTCTACGCTATCGACGACCCAGAAATGGGCGCTGTTTTGAGCAGCTCCCCCTTTTCTCTCTGGCAATCACTGCTGGGTATGGGTTTGGGTATACTGGTTTTGGCTGCGGTCCTGAAGTGGAATCATCGCTTGGGGCGGGAGGTCGAAGAGCGCCGCCAGATTGAACAACGACTCAGTCTGGCCCTGGAAGGTGGCAACCTCGGTCTCTGGGATGTGGATCTGCTCTCGGAAACCATGATCGTCAATGGCACATGGGCCGAAATGCTCGGTTATACCCTGGAAGAGATCACCCCCTTGCACCGCTCCTTCTGGTTGAACACCATTCATCCCAACGATCGGGAGCGGGTTTTACAACTGGGTCAAGCCTGTCTCAACGGTCAAGAAGAGCGCTATGTGGCCGAATATCGGGCCATCACCAAAACTGGCAATATTCGTTGGCTGGTTTCACGCGGGGCCATTGTCTCCTATGCGGATGATGGCAAGGCTACCCGCATGGTGGGCACAGTCCTCGACATCACCACACGCAAACAGATGGAAGAGGCGCTCCGGGCTTCAGAGGCTCGTCATGCCTTGATTCTTGCCTCGGTTGCCGATGGCATTTTTGTTATGGATACCAATGGCATCACCACCTTTGCCAATCAGGCAGCCGCCTCCATTCTCGGCTGGAGTGTCGAAGAGTTGATCGGCATCCCCATGCACAGCACCATTCACCACACCTTTGCCAACGGCGCCCCCTATCCAGCCAGCCAATGCCCAACCCGCAAAGCCTATCAACAAGGTATTCCCAGCCATGTGGAGGATGAACTCTATTGGCGCAAAGATGGTACCGGTATCCCAATCGAATACAGCTCGGTACCAATGCGGCAAGAGGGACGACTGATTGGGGCAGCAGTGGTTTTTCGCGATGTCAGCCAACGCCGACAGGCAGAAACGCGCATCCGCATCCTCAACCAATTGGTATATGGCTCGCTGGAATCGGCCTCTGTGGGCGCATGGTGGATCGATTTTAACGAGGAGGATACCTTTCACGCCCTGGATACCACTGCTCGCCTGCTTGGCATGCCCTCCTCCACCGCCAGCGATAAATCCTACCGATTGAGCGAGCTGATGCAACTGCTGACGCACACCAAAGAGCTTTGTGCGGAACATGCCGATCATGTGGATGAAACCCTGACCGCCTTGCAGGGAACCATCTCAGGCAAAAGTGAATTTTTTAATAGCACCTTTCCCAGCCTGTTGGCGGGAGAACGTCTGCGCTGGTTGAATGTGCGCGGTTATGTTGCTCAGCGCAATCATGAAGGGAAAGCGCTCTTGATGACCGGTACCGTGATTGACATCACCGATCAAAAGGATGTGGAACTGGCCATGGAAGAGGCGAAACAGGCTGCCGAGGAGGCGGCCCGTGTCAAATCGGACTTTTTGGCCAATATGAGCCATGAGATTCGCACGCCGATGAATGGTATCATCGGCATGCTGGATCTGATGCAGCAAAGCGCACTCAACGCCTCCCAGCGACGGATGCTCTCCACCATCCAGGAGTCATCGCTTAGCCTGCTCAACATTCTCAATGATATTCTGGATTTTTCCAAAATTGAAGCCGGTAAAATGGTGGTGGAACGCACACCCATGCAGTTGCGCGAAGTGGTGGAAGGCGCGGTGCAACTGATGTTTGCCACAGCCAGCAATAAATCCCTGGATCTATCGGTTTTTGTGGATCCGCAACTGCCGCGTTGGCTGCTTGCCGATCCTACCCGCTTGCGACAGATCATTCTCAACCTGGTTGGCAACGCCGTCAAATTTACCAGCAGCACCCCCCAACAACAGGGAAGAGTGGCTGTCCGCGCCGAACTGCACAAGGATAAGCAACACCACTTTTCCCTGCACATTCGCGACAACGGAATTGGCATTGCTCAGGAAAACTTAAAAAAACTCTTCCGCCCTTTCAGTCAGGCCGATGCCAGCACCTCACGAAAATATGGTGGCACCGGCCTGGGGCTCAGCATCACCCATCGTCTGGTGGAATTAATGGGGGGCACGATCACTGTACAAAGCATACCAGGAAGCTTGACCGAGTTTACAGTCACCCTTCCTTTGGAGCCCTCTGCCCCTCCTCCCACGCACTCTGCCACCTCCGAAATCATACTCCAGGGATTGACCCTGTATATTGTTGCTGGCGATACCATCTACGCACAGATTCTCCTTGCCTACAGTCAGGCTGCAGGAGCGCAGAGTGTGCTGTTTGCCTCCCTGGAACAACTGCAACAGCATTGGCAAACAGATCCTCCGGCACAGGAGCACTCCTTGCTGTTGGTGGATGCGGAAGAACAGGAGATCCCTGCCCATTCCTTGCCTGCAGGAATACGCTTACTGCGTCTGCAGCGACAGGCACGGGCTGCCTCCTGGTCTGGCTGTGTGGCCATTCCGGCCATGCCGCTTCTCTACCAGGAGTTGATTGCCAACTTGGCGGTGGCCAGTGGCCGCATGAAGGCCAGTGCCTTGGTCGCCATGACCGAGCGTCGGCAACGCCCCCGGCAAGCAGTGCCCAGCATCGACGAAGCCATCGCCAGCGGAACATTGATTTTGCTGGCAGAGGATAATGAAATCAACCGTGAGGTGATCAGTGAACAACTGCGTCTGTTGGGTTATGCTGCCGAAGTGGCCGAAGATGGAGAGGTGGCCTTGCACATGTGGCGCAGTGGTCGCTATGCCCTGCTGTTGACCGACTGTCATATGCCCAACCGGGATGGTTTTTCTTTAACCACTGCCATTTTGCAGGAAGAGAAGCCTGGCCAACATCGACCGATCATTGCCGTGACTGCCAACGCCTTGCAGGGAGAGGCAGAACGCTGTCTGGCGCACGGCATGGATGATTATCTCTCCAAGCCATTGCGCATGGCTGAACTGGGTGCCATGCTCAACAAATGGCTGCCATTGGCTCAGAATACCGCAGCGGATAGCGCCAATGAGCACTGTCCAACGACTGCCACAACCAAGGAGATCTCCTTGACTGGCACCACAGAGAGGAGAGCATCCTCCACGGACAAAGGCGAGCCGAGCCATCCCTCCTCTGTGGCGGCCCAGCAGGAAGAGGAGAGTATGGAGTTGCCGCTATGGGATGCCTCCACCATAAGCCGGATGGTGGGAGAAAATCCCCAGATGCAGCGGCGTCTGTTGGAAAAATTTTTGCACAGCGCCCCGCAACAGATGGGTGCCATCCAGGAGGCTTTGGAAGCTGGGCAAATGGACAAGGTAGGGCAGATTGCCCATGCTTTTAAGTCGGCAGCGCGCATGGTGGGAGCGCTGCGCCTGGGCGAACTGTTGCAAACGACGGAACGTGCCGGTAAAGCGGGTGATGAAGAACAGTGCAAGCAGCTTTTATGGCCCACGCTGCAAGGATTGATGCAGGAGAGTCAACTGGCCATTGAAGCATTTTTGCAACACAAGGGGGACAGTGAATGAACGAACGGTTATTGATTGTCGATGATGATGCGTTCATGCGTTCGGTTACTGAAGAGCTGTTGCAAGAGGCCGGATATGCGGTTACCGGCTCCGAGGATGGCTTGGATGCGTGGCAACGCCTGGAAGAGTACAGTGAACCATTTGATTTAATCCTTCTCGACTGGCAGATGCCGCGCATGGATGGCATGGAACTGCTCCAGAGACTGAAAGCGGATGCACGTTTTCGCGAGCTGCCGGTGGTGATGCTGACCGGACACGATCGCCAACAGGAGATTGCTGCCGGACTGGCAGCCGGCGCCTATTATTATCTGACCAAACCTTCCCCGGAAAATGTGTTGCGCTGTGTCATACGCAATGCCCTGCAGGATGTGCGGCAAAAGAGGGAGTTGCGCCAGCAGATTGGTCAGAAGACCATGGCTTTGCATCTGTTGCGACAGGCAGAGTTTCAGTTACAAACCCTGCCGGAGGCGGAAAAGATCTCTTTGCTGTTGGCCGAGGTCAGTCAACAACCAGAGCGCACCATCGGTGGCTATTCGGAGTTGTTGATCAACGCTATCGAACATGGCAATCTCGGTATCTCCTATGCGGAAAAGAGCCAACTGGTGCTCAGTGGTATCTGGCGCCAGGAGGTGGAGACGCGCCTGCAACAACCTCCCTATCGGGAGCGCAAAGTGACGGTGCGCCTGGAAAACAGCAGCGAGATGTGCATGGTCACCATCATCGATCAGGGAGCGGGATTTAATTGGCAACCCTATCTGGAATTTAGTACCGAACGCGCCTTTGATCTGCATGGCCGCGGTGTGGCCATGTCCAAGGCGGGCAGCTTTGATGGTCTGGAATATCAAGGCAACGGCAACACCGTGGTTACTCGTGTGCTGCGCAACAGGTAAGCAGATGATCCTCTGGAGTATGCACTAACCCTGCAGAGATTTCTGCAACACCTCCAGCTCCTGCAGCGCCTCTTTCATACGATATTTGCGCAGACGCTGTTCCAGCCGTTCGATACTGGCCAACTCCTCTCCCTGCCCGGCAAAGCGGCGCATCTCGCTCAGCAGCGGAAAACAGGGTTTGGGCCGACTGGCCTGCAGATGCGGCAACATCTCCTCGATCAAGGTACGCAACTGCTCCACCTGCAGGCTGTTATTCTCCCCAGCCGTTGCTCCTGCCTGCTCTCCGCCTTGCCAGGTAGCACACCCCTTCTCCAAAATGGTGACCACCTCCTGCAACAGGAGAGAGAGTTGCAACAACGACTCCTCCTCTGGATAGCGGCCAGCCGCTACCATCTCTTCCAACTGCGCGCTGCACTCTTGCAAACGTAGCGCCCCGACACTGCCCGCCACCCCCTTCAAGGTGTGCAACAATCGCTCCGCTGCCTGCAGATCTTCCACAGCCAACGACTGGCGCAACTCTTGATCGGCTTGACGCTGCCCTTCCAGAAAACGCATCATCAATTTGCCAAAAAGCGCCGTGTTCCCTCCCAAGCGGACTAAAGCCCCCTGCCAGGCCAAACCAGGCAAGGGAGGAATCTCTCCTGGTGGATGACGGCTCTGTACCGCCTGTGCCGCACGCTGTTCTTGCAAGGCGTGCAAGCCCTGGGGATGCAGATGACGCAACAAACTTTGAAACAGCAGATCAACATCAATTGGTTTGGCCAAATGGTCATTCATGCCCAGTTCCAGGCAGTGTTCCCGCTCTCCCGCCATGACGTTGGCTGTCATCGCCAGAATGGGCAACTCTCTGCCCTCAGGAAGCGCCCGAATCTGTCTGGTCGCCTCATATCCATCCATCACTGGCATCTGCAGATCCATCAATATGGCGACAAACAACTCCCCCTTCTGCACCGCCTGCACTGCCTGCAATCCATTCTCCGCCAACTGCACTGTAAAACCTGCCAAGGTCAACAGCTCCTGTGCCACCTGCTGATTGAAGGCATTATCCTCTACCAGCAAAATCGGCCCCTGCTGACTACGCTCCCCTAACAGATCGCGATAGAGCTCCAACGAGTGCCGACCTAAACCTTCCAGTTCCTCCTCCCCCTCCTCTGCCGAGGGCAGGTCAAAACGGGCAGTAAATCGAAAAGTGCTGCCCTCTCCCGGCTGGCTCTGTACCGCAATAGTGCCTTGCATCATCTCCACCAGATGCCGACTGATCGACAAACCCAGACCAGTGCCACCATAGCGGCGGGTGGTCGAACTGTCGGCCTGGGAAAACGATTGAAAGAGCTTTTTTTGTTCGGCCTCGGTCATGCCGATGCCACTATCCTGCACCTCAAAACACAACAACACCTGCTCTGCCGATGCTTCCTCCACCGCAACCCGAATCTGCACTGCACCCCGTTCGGTAAATTTGACCGCATTTCCCGCCAAATTGAGCAACACCTGTTGCAAGCGCAGCGCATCCCCTATCAACCGGCTCGGCACATCCTCGTGCCGCTCTATGCTCAAAGAGAGCCCCTTTTCCTCGGCTGGCAGAGCCAACACTGTTGCCAAATGTTCCAAAACATCAGACAAAGGAAAAACCAGCCGTTCCATCTCCAAACGGCGGGCTTCAATCTTGGAAAAATCCAGAATATCATTCAAAATCCGTAACAACGAATGGGCAGCCCGCTCGATCTTGCGCAGATAACCCTCCTGTTTTTCCGTCAGGTTGCTGCGCAGACACAAACCGCTCATGCCGATAATGGCATTCATCGGGGTGCGAATCTCATGGCTCATGTTGGCCAAAAATTCACTCTTGGCCCGGTTGGCCTCTTCCGCCGCCTGCTTGGCGTTGCGCAACTGCTGATCCATCTCTTTGCGCAGAGTAATATCCTCCTTGACCGCCACAAAGTGGGTGATCTCGCCATTGACCCCACGCAGTGGCGAGATGGAGACCGACTCCCAAAAACAGTCGCCACTCTTTTTGCGGGTGTGAAACTCCCCATGCCACTCCCGACCCGCCATAATCGATTCCCAGAGCTGATGATACTCTTGCGGCTGGGTATGGCCCGATTTCAGAATACGGGTATGTTGGCCTATCGCCTCCTCGCGACTGTAACCGGTATTTTCGCAAAACTTGGGATTGACATATTCAATAATACCACGCAAATCGGTGATCACCACCGTTACCGGACTCTGTTCCACCGCATGATAGAGCTTTTGCAACATCTCTTCAGCCCGTTTACGCTCAATCAAACCGGCCAGGGTGGTGGTCACCAAACCAAGAAAATCACCTGCCAACTCCTCTTGTCGTGCCCCTGAACGCAAATAGAGATTTAATACCCCCAGCAACTGCTCACCCGCTTGAATCGGCAAACAGAGATGCCCATGCGGCTGCATCCCATCAAAACGAATCTCATGGCGCTCATCCACATGCGCAGCAAAAAGCAGCTCTCTTGTTTCTGCCGCCCGACCACACAAACACTGCCCGATCCGAATGTGCGCACAACGCTGTAGCAATTCTGGATGCAGATCGACCTGGGCGCTCATCTGCAAACGATTTTGACCAACCATTTTGAGAAAGACCGCCCCCCGTCTCTCTACCGGCAACCAGGGAATAGCCAAGATCCGTTGCAAAGCATGCTGCATGATCACCGGCAGCGGCTCCGACAACAAAGACAACTGCAAAATATCATTGACCACACCCTTGGCACGGTCGGCATTTTCCGCCCGCTCCTTGGCCCGCATCAGCGCCTCTTCGGTCTTTTTCAGATGGGTAATATCATGCGCCAACATGACAAAACCATCCAAACGCCCCCCTTTGGCAAAAATAGGGGTCAAACGAAACTGCTGCCAGCGCACCTCATTCTCTGCCTCTTGTGAGTCGCTACAGCAACGTATTGCCATCAAACCCTGCCAAGGGACACCACGCAAAATGGCTTGACGAATCGCCTCTTGATCGGTTGCTTCATGCAAGGTATCGGTCAAGTCATAAAAATAGCGCCCCTCCAACTCAGGCAGAGAGAGGCCACTCAAGCGCACAAAACCAGGATTGATATATTGAATCCTGCCGACAGGATCGGTCGCGGCAATGGCATCTTCCACATCCTCCACCACCTTTTGCAAGCGCAACTGCCTCGATGCTGCCACCTTCAAACGCCACAGAGCATCCCCAAACAGCCACAGCAACAAAAAGGAGGCACAGATCAATAACACCTGATAACCGGAAGAAACCTTGCGATCACGCTCCAAATGGTCGGAAGCAACCCGCATCAAGCGATGCCAGCGGTCGGCAATCGGGACATCCAGAATTTGATAGAGCAGTTGATCGGTACGCGGCTTCCACTGCAAAATCAGCATCACATGCGCCAGAAGATCGGCAAAACGGGGATGTTTGGCCAATCCGCTCACATGTCCTTCCAGTCTATGCAGCACAACATCCTCTTCCTGATTGCCGGGCAACAACACCAACTCCGCCAGCAAGGCTACCAGTGAGATCACCTCCTGATGCTGCGACTGTTGCTGCTCAACTGCGGGGGGCTGTTGTTCGGCCAGAGGTTCCATGGCCATAATCGGAAGATGGGAAAGAGAGTTTTTCAGAATGGCATGACCCGACTTAAACTGTTCGATCCAGGCCAATTTTTGCAGAACATCCTGTTGCAGAATCAACCATGCCTGACGATAATCCAGTGCATCGGCCTGCAGCCATTGCAACGGTTGTTGCGCCTGCTGCAATGCCAAAAGAACCTGCTGTTGATAGCTGACCGTATCATCATAATGGGGCAACAAACCAAAACGGATCAGTACCAACTGCTGATTGATGCGCGTCTCCATGTCGGCAGAGCGCGCCACCAACTCATCCAGCTCTTGATAGGGACGTTGTTCCACACCGATCTGGTTGGCCAACCAGATCATCAAGCCACTGATCACAATGCCGGCCACCCAGCGCAAGATCCCCCCGCGCTTCATGGACAAGCTCCTGCCAAACTCCCCTCCAAGGTCGCCAAGAAGGCCAACAGTTTGGCAACATCGGTGCGGCTCAAAGTGCGACCCAACTGCATACGTGCCATACGATGCACCGCCTCCTCCAGGGTAGGAACACTACCATCATGGAAATAGGGTGCGCTGCGCGTTACCAGACGCAACGAGGGCACTTTGAACACCTGACGATCCTCATCATTGCCGGTCACGCGAAAACGGTCTTGCGTTTCATGGCTATGCTCTGCCCACTGCCACCCTCCCTCGCGGCGACGATCCAAAAATATTCCTGATTTTTGGTATAAATTGCCACCCAGATTGACCCCCTGATGACAGGAAGCACAGCCAATCTCCTTAAAGAGCTGATAGCCTTCGCGTTCCAACTGGGAAATCGCCTCTTTTTCTCCACGCAAATAGCGATCAAAGCGGCTGTTGGCCAGCACCAAAGAGCGTACAAATTCTGCCAGCGCATTCTGAATATGCACAGCCTGCACCTTGCCATGATAGATACGGGCAAAAGCCTCGCGATAGAAAGAATCAGCAGCCAACTTCTGTTCCAGCTCCGGCCAGCTTTTGTTCATCTCGATGCGTATTGCCTCTTCCGCCTGCTCTTCCAGAGTGCGTACCCGACCATTCCAGAATTGGGCAATCTGATAGCGCACATTATAGACCGTGGGCGTGTTCAATTCTGTCAGAGAGCCATCGGCACGCTGCGACAAGGGCAGGTTGTCACTACCCCAACGCTCCAGAGGATGGCAACTCGCACACGAACGGCTGTCATTGAAAGAGAGACGCGGATCCTGAAACAAAATCCGTCCCAACTGCACCTTCGCCAGCGACAACTGGGTACAGGTCGGCAAAGGTTGGACCGGTTCCCGATCCCAACCTTCCGCCAGCAGCGCATTGCCCACGCCTATCGCAAGGCAAATAATCAGCACCCTGAGCAGGTTAACGCATGTCGGCAAACGATTCCTCATACTCCTGCTCTTTCCAACTCTCCCGTATCGCCAACACCTGTGGCAAAATTGTGACAAACAAAGGCACCAACTGCGGGTCAAAATGGCTACCCGCATTCTTGCGCAACAAGTCGGTCGCCTGTTCAATGCTCCAGGCCGGTTTGTAGGGTCTTTTGGTAGTCAAAGCATCAAAAACATCGGCAATGGCCACAATACGCCCCGCGATGGGAATCTCTTCTCCCTGCAAACCATGCGGATAACCGGAACCATCCCACTTTTCATGGTGGGTCAAGGCAACAGAACGGGCCATCTGCAACAGGTCAGAGGATTGATCGCCGATGATCCCGGCACCAATCTCTGGATGGCTGCGCATGATCTGCCACTCCTCTTCGGTTAACCGACCCGGTTTCAGCAAAATAATATCCGGGATGCCAATCTTGCCAATATCGTGCATGGGAGCAGCGTTCAACAAGGTGTCCGCCCATTTTTCCCCCATGCCTGCCGCCAGAGCCAACAGGCGGGAATAGTGACTCATGCGGATGACGTGCAATCCGGTTTCGTTGTCCTTGTATTCAGCAGCCCGACCCAAACGGCGAATAATCTCCAGGCGGGTCTGTTCCAATTCAAGATTTTTTTGATGCAACTGCTCGGTACGATGGCGCACCTTCTCTTCCAAAACCTCATTGGCCTCTGCCAACTCCCGACGCGCCTGCAGCAGTTGCAGATGGGTCCGCACCCGCGCCAAAACCACCGCTGGACTGAATGGTTTGGTGATATAGTCCACCGCGCCCAGCTCCAAACCATAGGTTTCATCCTCGGTCTCCTGCTTGGCGGTCACAAAAATTACCGGTATGTCTCGCGTTGCGGCATCCTGTTTCAGACGACGGCAAACCTCATAGCCGTCCATCTCCGGCATCATCACATCCAAAAGAATCAAATCGGGATGACGATCCGGTATATCTTCCAGTGCTGTCACCCCATCCAAGGCGACACTGACATCATAGATCTCGCCCAAAGTCTCCAATAAAATATCGATATTGGTTTCGGTATCATCCACGACAAAAATTTTTGCTGCTGGCTCGTCCGACATGAATGTTCCCTTTCTGCCTATGGGGTCTTGCTTGTGCACTGCTGCAACAGCTCCAATAACTCCACCTCCGCCTCTTTGAGGCGATATTTTTTTACCAAACGCAAAAGATTGTGCACGCGCCCCTGAATCGACAAAGGAAACGCAGCCTTTTCCAATGGCTCCACCAATCCTTGACAGACTTTTGCCTGCCTGGCCTTGAGTGGCTCACGCAGTGGTTCCAACAAGGATTGCAGCTCTGTCAGCGTCAATTCAGCGCGTTGCGGCACTTTTTCTTGCTCTTGTTCTGCAGAGAAGAGAGCTGCCAAGGCCAGCAATAGCGGATTGAGAATCGATTCTACTCTCTCCAAAAACTGCGCCACCTCAGCCGAAGCTTCCATCAACCCCTGCTCCAACTGTCGAGCCGCCTCCTGCAACGCCTCGGCGCCAATACTACCCGCCAACCCTTTCAGGGTATGCGCCAAACGAATCGCCTCCTGCTGTTCTCCCTGCCCCCAACTCTCCCGCAAACGCCGGGCCACATCCTGCTGATCAATAGCAAAACGGCGCAACAAACGCTCCAGCAAGGCCGGATTGTTGGCACAGCGACGGAGTGCTTCCGCACGATTGATTCCGGCAATCTCTCCGCCAACAGCGCCCAGCATCGACTCGCCAGTCGGCATCTCCTGCCCAAGAGACTCAATCTTCTCGTCACCGCTCTGCCCATCTTTTTGCAGCCATTTATGCAAAGTACTGAACAGATGTTGCGGATCAATCGGTTTGGCGACATGATCATTCATGCCTGCCTGTAGACTCTTTTCCCGATCTCCGACCATGGCATTGGCAGTCATGGCGATGATCGGAATGGTTACCCCCAGCTCTTGACGCAGGGCACGGGTCGCATCATAGCCATCCATCACCGGCATCTGCACATCCATCAAAACCACGTCAAACGTCAATTTGCGCAGCGCTTCCACCGCCTCCCGGCCATTGCCGGCAACCTCAACCTCCAAGCCTACCATCTCCAAAAGATCAACCGCCACCTGTTGATTGACCGGATTATCCTCGGTCAGCAACACCCGTTTGCCAGCCAAACTACGAAAACCACTCACCCATTGCGTATCACGCGAGACCGTCGCCTTGTGGCTGATCGGCATCGCCCCAAACAACTCGGCCACCGCATCAAACAGTTGGGAAGCGGTCACCGGCTTTGGCAAAGTACGCACCCGTGCCAAACTGCCACATGCCTCTTGCATCCGCACCATCTCCGGTTGCGGACACAAAATCACCGCCGGCAAATGGGATAACTCCTTCCAGGAGCGTTGCCCCAACAACCACTGCAACCCGTTACGCTCTGCCGAACAATAATCGGACAATAACAGATCCGGCTTTTCGTTCCACCCCCCCGGACGCAGCGTTGGCTCAGAGGGGTGCTCTTCACAAATCTGGAAGGTTAATGAACCCAACAACTCATGCAATATCTCCCGATTGCGTTGATTTTCCACGGATAATCCAATCTTCAACCCACGCAACTCAGGAGCCGGTTGCCACTCTTCCGCCTCATCGGCAATCAGTCCCATCAGCACCGTAAAACGAAATTGACTCCCTTCCCCTGGACGACTTGATGCGGAAATTGCTCCCCCCATCAACTCCACCAAACGACGACTGATCGCCAAACCCAAACCGGTTCCCCCATACTGACGGGTCGTAGAGCTGTCGGCCTGGGTAAAAGAGTCAAACAAGGTCTCAATCTGCTCTGCTTTGATGCCAATACCACTGTCACGTACCGAGAAGAGCAGCTCTACCTCACTGCTGCGCCGCTCTTTGACCTCCACCCGCAACTCCACCTCGCCGCGTTCAGTAAATTTAACAGCGTTGCCCAGAAGATTCAGCATCACCTGTTGTAAACGCAACGGATCCCCACGCAAATGCACAGGAACCCCGCGTGCACGGGAACAGAGCAGCTCCAAGCCCTTTTCATAGGCGCGCACAGCAACCAGGGTGATGACCGTCTCCAAAACCTCATCGAGACGAAAGAGCACGCTCTCCAGCTCCAAACGTCCGGCCTCAATTTTGGAAAAGTCTAGAATATCATTCAAGATACGCAATAAAGTTTTGGCCGAACCATGTATTTTGCTGACATAATCGCGTTGCCGAGGAGTCAGGTCGGTATGCAGCGCCAAATGGCTCATACCGATAATGGCATTCATGGGGGTACGAATTTCATGGCTCATATTGGCCAAAAAGTCACTTTTGGCGCGACTGGCAGCCTCGGCAGTATACATGGCCCGTTTAAGCTGCTCCTCCATCAACTTGCGGGCGCTGATATCCTGAAACACCGCCACCGAACCAACAATCCGCCCCTCTTCAATAATCGGTACCGCCACGACCGAGACCGGAAACATCTGCCCAGAACGATGGATAAAATGTTCATCTTCCGAACGATAAATCTCTCCCGCACGATTGGCAAGCCAGATCGGACACTCATCCCTGGTCAGTGTTGAACCATCCGCTCGCAGATAATGGACTGTCTCATGCAAATGCTGGAAGAGCAGTTCGTCACGGCTCCATCCCAACAGCCGTTCTGCCTCCCGGTTGAGGAAGGTGCAACGACCACGAATATCCAGGGCATAGACCCCTTCGCCCATCGAATCGGTCAAGCTCTGCAAAAAGTTGCGACTCTCCCGAAGCTGCTCCTCCATGATCTTTTGCGCAGTAATATCGGTACGAATGGCAATATATTGAATCGGTTTGCCCCGTTCATTGAGATAGGGCACAATGGTTGCCGCCACCCAATAGAGATCACCACTGCGACTGCGGTTGCAAATCTCTCCTTCCCACACCTCACCATTGGCTATCGTCTGCCAGAGATGACGAAAAAAGGCTTTATCATGCTGGCCGGAGCCAACCATGCGATGATCCTGCCCCAGCAACTCCTGCTTGCTATAACCACTGACCCGACAAAATTTATCATTGGCATACAAAATATGCCCAGCCGTATCGGTGATACTGACAATGGCATGCTGATCCAGAGCAAATTTTTGCCGTTCCAGTTGCGCATGCGCCTCCTGCAACCGGCTTTGTCCCAGCAGATAATCCTCCACCAAACGTGCCATCAAAACCGTCAACTGCTCCAAACTGGAGTCATCGTTGCGCAACAGATCCTGACCTGAGCTTAACAACAAACGGTTGGCGGTCTCCTGCAACGAATCGATCACCCGCTGTTGCTGCTCTGCTTGCGCGCGCAAGCGCTCATTAAAACGATTCAGCTCATCGGAACTGAGCAACAAACTGCGGTTACGCAACTCCAAATCCCGCTCTTGCTGCTCATAACTCTCGCCCACTCTCCGCGAAAACTCAAGCAAACCCGAACAGATGCGTTTAGCGGCATCGGAGGCATCACTGTCTCCCAAGCGCTGTTGCAGTTCGGCTACTCCCTGGACAAACCCCTCTTCATCCAGAGCAAATATCCGTTTGATCTGTCGTGCCAGCAGACGGTGCATACGCAGATTATTCCTCGGCAAGAAAAGTGATGGTCATCGTTTGGTTATGCAGCTTGCACTCCACTGTATCAAACAAGGGGCTGATTTCACCATACGAGTGAAAACCGGTCAGCACCGACCCTGTCGCCAAAGTATCGGCCACCACCTCAACCTCCTCATCGACATGATCACCCATGACCAGTTTGCGCCCCACACAACTGACCAACAAAGCCAAACCGGCTCCCTGATTGCCAGCCAACTGGCGCGTGCGCTGTGCAGCCAACTCGGCGCCATCCACCAGTGCATTGGTGGATGCGTGCATCAAGCGCAAATAACCATTTGGATCAATTTCGCCCGCCAGCACCAAACTCCCCTGGGCCTCATCAATCGCCAAAATGGTCCGAATCAGACCCAAACGGTCTTTATTTTCGCTCAACATCTCAAAAGGAAACAACAACCCGGAAGCAGGCAGATCCTGGGCATACTCTCCCAAATAGTCTTGATACAAATTCAGGGCCGGTTCCCCATCCAACTCAAACAACACATTACCCTCACAACGGGTAATGCGACGAATTGGACCAAAAGGCTCCCATCCACCTACCGAACCATACCCAATACGGATCCGCTGTCCATATAAACCGATGGCAACCACTCGGTCGCTGCTGACTCCCTGGTTGTCGAGCACCATGGTCTGTTGAAAACGAGCACCATCGCCAGCCAAACCGCCATTGATCGGCACCTCTTTACCCAAAACAGCCACCATGCCACGAATCAAGGCACTGCCATTGATACCCAACCCTTTGCTGAAAACCAGCACTCCGCGCAACCCCTCGCCCAGCAACTGCCTGCCCACCTCCTCGCCAACCGCCGAGGACTCTTCCATGGCACTGATAGCCGCCGAGGCCAAACGCAAACCGGTATCGGCAAAATGCACCGCCGTCAACACGCAAGCACCATCATAGCATTGCTCGCCAGCAATCTCTCCGGCTGTAGTGCAACCAGCCAGTTGCGCCTGCGGAAAGGCAGCACGCACACTCTCATAAAATCCAGCCGAAGCAAAGAGAGCGGTCGGACCAAACACCAAAAGCAATTGCGGATCGAGCGCTTGCAACTCTTGCAAATCCTCAACATGTAATAAACCGTCGGTAAATATCTTTTGCGCAATTTTCATTCATTTGACTCCTTGCCAAGTGGGGATGTCTGGAATTGTTCGCTCAGCAGAGTGTCCAACAGTTGCTCGGCCTCTTTCAAACGATAGCGTTGTACCAGACGAGAGAGTTCTTGCACAACAGGTTGTAGATTATTATCACTGAAATTTTCCTGGAGTTGTTGCAGCAATTGTTGACACTGTTTGGGCTGCCTTTTTTGTAACGGCTCGCGCATTGCCAGAAAGAGTTGTTGGGCTTCTCTGCTTAAAACAAGAGACTCTTGCCGCCCCTCCTCTGTTTCTGCCGCACTCTGCATCTGTTCCGTCTGAAGCTGCGCAGAAAATTCATTTTCCTGCGGCAACGATTTTGTTTCCAGCACACGCTCACTCTTGGCAACCAAGGGCAAGGTCACACTAAACCAAAAACAACTTCCTGCCCCCTGACTGCTTTCCACGCCAATCTGTCCACCCATCAACTCCACCAAACTGCGGCACAAAGCCAAACCCAAGCCCAATCCACCATAACGGCGACTGGCACTGCCATCACCCTGACTAAACAGATGATAGAGCCGGGTTTGTTGCTCCTCGCTCAAGCCGATCCCATTGTCCTGGACCATAAAACGCAACAACACCCTTCCCGGCTCGGCAAGCGCTGCTGGGCTGCTCGACACAACCTGCCCGGCATCCCATGCAGCGCTACTTGTTACTGAGAGAACAATCTGTCCTTTATCGGTAAATTTAATTGCGTTATCAAGAAGATGATAAAGAATCTGCCGCAAACGCACAGCATCTCCCCAATACCACTCCTGCACGGCACATTGTGGTTGCCAAACCAATAACAACCGTTTCTCCTCGGCACGCCCTTGCAACTCCCCGTAGAGATTTTGCCAGAGCTCAGTCAATTGCAAAGGGGCACTCTGCAACTGCAAGCGTTTGGTTTCCAGCCGCGCAAAATCCAAAAGATCGTTGACCAAACGCAGCAGATGGCGGGCCGATGTTTGTACCTTTTCCAGACGTTGCTGTTGCACCTCTGGCAGTGCACTCTGCAATACCAAATGGGTCATGCCCAAAATAGCGTGCATCGGGGTACAGATTTCATGGCTCATATTGGCCAAAAAGGTGCTTTTCGCCCGATTGGCACTTTCCGCATCCTCCTTGGCCTGCGCCAACTCCTGGTAAAGAGTACCCAAACGCTGGCGCATACCATCCATGGTCAGGGCCAATTGCCCCATCTCATCCCCTCTCAACCGTGGCAAAGGGGTATGAAAATCACCAGAACCGATGCGTTCACTGGCTTTATGCAGTTGACGCAGCGGATAGACAACCTGGTGCCGCAACAACCACAACAAGGCAACTCCCATCACCACAACGGCCACCACTCCCACCATTAAGGTGCTCATCAACAGCAGATGGGTCTCATGATCCAGCTCAGCGAAGGGTTGCTGGACCAGAAGACGCAGCTCGGACTCTATGGCACTCCCTGCAGCCAGGAAGGGTTGCTCCTGCAGAGTGACCGACTGCGGCATACCCACAGCAAGCGAGAGTTTTTGCCACAACGGGGAGGGCAACTGCTCGCCGAGCAACTCCTGGCGATAGGCAAAACGCAGTTTGCCATCACCATCGGCAATCAACACCCCCCCACTGCTGCCCACCCGATAGCGTTCCACCAAATCCTGCAGAAAATGGGGACGCATGGTTACCAGCAAATAGCCTAAAACAGAGCCCTTTTTTCCGCCAAAACCGGTTTGACTGCGAATCGCAGCCCCGGCCATCAGCACCCACTCTCCATTATCTGGATTAAAACCCATCACATGATAGGGGTGCTCAGGAGCGTGTTGCAAATATTGAAACACCGGATTGTGCTGCTCATTTTCGTTCTGATTGGGCAGATCATAGGAGGTGACACGGGTATCTTCTGTACCATCCGGCAATAGCAGACTGATGGTATAATAGGCGCTCACCGCCTGCTGAAACCCGGAAAACAGACGTATGACCGTAGGTTGCAACAGGGTATAGCGCTCCTGTTCATCTGCCGTTTCCAAATATCTTTCCAAAATTTCCGAACGGCTGAACACCTCCAGATGGGAATCCACTGTTTCTAAATACAGTTGAATACGGCTTTGCGCCTGCTGCAAGGCATTGCTTATTTCTGCATGGGCGATGGTCAAACGCGAAGCACGCAACTCCACATAGACCACCCCTCCCAAGGTCAGCAGGGAGACCACCAGCAACGGCAACACCAGCAGCGTCAGACGTAACTGCAGGTTGCCGTGGGAAATGGCTGACAAAAACCGCATGGAGCTCACCGCAACAACCGCCCCATAAAATCATTGATCCGTTTTTGCGTGCGCGCAGAAAACGAACGAATCGGTTCGGAGTTGATCAAAACTTCGGTCGGCGGAAAAATGGCTGGATCTTGTCGATACTCTGCAGAGCCCTTTTGTAAAGCAATCTGGTTGGGGGTGGCAAAATGGAGATTCTGGGCATTTTGCAGGGCATTTACTGGCTCAGAGAGAAAATGGATCAAACGCAATGCCATCTCCTGACGCGCAGCCGAAACTTTGCCTACTGCCAGATAGTCCACCCAAATGGCACTCCCTTCTTGTGGATGGATATAGCGAATTTCGGGATGAAACTCGCGCAACTTGACCGCATCGCCATTAAATACAATCGCCATTTTGACCTCTCCGGTCACCAGCGGTGAATTGGCGCTCAGATCCAGGTAACGATAATATTTGACAAAGGGTTTTTGTTCCTGCAACAACGCCTCGGCAGCAGTCAATTGTCCCGGATCCTCGGAATTGACCGAAAAACCCAATGCCCGCAAAGCCATACCCAACATCTCCCGGTCCGACTCCATGGCATTCAAAAAGCCACGCAGCGACTCAGCAGGTCGAAAAAAATCCATCCAACTGACCGGTGCCTTGGCCAACAGATCTGCCCGATAGGCCAAACCGATGTTGCCCCAAAAATAGGGAATCCCTAGCACATTACCGGCACTGTCCGGTTCTGCCAACCAGCGTTTGTCCAACTCGGAAAAATGGCCCAGCTTACTGGTATCAATGGTACTGACCCAACCGCGTTGGGCATACAATGGCAAATTGACGCGGTTGACCACCAGCAGATCAAAAGCTGCAGCTCCCTTGCGCAGCATTAATTGATCGCGCTCCTGATCGCTTTCAAAAGCTATTTGTCGCACCGCAATCTTCTGCTCCTCGGCAAACCTCTTTAACAAATCAGGATCGATATAGTCTGGCCAGATCAATATTGTTAACTCTCGCTCTTTCTCTGTCATAGCCCAGGAGTTACCTACTGGCATCAGCAAAGAGCCCAACAAACCCATCCCGGCTTGCACAAATTGCCGACGAGTATACATACGCTTCTCCCCTTATTGCTCACTGCTCAGTCCGACTGCCACAATGGATAATTATATATCCAATGTTGCAAAAAATGCAGGATCAATTTTTTGCATTTGCCCCAAACAGAGGCTCTATTCTCCTGACCGAACGGTCAACTAAAAAGAGATTTGACAAAAGGCGCTCGCATCTGCTACACCCAGCCCATGGGAAGAACCAGTGATGCTAAAGAGCGGCTCATTCAAAGTGGAATGGCCTTGATTCATGCCGGAGGCTATGCCCAGGCCGGTGTGCAGGAGATTTGTCTGCATGCTGGGGTACGCAAGGGCAGTTTTTATCATTTTTTTGCCTCGAAAAGTGCCCTGGCTCTGGCAGTTGTGGAACGTTTTCGTCTCTTTTCTGAGCAGTTTTTGGATCAGGCCCTGGCAAACGATCTGCCCCCTTTGGATCGCCTGACCCGTCTGTTTCACATGACAGCACTCCTGCAACAGCAGTCGCAAACAGAAAATGGCTTTGTGAAGGGGTGTCCATTCGGCAATCTGGCTCTGGAAATGAGCGGCCATGATGAGTCGTTACGTCATGCTCTTATGGAGGTATTTGCCAATCTGCAACTGAGATTGCAGCAGGTACTGCACGAGGCTGCCGTTACCCAGGCAGAAAATAAAGCCGAAGCATTGGTCAACCTCTTCGAGGGATCCATCTTGCTGGCCAAAACCCACAACGATCCACAAATCATCCATCGCATGGGGGCAATTGCCCGAAAGTTGGCTCGCTAACGAGCCAACCCTCGCGCAAACCATCACCATCTGTCAGGTCTTGAAAAAGCCCATCGAAGCCCGCAACACGCCAGCCAGATTGGCCAACTCATCGGCAGAGGCCGACATCTCCTCACTGGCTCCGGCATTTTTCTGAATCACCTTGTCCAACTGTTGAATCGCTTGATTGATCTGTGAAGTGCCCTGATTTTGCTCCCGACTGGCCACAGCAATCTCCTGCACCAGCTCGGCAGTGCGCTGAATATCAGGAACCAGGCGACTCATCACCGCTCCCGCTTTTTCTGCCACCGTCACGCTGGAGATGGAGAGTTGGGAGATCTCTCCTGCCGCATGTTGACTGCGTTCCGCCAATTTGCGCACCTCCGCAGCCACCACAGCAAACCCTTTGCCATGCTCGCCTGCCCGTGCCGCCTCAATGGCAGCATTGAGCGCCAACAGATTGGTCTGCCGGGCAATCTCTTCGATAATGGAGATCTTGGAGGCAATCTCCTTCATCGCCGACATCGCCTCACCAACCGCCTGTCCACCCTCCTGGGCGCTGGCCGAAGCCTGTACGGCAATCCGTTCCGTAGCCTGGGCATTTTCAGTATTGCGGCTGATACTCGCCGACATCTGCTCCATGGCCGAAGAGGTCTCCTCAATGGAGGCCGCCTGCTCAATAGCCCCTTGCGCCATCATCTGCGCGCTGTCGGACAACTCATGACTGCCATTGGCCACACTGTTGGCGGTGGTATTCACCTCCCCGACCACCTTCTGCAAACGCTCCACCATGGTGTTAAGAGCCTGCACCAGACGGCCCATTTCATCCTTTTGTGGAAGATTCATTTTGCAACATAAATTGCCTTGCGCCACATCTTCGGCAAAACCCAACGAAATCAAAATGGGACGGACAATGGCTCGTGGAATGATCACGCTCATCAATATCGCCACAAAAACAGCGACCAAAACGACTGAAATAAGAATCGTGCGGATCTGGGTAGCCTGGCTTAACATCTGCTCTTCGGAAAGAATATGGTCGCGGGTACTCTTTTCCAAAGAGTGAAAATGGGTTTTCAAGGTAGCCAGTTGTGGCTGCGTCTCACTGGCAAAAATGCGTTCGGCCTCTTTTTTGCCCTGCAAAGCGTTACGCGCTGTCTCCTGCATCTTCTTCAAATAACCGCGCACAGCGGCCAGTTCATTCTGCACATCTTTTTGATAAAGCGCTTTGGCCAGCTCCAGATTGCCCGCACGCAAGGCATCACGCACCTTCTCTCCAGTGGCATGCAAGCGACGATGGGCCGGCTCCATCTCCTTCATCAACTCAGCTTGTTGGGCGTCCGTATCCACCATCTTTTTGCCGCCCTCGCCATAGATAAATTTACCCATCCCGCATTGGGTCGGATCCAACTGCACCGTCAGCTCTTTCTCCCCGGCAAGAATGGTGGAGAGCATCTTCTCGGACCAGGCCAGATGATCGGTCTCTTTTTGCGCCAAAAACTCCGGCAGATTGGCATCGGCGCGCCGGAACACCTTTTGAATGTTGCGCGCCGAAGCATGCAGCAACTTGTGGGGCTCCTCCACCGCAGAGAGGGTATCTTTTAACGAGGGTACCAAATGCTCCGCATGACGACGCCCCTCACCATAAAACCACTTGCCAAAAGCACACTGCGTATGATCAAGCTGCACCCCAATCTCACCACCCGCCTTTTCATCATTGATAAAGGTGCTGACGCGATTGACCCAGTTCAGATGATCCACCTCACGCTGCAAAATTTCACTGCGCAGCTTGTTACCCTCCACCACCTCCAAACCGTTGTTCACCATGATGCCAATGCCGCGCAAAGACCAGACGCTCACTCCGATCAGCAGAATCAAAACACTGCCAAAACCGATCATAATTTTTTTGCTGACACTCAGATCTCGCCAACGCATTACCCCTCTCCTTCCCCTTGTCGGTTCATGTTTGTCGGCTCACAACGGCGAAAAAAGGTTTTCCCGCAATGTCCAAACCAGGCGAAATGTACCAGATTCCCCTATTTGAATCCAGTAAATTCACCAGCACGAACCACGCAACAAACAACAATTTTTCTCGTTTAATCAAATGATTATATATTTGAATAGAGGATGGGATAAAGCGATGAAGAAAAAATGGTTGCGGAGTTACTCTGCACACAATCAGTTATGCACACTCATCATCCTCTTGTGCATCATCCAAGCGAAAAGCACTGATGGTCTCTTCCAACTGTTCGGCAGCATCCATCAGTTGATGGGCAATTTCACTTACCTGTCCAGAGGTTTGCACACTGTTGCGTACCACATTATCCAAGCGCGTGACGGCATCGGCAATCTTCTGGGCGCTTTGATTTTGTTCTCCCGACAAACGATCGATACGACGCACCTCTTCAGCAGTACGGGTAATCTCCGGCACTAAAAGAGCCAACACATCGCCAGTCGAGCGTGCGGTCTGCATGGTGGTAGACATCAATCTGCCGATCTCCTGGGCTGCTTCTCGACTGCGTTCCGCCAATTTGCGCACCTCTCCCGCCACCACCGCAAACCCTTTGCCTGCCTCACCGGTCCGCGCCGCCTCAATGGCAGCATTGAGCGCCAACAGGTTGGTCTGGCGGGCAATCTCCTGAATCATCTCCATTTTTTGTGCCGCATTGGCCATCGAACGGATGGTCTCCTGCACCGACTCCCCACCCTTGACCGCACTCTCTGCAGCCGCCCGGGCAATCTGTTCGGTGGCCTTGGAACGATCCACACTCTCCCAAATGCCACCAATGATGATTTTCATAAAGCGCGCCACCTCTTCGGAGACCGCCGAAGTGTTGCCACTCCCCTGTTCCAGTTGCTGGCGCAAAGCGGAAAAGCTGCCGATCCCTCCGGTCAACGCCTGTGATTGCCGATGTACCGAACGGATAATGCCGGCCAGATTATCGGCCATGCGATTCAAATAGCGGCCAATCTGCGCAATCTCATCCTGTTGCTCCTCAGCATAGTGCAGACGCGGTCGCAAATCTCCTCCGGCAATGGTCTCGATCACCTCCTGCAAACGCCCCAAAGGTTGGGTCACCAAACGGCGAAAAATAGTGCGCAACAACAGAAGCAACAACGCCACTGCCAACAGCACTGTCACTGCCAATTCCAGTTGCGTCCGGGCAATTCCCTGTTCAAATTCGCGCAAAGAGAGGGTCAAATGCAGCATCCCCCGCACTTTATGATCGGCACCATGGCAGGCATGACACTCTGGCTTATTGAGCAACGGCACCCAATATTGCACCTGTGCTGTACCATCGGCACTCACCCCAAATTGATGCACTGCCTGTTCACCAGCCACCGCCTGGGCAAAAGAGCTACTGACTCGGCTGGCATCATAGCGGGTAAATCCCATAAAACCGTTGGGATCGGGCTCCACTGCTGCCCCCTCTTGAAATGCCTCACGCTCATCCAAACGCAGCACCTGAAAGCCCTGGATACCAGAGATCTCTTTCAAAGCCTTGGCATAGTGGCGGGCTGTCTCAGCCGATCCTCCCAGCATAATCGCTTCCAAGCCGCGTGTGGTGCTGGCAGTCAGTTGCTGAATGGTTCTTTCATGTTGTTCCAACAAGGCCGTGCGCATTCGGTGGACAGCCACTCCGCCCATTCCCGCTAAACTGATGGCACCAGCAACTCCCGCCACCAGCAGCAAACGAACTCCGATGGACCCTCTGCGCAGAAAGTGTGTCATGGGATTTTCCGGAATAATTTTGATATTTGACGTTTTTTGATTCTAGCAAATCCTCTTTACTCCTGTAAAGAAAGTTTATAGTAAAATATGATGATTCTCTGTTATTCCTGTACAAAAATGATATGTTAAAATTTATTAATGGAAAACTCCCATCTTGATTCATTACGATTCGCTCTCAACGCTCCCAGAGTCGCACGATCATCTGCGGCAGATGGCCACGATAACGCTCGGTCAGCGCCTGCCCCTGTCGTTGCCACCACACACCCAGATAGAGCAGCGCAAAACCGATAACGATCAACACAAATGGAAAAAGCAGGCTGTCGGAAAACCATTTATGGGAGAGATAACCGAGATAGCCCGCCATGCCCAAACCACCAAAAAGAGCAAATACCCGGCGGCGCAACAAACCTCCCAAAACAATCAGACCAATATTAATACAAAAATAGAAAAATTTTGCCCACTCCGCATCACTGGAACGAAACGACAAACCTCCCCAAAAGGTGAGCATGCCAAACTGATACAACCAAAAAGCATAATCCAGCCCTCCCTTCTGGCGCACATCGATTGCAAAAGCTAGCAACAACATACCCAGTCCAAAAAGAATGGATATATTCTGGGCAGTCACCCCCTGCCAACCAGGAGTGCCCAGCAGCAACGGCAGCAGATCCATGCTCATATACCACAAAGTGACGGCTACCGGCATCACCGCAAAAGGCATGGGCATCCGCCACAACAGCAGTGCTGCCACCAACAAGGTGCCCCACTCCATGACCAACCAACGCCCATCGATTTTGGTGTGATAGGCTTGATAAGGCAGCACATCCTCCCAATATCCCAAGCCCATCTGCAGCCCATAAATGGCCAACGGCACCAATACCACACTCAAAGTCAACATGATCCCGGCTGGAATCAGGAGCTGTTTACGCTGCAGAAACCAATGGCTGAGCCAAGTGGTTAACAGACCAAAAAGCAGCGCCAATGCCGCCAATCCCCATCCCCCCAACAACACCCAGCCTTGCGTCATGAACAGGCTCAAGGCACCAATCGCCAACAGGCCACCCAGATAATATAAAATATGGCTGCCCTGGAAAGTGGGACGATCCGGCGGCTCGCTCTGCAAAAAATGCCACAGCGCCTCTGCACTCTCAGCCGTCAAAATCCCCTCGGTAACCGCTTTCTGCAGATCCGTGCGCTGCAACTCCATGTGGCCTCCTCCTTAACCCAAACGATAGATATCATAACGGGTCTGTTCACTCTCTATCACCATCGTCGGCAACAAAGCAGCCAAATGGGCTGCATGACGTGGTCTTTTTACCACCACCCGACTCTGCGCCACCTGCATGGCCAAGGGCAACAACTCTTCGGCATCGTTATCATCCCCCACCAAACGACGCAGACGCCGCATCTCCTTTTTGACCAAAGCACTCCCCTGGCGATGCGGATACATCGGATCCAGATAGATCACATCCGGCCTCTCTCCCCTGTTGTCTGCCAGAAACGAGGCCAACCAGCACCGCGAATCGGCCCTTTCCAAGGTTAACAAAACTTGCGGAAGAGCATGAATCTGGCTATGCGCCCGCAAACGACGCAAACCATCTTCCAGCAGTACCGCCAAGACAGGGGAACGTTCAACCATCTTCACCTCCGCTCCCAATGCTGCCAAAACAAAAGCATCCTGCCCCAAACCTGGTGTGGCATCAACTATCCGCAACGGCTTGTGCGCACGCAAGCCCAGCGCACGCACTAAAGGTTGTCGCCATCCCCCACCATGACGTCGGCGATAACCGGCCTTGCCGGCGACAAAATCCACCACAATGGCTCCGCCCTCCTCGGCCACAGTGCCCTGCAGCTCTATATGTTCGGCCTGCAAAACCACTATCAACTCTGCCTCTGTGTGCCCACCCTTTTTTTGCTCCGCCAACAGGGGCAAACACAAGCGTTCGGCCAGGGCAGATGCCTCCTCATGACGCTGGCCCGTGGCATCAAACACGGCAACACGAGAAAAAATCTGTTCATTATTCAACACTGTTCCCATCCAAGGGCAAAAAAATGTTGGCCACGGGTTTTGTCCGAGCGCGAAAAGGTTCATAATGGTAAACCGTATGCAGCACAGCAAGCAATCATCGTCCCAGCAACCAAGAGTCGTAACATGCAAAAAACCATTGCCTTTCAAGGGATGCGTGGCGCCTACAGCGAACAAGCCTGTCGGGAAAAGATGCCCGGCCATCTCTACGTTCCCTGCAAAACCTTTGAAGAGCTGTTTCAACAAGTGGAATCCGGTGCCGTCGATCTGGGCATGCTGCCGGTAGAAAACAGTGTTGCCGGCACGGTCAGCGACAGCTATGACCTGCTGGCTCGCCATCGCCTGTTTATCATCGGAGAGCACTATCAACGGGTGCGCCACTGTCTGCTCGGCCTGCCCGGCTCCCATCTGCCAGAGATTCGTGCCGTCTATTCCCATCCGCAAGCCTTGGCACAATGCCATAATTTTATCAAAAAGCATGGCTGGGAAAAATATGCGGTCTATGATACCGCCGGGGCCGCCGCTGACCTGCTGCAACGCAACAATCCCCACGAAGCGGCACTTGCCTCGGCCCTCTGCGCCGAGCTTTATCAATTGACCATCCTCGGCAAGGATATTCAAGATAGCCCCTTCAATACCACGCGCTTTTTATTGATTGCTCGTGAAAGCGACCATCCGTCGCCCGAAACCTCCTGCAAAACCAGTCTGCTGTTCGAGGTACGCAACATTCCGGCAGCTCTCTATAAATGCCTCGGCGGTTTTGCCACCAATGGCATCAACCTGACCCGCCTGGAATCCAGACCACTGCCAGGACGCCATTGGAGTTATCAGTTTTATCTTGATTTTGAAGGACACCCAGAGGATGCAGCCTGTGAATTAGCCATGGAAGAGATCTCCTTTTTTACCGACTCCCTGAAAATATTGGGCTGCTATCCGCAAGCTCCGCAACATATGGACTAAACCGCATGCTCACCTACCCCAATCTGGATCCCATCCTGTTGCAAATCGGTCCACTGGCTATTCGCTGGTATGGCCTGATGTATACCTTGGCCTTTTTGATCGGTTGGCCCCTGCTGTTGGCCCGCGCCAAACGTTTTATGCCGCAACTGCATCGTGACTCGGTCAGTGATCTGTTGTTTTGGATTTTGCTGGGGGTGCTTCTCGGCGGACGCCTGGGCTATATCCTCTTTTACCAGTTTGACTATTATCTGGCCAATCCGCTGGCTGTGTTTCGTATTTGGGAGGGAGGCATGGCCTTTCATGGCGGCCTGTTGGGCGTCTTGACCGTCTGCATCCTCTTCTCGCGCAAACATCAACTCAACTGCTTGAGTCTGGCCGACCTGGTGGCACCCATTGCCCCGCTGGGCTTTTTTTTGGGCCGCATCGGCAACTTTATCAACGGCGAATTATGGGGACGCACTACCGATCTGCCCTGGGGCATGCTCTTTCCTGGGGCCGGTCCCCTGCCTCGCCATCCCAGTCAACTCTATCAATCGGCCTTGGAGGGGTTGGCACTCTTTCTGTTATTGCAATGGCTGGGACGCCGTGAACGTCCCTCTGGATACCTTCTTGGCTGGTTTTTGGCCGGCTATGGCTTCTCGCGTTTTGTGGTAGAGTTTGTCCGCGAACCCGATCCACAATTGGGACTATTGGCCCTCGATCTGACCATGGGACAATGGCTAAGCCTGCCGATGATTGTGGCCGGACTGGCTCTCTGGCGCTATTCTCTGCGCAAATCTGGTGCCTGAGCAATGAGCAATTATTCTGCTTCCCTGCTGGAAGCGGTCGCTGCTCTCCCCTTGCGTCCAGGAGTCTATCGCTTTCTGGGCGACAAGGAGCGGGTGCTCTATGTCGGCAAAGCCAAAGCACTAAAAAAACGGGTCAGCTCCTATTTCCAGGCCGGACGCAATCAACCTTTGCGCATCCAGGCCATGCTGGCTCTGGCGCGCAATCTGGAAGTAACCTTGACCCATACCGAAAATGAGGCGTTGATCCTGGAAGCCAACCTGATTAAACGCTTTCGTCCTCCGTATAATGTGCTGCTCAAGGATGATAAATCGCACCCCTATCTGCATCTCTCCACCCAACACCCCTTTCCCCGTCTTTCCGTGGTGCGCACCCCACCACGACCACAATCGGCAGAAAAACTTCCCCCTTCCGCTATCGAGGGCAATCCGGGGCAATGGTTTGGCCCCTTTCCCACCGTAACCGCCTTGCGGGAAACCGTCAAATGGTTGCAGGGTATGTTTCCCATCCGCCATTGTGAAGACAGCCAGTTTAATCAACGGCAACGCCCCTGCCTGAACTATCAAATCAAACGCTGCAGCGGCCCCTGCTGTGGTCGCATCTCGGCTGAGGAGTATGGGCGAATGGTGCATGATGTCTGCCTGTTTTTGGAGGGTAAATCCACTGTGCTCCTGGAGCGCTTGAATCAAGCCATGTGGGAGGCTGCCGAACAACGCGCCTATGAAAAGGCAGCACGTCTGCGCGATCAGATCAAGGCCATTCAACTGATTCAGGATCAAAGACGGGTCAACCTGACGGGCAGCGCCCATCTCGATGTGGTCAGCATTGCCCAGGATGACAGCGGTTGCGCCATTCAGATTTTTTGTGTCCGACATGGGATCAACTGGGGCAATAGCTGCTTTTTTCCCGAAAACAGCAACGAAAGCTCTCCAGAAGAGATTCTTGAGGCCTTTCTTGGCCAATATTATACCCCGCGCAGCGGCGAACAGAGTACTGTTCCTGCGGAGGTGGTTGTCAATCTGGTTCTGCCGCATCGGCAATGGTTAAGCGCCGCTTTGAGCAGCCTGAACGGGGGTACAGTACGTTTGCACCGCCCCAGCAGCGGCGAAAAAGCTCGCTTGCTGCAGATGGCTACCTTGAATGCCCAGGAGGCACTGTTGCGTCGGCAACAAAACCGTACCACCTTTGCCAAACTGCTGCAGGATTTGGCAGAGCTTTTATCCTTGCCACAACCTCTGCAACGTATCGAAGCCTATGATGTCTCCCATCTGCAAGATACCCACCCGGTTGGCTCCCTGATTGTCTGTACCCCCTCTGGCTGGCAAAAAAGCAGTTATCGCCATTTCAACCTTGCTGATCCACAACTGCCTGACGATACAGCACGCATGGCGCGCATGCTGCACCGACGCCTGACCCGCCTCTCCCCACTGCACAATGAACAAAAAAGCCATGCAGAGAGTGACGAAATACCCCCGCGTCCCGATTTGCTTCTGCTCGATGGTGGGCGCGGACAGCTCAATGCGGTGTTGCAAGTAATGCAAGAGTTGGCTGTGCAGGATATTCCTCTCTGCGCCATAGCCAAAGGAGAAGAGCGTAACGCCGGAAAAGAACGTCTGTTTTTGCCTCATTCACCAGAACCCATTGTCTTGCCGACTCATTCTCCGGTACTATTCCTTTTGCAACGTATCCGGGATGAGGCGCACCGCTTTGCGCTCGGCAGCCATCAATCCCAACGGGGACGTGCGCAACTGCAATCTGGTCTGGATCAGATTCCCGGAATCGGACCGCAGCGCAAAAAACTGTTATTGCGTCATTTTGGCTCTACCAAGGCCATTCGAGAAGCCGGAATGGATGCCTTGCGCGAGGTGGCTGGTGTGCCGGAACATGTGGCACAACGTATCGTAGACTTTTTCCAGGAAGGCTCTTGAGTGCATCATGGTTTGGAATCTGCCCAATACCCTGACAGCAACACGGATTCTCTTAATCCCATTTTTTGTGGGCTTTTCCTATCTGCCCGGACGCTGGGGATTTCTGCTTTCGGCCATCTTTTTCAGCCTGGCAGCCATTACCGATTGGGCCGATGGCTATATCGCCCGAAAGCAAAAACTCCTGACCCAGTTTGGACGCTTCTTTGATCCGGTCGCCGATAAATTGTTGGTCATCTCTGCCCTGGTGCTGTTGGTTGCCAGTCAGCGCGCTCCCTTTTTGCCAGTGTTGATCATCCTGGCCCGCGAGGTCACCGTGATGGCCCTGCGCGAACGCTTGGCTGGCCTGGGTCAGCGACTGCCCGTCTCCACCACCGGCAAGTGGAAAACCGGTTTTCAAATGACCGCCATCATCATGTTGCTGGTGCAGGAGGGGCTGTGGGATATACCCTTCCAGTGGCCTGGCTTGCTCTGCCTCTATATTTCTGCTGCTTTGACCATCGTTTCCGGCTATCGCTATTTTCGTGACTCCTGGCCAAAACTGCAAACCGGAAATTAAGAAGAGTGGGCACGGAAAAATTTTTGCAAGAACGGTTGACTTGTAGCCGCTTTTTTCTTAGCATGTCCTGCGTGTCCTTGAGATGGCCTGCCATCGCGCAACTGTGCAAGGATGCCGAGCAGCAATGTGTGCGGGAGTAACTCAGTGGTAGAGTGCAACCTTGCCAAGGTTGACGTCGAGGGTTCGAACCCCTTCTCCCGCTCCACTTTGTCCTGTCTGGCCGGGTGGCGAAGTGGCCTAACGCGGAGGTCTGCAAAACCTTTATTTCGTGGGTTCAAATCCCACCCCGGCCTCCAGCCCCAACACCCCGTTTGCGGCTTTTTCGCGGGAGTAACTCAGTGGTAGAGTGCAACCTTGCCAAGGTTGACGTCGAGGGTTCGAACCCCTTCTCCCGCTCCACTTTTTTTTGCTTTTCCCTGAATTTTTTTTGCACATTATGGTCTAATCGAAAAACCGGATCTCTCCTATCCGGTTTTTCTTGTTATTGGGATGCTGTTTAGGATATTGTGGACCCATTGTTGTAACCCAGAAGAGCGGTATACCTCCCTATCGCCCCTTCGTGAAAATTGTTTAAGATATTGTTGTAATTAAAAATAGTGGTGTGCACAGGAACCTACCCCATCGGGGCTATTATTCGGGAACCTGTTTCATTTTTGAAAAATTTTAAGGAAAAGCTCATGTTCTACCAAGATGAACGTGTTGTCATCTTCATTGATGGCTCCAACCTGTATGCCGCCATCCGCTCGCTTGGCTTTGATTTCGACTATAAAAAACTGTTAAATTATTTTCAAAGTCGCAGCCGACTGGTACGCGCCTATTATTATACCGCCTTGGGTGACGAGCAGGAATATTCGCCCATCCGACCTCTGGTCGACTGGTTGGCCTATAACGGCTATACGGTCGTCACCAAACCAATCAAAGAGTATGTCGATCCTGCAACCGGAATCAAACGCACCAAAGGCAATATGGATATCGAAATTGCCATTGGCATGTTGCGCATGGCCCCTTATTATGATCATGCTGTACTCTTTTCTGGCGATGGTGATTTTCGCAGCGTAGTCGAAGCGGTACAAGATCTGGGCAAGCATGTCACGGTGATCAGCTCCTTGATGACCCAACCGCCGATGATTGCCGATGAGCTGCGCCGTCAAGCCGATGATTTTATTGAATTGGATTCCATCAAAAAAGAGCTGATTCGCAGCACCCCCTGAGAGCTTGCGAATATATCGTAGCGAGCAAGCGCATGGGCAAGACGCAGGCGAATGAGCGACGAGACATATCAAGCAGATAGGCGAGGAGCGAATGAGCCTGCAACGCTGCCCATGGGCGGCACAGTGGATTTATTCACAAGCTCTGAGGAGTATCCGCTCGGGTCAGCAACGGTTGGCAGCATAAAGGTGAGAAAGATCATGCGTAAAATTGCTTTTTTGTTTCCCGGTCAGGGGGCCCAGTCGGTGGGAATGGGCCAAGCTTTTGCTGCCTGCAGCAGTGAATTGGCCGATCTGTTTGCCTTGGCGGATCGGGTTACCGGAGTTGCTCTCAGTCAAATCATGTTTCAGGGCCCTGAAGAGCAACTGACTCTGACCGAAAACACCCAACCAGCCATGCTGGTAACCTCTCTGGCCGCAGCGCAGTTGTTCATGCAGCGCACAGCCATTCGTGCCGATTATGTGGCCGGTCACTCCCTGGGTGAATATAGCGCCATCGCGGTTGCGGGTGGTTTCAGTGCAGAAGAGGCGATTCGCTTGGTCCGCTTGCGGGGACAGGCGATGCAACAGGCAGTCCCTCCCGGTCAGGGAGCGATGGCAGCCATGTTGAACATGCCCGCCGAACAGGTGCAAGAGGTGTGTCAAGCAGCCGCTCTGGAAACCTCTGGCATTTGCGTGCCGGCCAATTTTAATACAGCCCAACAAATTGTCATCTCCGGGCATCAATTTGCCGTCGCTCGCGCCGTCGCCCTGGCCAAAGAGCGCGGAGCCAAACGCTGCATGATGCTGGCTGTATCCGCTCCTTTCCATTGTCCCCTGATGCAGCCGGCTGCTGACATCATGGCTCAGGCACTGCAACAAACAGCCATCGCCGACCTCTCCATCCCGTTGGTTGCCAATGTCACCGCCAAAGAGGTCAGAGAGGGCGAACTTATCCGCCGTTTATTGGTCGAACAGGTGACCGGCGCTGTGCAATGGGAAGCCTTTATTCGCCGCTTGCAGGAGTTGGGCGTCGGAACCTATATTGAGCTGGGCAATGGCAAGGTGCTGGCGGGCATGATCAAACGGATCGATGAAACAGCCCGCGTCTTTACCATCAACACCCCGGAGGATGTTGACAAGGCAGCCGATCAGCTCAACTCTTAATTCATAATCCATTGTGGAGGCAATAATGAGCCATCCCCCAAAAGAGGCTTTTTCTATTTTAACCATACCCGCCGCTCAGGAAAAAGAGGGGTGTCCCCCACCTGAGGCAGAGGAGAGTAGTGCGCGGCATCGCCCCTCTAGCGAAGAGGAGTGGCGACTCAATAAAGCGGCTATCGCCCGCCTCAGCCGTAACGGCCAATGGTCGGAGGTGCTGGAAATTTTGACCGCCCTCTCCAAAAAACAAAAAACCCATGAGATTTACAAAGCTCTGGCACAACGGGTCTGGGTGGCACTCAAAAGCGATGTGCCGGTAACAGATGTGGTATTGGCGCTGTTTCATCTGCTCAACACCTTGGGACCACGCCATGAAATCGCCGGCCCGATTGTCGCTCTGGCCCATCTGATGGCCAAACATCGCACACCGGAACACCCCGATGCCGCTTTGGCCCAAGCACAGTCGCAGCAAATGTTTTCTCTGGTTCTGGATGCGGTCGGCATCGTCGGCGATGAAGCCTTCGCCAAATGGGTCGAACATCATCATCTGGATGATCCCAATCACTATATCCCCATTGTCTTGCGCTCCTTGGAGATCATGGTTGGCGATGATTGGTGGTTTGATCGCGATGATTTGCAGCAAGATGGCAACCTGAAATCTGCCAAACGCAAGGGGTTTGCTCTCCAGCATCCTGGTGAAAAAACCTTACAATAATTCAATAGATGGCTCGGATTGGCGCAACAAGTATGGCATGTTCCATGCTAGTCAGCAGACAGGATACTATTTGAGCACAATGAAGGAGTCTGCAATGGAACCATTACAAATTGTTGCCAACCGGGAAGAATATAAAATATTCGACCGCGACCAAGGCAAAACCGTGGTGACGGGAATCAACAGCTTTCGGGGAGCCTGGGCCATCTATGAGCGCTTGATCAGTCTCAAAGATGCCATTACCCGTTATGCCAAGCAAGCCGCCCCACACCGTCCGTCAATAGATCATGGTACGGTCTGACGAAGAGATGACACTTTCGTTATGATTGCAATCCGATCGGGCCTATTTTTTGTGTTATTTGTCCTGGGCATTTTACTCTATGCCACGGTTATCGTAACACTTTGGCCAATCACTTCCCTGGCCCAGCGACGCAGAATGGCCTGCTCCTGGGCCGAGTATAATCGCCGAATCCTGGCTCTTTGTTGCGGTCTGCGTGACCGCATCATCGGTCAGGAGCGGCTTCCCCCTCCCCCATTCGTCATTTTGTGCAAACATCAATCGGCCTGGGAGACGGTCACCCTGCACGCGCAGTTTCCCACCTTTGTTCTGGTGTTGAAAAAAAGTCTTCTCTCCATCCCCTTTTTTGGCTGGGCTTTGAAAGCCACCGGTCAGGTGGTGATCAATCGGCAGCGCGAAATCGAAGCGTTACGCATCTTGCAGGAGGAGAGCAGACGTTTGTGCAGTGAAGGAACTTCGATCTTGATTTTTCCCGAAGGAACCCGTGTCGCCGCCGGAGAGGTAGGCCATTATCACTCCGGCGGCGTCATCATGGCCATGGCTGCCGGGGTACCCATCGTCCCGGTTGCCCATAATGCTGGAGAGTTTTGGCCTCGCCGCTCTTTTCTCAAACATCCCGGCGAAATTCAAATTCGTATCGGCGAGCCGATCCCCACACAAGGGTTGGATAAAGCCGCCCGCAAACAGTTGCTCCAACAGGTTCAATCAGTCATCGAGGGCATGATGGCAGAGATCTCTCCCTCGACATACTCCGCCC
>NZ_RXIU01000499.1 GCF_004217665.1 Candidatus Magnetaquicoccus inordinatus | reverse complement strand
CCCTCCACTTTAGCCTCAATCTCTTTTCGTAACCGTTCGGCTGTATCAGTTACGAATGTCAAAAATTGGCGAGGCGTTTTACGGTCCATGTTTTTGTGATAACTCCTCTCCAAAAGGTTGTAAAATTTCAACAATGACTGGCAAATGTTGCGGGTAGTGTTGGCGAGTAAAGGCGATCATGCGTTCCAGTACCTCCTGAGCCATCCCCAAATCCAGCGTGGCGCGCGCCAGCAGCTCTTTGACTTTTTGACCGCTGACCGTAGCAGTGCCGTAGACGCGCATCAGCTCCCGGCCAAAATCGGGGATGATGCGCCGAAAAACCCTGATGTCATCCGGGAACTCGCGCAGAATGAAGGAGTCAAGCGCCAGGGAAAAATCCTGGATCATGGCCACCCGGTTGATCTCTGGTGAGCCGCGCTGGGTAGTGTTGATGGTTTTGATATGGGCATCGGAAAGGCCGCGAATTACCTCGATAAGCTTAATGGTTTCGGCGGGGTTGTCGCTTTCCATGGCTGTTGTAAGCAAAGCCTGGGCGCGCAGGATGGTGGAGGAGAGCAGTTGCAGCATGGCGTGATTGATGGCATCCACTCCGCCCGTGCTCAACAAAGCGGCGCTGCGCGCCTTGTCCCAGTCGTCACCGTTTGCCTTGGCCTGAGCCAGCCATCGGCGCACGGTGGCTGCCGAGACTGGCAGCTCTGCCGCAATCTCTTCTGGGCTCATGCCTTGCAGAACGTAGCGTGTCCTGGCTTCTGGCAGGTGCGAGGTCTTGGCCATTACAGACCAAGGACTTTCTTGATGTAATCCATGGAAAGGGCGACAACTGCTGCCGCGCCTGTGCCGCCAATCGCGCCAATCAAGTTGGTCTTCAACTCCACTTTGCGCAGGCGTGTTTCCAATCTTTTGGAGTCTTCGCGCATCTCTTGCTGGTTCTTGCCGACCTCCTCCAGTTTGGCTTCTATACGCCCCATAGAGAGCAACATTTCTTGCGAAAAATTGAATTCAGACATGGGCTTTTTCCGTAATTGGTGCTGGTTGTCGGCTGCCAGGATCTTTGCTGGCCATCAGCAAACCTCCGGCAACCATTTGGCCGATATTGGCAAAGGCTTGAAATTTTTCTGGATCGAGATGTACGCCGAAAGCGCTGGCAGC
>NZ_RXIU01000498.1 GCF_004217665.1 Candidatus Magnetaquicoccus inordinatus | reverse complement strand
ACCAGAGGTAAAGCGATGGTAAAAGAGAAGGCGCTGCCTAGTCCAGGTTGGCTGGTCAGCAACAGATTGCCTCCCAGCAAACCGACAATTTTTTTGCACAAATAAAGACCCAAACCGGTTCCCCCATATTTTCTGGTATGAGAGGTATCGGCCTGTTGAAACAGCTCAAAGATCAAAGCCTGCTTCTCCTCAGGAATGCCGATTCCGGTATCGGTCACCTTGAAGGTGATCTTTTCTGGCTGCTCGGCATCGGCATAGGCGGCAAGGGTGATGGAGCCATGTTCAGTAAACTTGATGGCGTTGCTGAGGAGATTGGTCAAAATTTGGCGCAGACGCAACGGATCCCCTCGACGGCGCAGTGCGGTCAACTCTTTGGTCTGCATCAGCAGCAGCACCCCTTTTTCTTTGACCATGAGTTGAAACATGCAGACCAAATTGCGCAACAGCTCTTCCAGATCAAACTCGATATTTTCCAATTCAATGGATTGGGCTTCCAGTTTGGTCAGATCCAGGAGATTGTTCAACAGCTCCAGCAACATGTTTGAGTTGCGCTGCAGAGCATGGATATAGGAGAGTTGCAGATCATCGCCGCCATCGGTAATCTGCTGCACCAAGACCTCAGACATGCCCATGATGATATTCATGGGGGTACGAATTTCATGGCTCATGGTGGCCAAAAATTCACTTTTGGCCTGGTTGGCAGCTTCGGCAGCCTGTTTGGCGGCCACCAGATTATCTTCTGCCTTTTTGCGCGCTGTCAGATCGACAATGGTTACCAAAACCCGACCCCAACTCTCTTCATAACCGGCCACCAGGACTGCATGAATCTGTACCCAGATCTGTTCCCCACGCAAAGTGCGTTGCACACTATCAGCCTGAAACATTCCTTGGCCGTGCCAAAAGGCCAGCAACTCTTCACAAAAGACAGCCAATGTTTCATTGGTGAAAAATTGTGTCAGGTTGCTGATGATCGCTTGCTGATTGGCTGCGCCATACAGATGAATGGTGCTTTGGTTGATATCGACGATGCGTACCAGTTGGGCGCATTGGCGTACCAGTGCGGGGTGGGCACGCAAATGGGTTGCCAAATCGCCAATGCCCTCTTTGTGCAGTTGTTCAAGAAAGAGTTTTACCGCACTAAAATCCTCT
>NZ_RXIU01000497.1 GCF_004217665.1 Candidatus Magnetaquicoccus inordinatus | reverse complement strand
ATGATTTTCTATCTGCAGAGTCCCCCCCAGCTTTTCTACAGCCTGGCGCACTATCGCCATACCCAAACCCCGCCCGGAGAGCTCTGTCACCCGCTCTGCCGTGCTGAACCCGGAATGAAAAATCAATTCCACAATCTCCTCATCGCGCATATTGGCACACTGCTCGCCACTCAGCAGCCCCCTGGCCACCGCCAAGGCCGCAATGCGCTGCACATCCAGACCACGTCCATCATCCCGAACCAAAATCTCTACCCGATTGCCCTCATTTTGACGGAGCTGTACCTCGATAAAGCCACAGCGCGGCTTGCCTGCCCGCACACGCTCCTCTGGGCTCTCCAGACCATGATCCAGGGCATTGCGCAAGAGATGCAGCAGAGGGTCGCCCATCGCCTGTAAAATGCGTCGATCCACCTCCACATTGCTGCCCTGATAACGCCACTCCACCTCTTTGCCCTGCTCTCGGGCAATCTCCCGCACCATACGCGGCAGGGGATCGAGCAAAATAGAGCTCTCCACCAAAGTCAACTGCTTGGCAGTCTGCAACAGTTCATCGACCATGCGCTGGGCAGCACGCTGCCCCTGATCCATCGATTTTAACAACGCCTTCAATCCCTTCGGCGCACCCAACTGTGGCAACAACTGCCGCAAGTTCTGTACCTGCTGCTGATAGAGCTGCTTCAAACCAATCAACTCTTCGGCTTTGATCAACAACTGATCCAGACGTGTTGCCGCCACACGGATCATCACCTCTGCCACTGGAGCTGCGGCCTCAGCCTCGGCCTTAGCCTGCTCCGGCAGAGAGAGAGCTTCAGAAAGCAGGGGCGCTTTGGTTTGTGCTGCAGTTGTCGGAATAAGCGCTTCGGCCAGAGAGGCCCCCAGAATGGGGGACGCCGCTGCTGCAAGAGGTGAGGCAAGCGCCGAGGCAGCAACTTCGGCCAGAGAGGAGCCCAGAATGGAGGAAACCGATGCAGCAGATGATGAGGCCAAAGCAGCAGGAGAAGAGGCTTCAGGCAGTGCCTGCAACAACGCTGGTGCCGACTCGCTCCTCCCCTCTCGCTGCACCTCTGCCGCTTCTGGCGCAAGCAAAGAGGGGGCTTCGAGAGTGGAGGTCGTGGCCAAGGGCTGTGAGGCTCTCCCCTTTTGTACGCTCTGCACCACTCCCT
>NZ_RXIU01000496.1 GCF_004217665.1 Candidatus Magnetaquicoccus inordinatus | reverse complement strand
CACAAGGGGGGCCGTTGGCGGGGATGCGCAGCAGTTTGCCATCGCCGATCTGCCCGGCAAAGACCAACTCCTCCTGGATCAGCAGCAAGAGCAGGGTTGCACCATAGCGGCGCAAGAGTGCGGCTTCATCGCCAATCGGGGCTGCATCGAGGTGGGCGTGGTGCTGGAATACCGCCTGGCGCCAGCGACGGCGCAAAAAACGGGCAAAATCGCTGCGCAGAGCGTTGAGCAGTTGTTGGGGATGGGTAAAGGAAAGAGTCCACTCTTGCAGAAGCTGCAGAGATTCGGCAACCGCCAGTTGTGCACCCTGTTCGCTGCGATCATAGGAGGATCCGCCATGGCCGTCGGCGATAGCCAGGAGCAGAGTGGCCGGTTGCGGTTCTGCTTGCCAGAGCCAGCCACAGGCATCCTGACAGGGCAGTTGGCGGAGGAGATGTGCCGCTCCCGTGCGTTGCGCCCCTAACAGCGTGCCATAAGGGGGGCAGGGGTGATGCAGTGGGCTGTTCATGGCCTACTCTATCCATTGCTGCGCATTTTGAGTTTATGCCCTGGTAACTATTCACCACCCAACACAACTGCGGGTCCAGGGAGCCCTCCCTGGACCCCCAGTTGTATTGGGTGGTGAATAGTTACCAAAGATCAAATACGCAGCAAGCGGAAACCATAATCATATCCGCGATAGTCGCCACGCCCCCAATCGCGATAGGAAGCACGCAAAAATTTGCTTTGATCGCTCCAAGAACCGCCGCGCAACACATGGTCACCACTGCCCTCATTCTGTCGCAACGGGTTGCAAGCCCGCGCTCCTGCTTTGGCATAGGCCATGTCATCATACCAATCTTCACACCACTCCCAAACATTGCCACACATATCATGCAAACCCAAACCGTTGGCACCCTTTTCTCCCACCGGATGGGTGCACTCCTGGCTGTTGTCGGCATACCAGGCCACGCTCTCCGCTTCGTCACTGCCTGCAAAACGCTGCTCTTCGCCGCCAGAGCGACAGGCATATTCCCACTCCGCCTCGGTGGGCAGTCGATAGCGATAACTGCCCATCGCATTGAGTTTGACAATAAACTGCTGCACATCCTCCCAGGAGACCTGCTCCACCGGATAGTCTGCACCCTTTTGAAAATAGGCGGGGTTGTGGCCCATCACCTGCTGCC
>NZ_RXIU01000495.1 GCF_004217665.1 Candidatus Magnetaquicoccus inordinatus | reverse complement strand
CGCAATGCCGCGTTGACGGTGTTCTCACTCATTGGCCGATCAGCCGCACGCTCTCCAGGAAATACATATCTGCCACTCCCGGTCATCGGTCGCAGATCCTCCAGTATGGCAATCGCCTGGCTGGATAACGGCACAATATGCCGCTCACGCATCTTCATTTTCTCCGGTGGAATCGTCCAGGTTGCAGACTCCGTATTGACTTCGCACCACTCCATATGACGCAACTCTCCAGGTCTCACAAAAAGCAATGGAGCCAACCTCAGCGCAGCACGTGACACATAACTGCCCTGGTAGCCGTCCACAGCTCGCAATAGTTCCGCTATCGCTGCAGGATCAATGATGGTTGCGTGGTGCTTTTGTACTATCGGTGGCAACGCCCCCAACAGTGCAGCAGTTGGATCATTCTCAGCTCTACCTGTTGCGATAGCGTAGCGGATCACTTGCCCGATATTTTGTTTTGCCCGATGAACCGTTTCGATCACCCCCCGTTCCTCGATACGACGCAAGACTGACAGCACATCCTTTGCGGTGATCTCATCAACTGCTTTTGCCCCCAGCCATGGAAAAATGTCCAACTCCAACCGCCGAGTGATCTTGCTGGCATGTCCTTCCGTCCACTTCGGAGTAAACTTGGCCAGCCATTCACGCGCTACTGATTCAAAACTGTTCTCTGTGCGGCTCTCGTCCATATCCTTGGTGGCTTTGCGGTATTCGCCAGGATCTACGCCACGCGCAAGCAGTTGCCGTGCTTCGTCTCTTCGCTCTCTCGCCAATTTCAGAGGTACATCTGGGTACACGCCAAGAGCGAGAGTTTTTCTTGTACCGCCAAATCTGTAATTCATGCGCCAGTACCTCCCCCCAGATGGATTAATCAAGAGGTACATCCCATCACCATCGGTTAGTTTGAATGGCTTGTTTGTTGGCTTTGCGGCACGTATGGCGGTATCTGTGAGTGGCATTGGCGGTATCTCCTCTGGCGGAAGGCAAATGTACCGCCAGATATACCGCCATCATTTTCGGCTGTCAACGTAACTAGATGGCGCTTAATGGTAGCAAAAAGGCATAAAAAAACCCGTAAACTGTGAATTTACGGGTATTTACGGCACTTATTGGCGCTTAAAAACGCGCACAGAAAATCGAGTTGGTGCCCAGAGATGGAATCGAACCAA
>NZ_RXIU01000494.1 GCF_004217665.1 Candidatus Magnetaquicoccus inordinatus | reverse complement strand
GGCGGCGATGATCTCGGAAAGTTTGGTTTGTTGCGGTTGCCAACGCACACGAGCCCGATGGGTGGCAAAGTTGATCCACACCTCTTCTACACCCGGCAGGCGACGGATGACCTGTTCATTGAGCCAGACACAGGCGGCGCAATGGATTCCTTCAAGAATCAGGTTGACTTCACAACTGTTGTGCACGCCTTTTTGTACCCATTTTTCCTGTAAAACAGGATCATCAAAGGGGGTCAAGCTGGCGGGATCGATCTCTTGCGGCTGCATACCAACGGCATGCGCATCGCGTTGCACATAATAGCCATTCAGGCCCATGGACTGGATCATTGCCCATGCCTGCTGACAACCGGCACAACAGAAAGAGTGGTTATCCTGGTGAATCGCGGCCTGTGGCGGCAGGGGCAGCGCACAATGAAAGCAGGTTGCATGGTTCATGACAGATCCAAGGAGCCTGAACCATCCTGGGGCCCAGGGCATTTGCAAAACAAAAAATTATTCAGGATGTCCAGGAGGAGATAATCTCCTCCTGGTGGGTGCAGGGCAAAGCCCTGCCTGTTTGGTATGCCTGCACACAAGCAGATTGGCGCGTCAGCACCTGTGCCCTGCAGAAGGAGGCTTTGGGAGGGCGGGTGCCCGACAGGCACAGCTTTGCTTGCGGCAACAGTGCATAAATTGGCAAAAGCGCCTGCCCTGCCCCGGAGCCAAGTGATCGACACAGCCTTGTTTTTGCTGCGCGACTGATAAAACGGCTGGTTAGGGATCATGGTCATCCACAATCGCACGACCCTCTTTTTCAAAGTGCTCCTTGTTTTTTGGACGATAGGCCCAGAAGATAATGCCAACGAACAAGAGAAAGAAGAGCACCAAGGCAAACTGTCTGGACAGGGACAACCATTCATCAAAACTCATTTTATTCTCCTTCAGCAGCCACCTGCAGGCGTTGCACATAACGATAGTGTGCGTTTTCTTGTTGGATGGACAAACGCAACTCCCAATGTCCTGGCAGGGTGGGTGTCAGGGTAGTGGAATAGTGACCGGGGAAAATTTCTTTCATCTGCAGCGGCAGATCGGCTGCTTTACTGCTGGGGCGGTACAATACCCCCTGCAGGGAGGCATCACGCAAGGGTTGGCCTTGAGCATTGCGAATCACTACCTGCAAGCGCTCCTGTTT
>NZ_RXIU01000493.1 GCF_004217665.1 Candidatus Magnetaquicoccus inordinatus | reverse complement strand
CCTGCACCCACCAGGAGGAGATAATCTCCTCCTGGACCTCCATAATAATTTTCTGGTTTTCAAATGCGATTGCCCTGTTTTTTGCGCGCTATGCCGTTGCACAAAAAACGCGGCAGTGCTTAAATAGCGGTTTGCTTTCTCCATTTTGCAGAGGCCGGACCGCTATGATGGCAAAAAGAATTATACCCTGTCTGGATGTACGCGCCGGACGGGTGGTCAAGGGTGTACAATTTGAAGGTTTGGTGGATGCCGGAGATCCGGTGGAGGCCGCGCGGCGCTATGACGAAGAGGGTGCCGATGAGTTGACCTTCCTGGATATTACCGCCTCACACGAAAATCGGGACACCATCCTCGAAGTGGTCAGTCGCACCGCCGAACAGGTTTTTATCCCCCTGACCGTGGGTGGCGGCATTCGCAACAACGCCGACATTCGCCGTCTGCTCAACGCTGGCGCCGACAAGGTAGGCATCAATACCGCTGCCGTCTTCCGCCCGGAATTTGTCCAGGAAGCCTCCAACCAATTTGGTGCCCAGTGTATCGTGGTAGCCATCGATGCCAAGTGTGTACAACGCAATCCAGAGGGCGAGCCCATCCGTTGGGAGATCTTTACCCATGGTGGCCGCAACCCTACCGGTCTGGATGCCATAGAGTGGGCAGAACGGATGCAAAACTATGGTGCCGGGGAGATCCTGCTCACCTCCATGGATCGTGATGGCACCAAACAGGGTTATGATCTGCTCTTGACCCGCGCCATTGCCGATGCGGTAACCATTCCGGTCATCGCCTCTGGTGGAGTAGGCACTCTCTCTCACCTTGCCGACGGCCTGCACCAGGGAGGAGCCGATGCCGTCCTGGCCGCCTCAATCTTTCATTTTCGCCAGCACTCGATCCCGGAAGCCAAAGCCTATCTGCGCAGCCGTGGTATCAACGTGCGTTTATAACCCGTTATTTGCTCCTCAACCCCTGCAAGAGAGTACGATGGACAATCTGCCCGACCTGGAAAGTTTGAAATATACAGCCGATGGTTTGATACCCGCCATAGCCCAGCAATATGACAGCGGGGAGGTATTGATGATGGCCTGGATGAATCGCGCCTCCCTGCAACAGACTCTGCAGAGTGGTGTTGCCTGCTATTGGTCGCGCAGTCGGCAAGCCTTCTGGCAAAAAGGTGA
>NZ_RXIU01000492.1 GCF_004217665.1 Candidatus Magnetaquicoccus inordinatus | reverse complement strand
AAGGCCGCAATAGATATAGATCGGGTAGTACCACCTTTTTCCACGCCATGCACCAGCAGATCCGCGATTTCGATTTTTTCCCCATCGCTCAACGCCGGGCGGTGTTCGTAATATTTTACGACCTCATTAATCGCGAAATCAAAATACCCATTGTCTTCGGCCTCTCTGATCGCCTCTGCCAGCAGGCTCTGGGCTTTCCTCACTACAGGCGTATGTTGCGAATTCAGGAAACTTGCGATGGTAGCCAGCATCTCAATATTGAAATCGGACAACGTTCTTCCCATCAGACTGGCCTGAAGCTGCGGATCCTGCTTGATCAGATTGACAGTCGATTTCCGTGTCTCGTTCATCATTGTTAACAGGAGTTCAACTGAATCAGCGCGGTTGTGACCTAACTTAGTTACATCACTGCCAACCACGGGGTGCATGCTTTGTAATATTTTCGCCAACCCTTCAAGAAAACTGACCGCCGCCTGTTTATCCGTTGGATTGCGAGATGCCAACTGTACGATCTCGGTCATTGTCAAAAGAAATTTGTTGTCTACCATCCGATCTCGCTGGTGCGCGGAAAAAAGCATCTGTCTAACTACACCCAGTATCGCCGGATAGTTTCCACTGTTACGGATATATGTATTGAGACCGGAAATCAATTTATCTCGCCGGCAATCATCCGTGACATTGGCAACAACGTCCTCCTGAAATAGCGTTTCATCACGCGGGGAATATGGCAATTGTCCGAAAGCAGTCAAAGCTACCACATGCGATGGGTAGCGCGGCTCATAAAAAGTTCCACCATTGGATATATTATATATATGAAAAGATTCATCGTGCACCGGCTTGGGCCACCCTGGCAAATACCAAGAATAGGAGGAGGTAGCTTGAAGCGGCTCGACAACGCCATCACTTCTCGTGCCTGCGTAAAATTGAACAGGAAAGAGAAGAGATTTTGCTTCGTCGTTGCTTTCCATTTGCTGTTTAAGCGCAGTCAGATCTTCGTGCAACTTGTTTAGCACAGGTGATTTTGGATCAAGGTCAGCTACGTCCTTTCCATCAACTCCAAAAAAATCAGCCACCTTGCCAAGAAACCCGATATACCATCTCAACCCAACGATTGGCGTTGCAAATGCCATAACGCTGACGGTCTTAGGATAGCTCGAGAGATCCCTCTTTTTGA
>NZ_RXIU01000491.1 GCF_004217665.1 Candidatus Magnetaquicoccus inordinatus | reverse complement strand
ATCTCCTCCTGGACCTCCATAATAGTTTTCTGATTTTCAAATGCGATTGCCCTGGTGCAATAAAGGCGAACTGGTGACAGTGCGCCTTTTTGCTTCTATATTATTATGGAAACCTGGATGGCACTTCCACCCTGCAGCCTCCCAACCATGGTTTGCGGTTACTGTTCTTCCCATTGCAACGGAGAGTCGTCGGCATGTCCTCAGAGCCCCTCAAACCCGTCACCTATAAAGATTCCGGCGTGGATATCGATGCCGGTAACCGGGTCGTTTCCCTGATCCGCGCTGCCGTCGCCTCTACCCATCGCCCTGAAGTCGCCTCTGATCTGGGTGGTTTTGGTGCCGTTTTTCATCCCAATTGGCAAAAATATCGCGACCCGCTCTTGGTCTCTTCTACCGATGGCGTCGGCACCAAGTTAAAGCTGGCCTTTCTGACCGGTCGCCTGGACACAGTCGGCATCGATCTGGTGGCCATGTCGGTCAACGATCTGATTGTACAGGGAGCGGAACCTCTCTTTTTTCTCGACTATTTTGCCACCGGTCGCCTGCAACCAGAAGCAGCCGCCACCGTCATTCAAGGTATTGCCGCCGGTTGTCGGCAGGCGGGATGTGCCCTGATTGGCGGGGAAACAGCGGAAATGCCCGGCTTCTATCCGGATGGCGAGTTTGATCTGGCTGGCTTTGCCGTCGGTATCGTCGAAAAAGAGCAGATCATTGATGGTCGTCACATCCAACCGGGCGATGCTGTTATTGGCCTCGCCTCTTCGGGACCGCACTCCAATGGCTACTCCTTGATCCGCAAACTGATATTGGCACCGGAAGGTCCAGGACTGCAGGCCCCCTTCGCGGGCACAACCCTCAGTGAAGCCCTGCTTACCCCAACCCGGATCTATGTCAAACCACTCTTGAGCCTGATGCAGCAGATCACCGTGAAGGGGCTGGTCCATATCACCGGCGGCGGTTTTTGGGAAAATATCCCCCGTGTCCTGCCAGCGCATTGCAGCGTGGCCATTGCCCAAAACAGTTGGCAACGACCAGAGATCTTTACTCTGTTGCAAGAGCTGGGACAGATTCCCGAATATGAGATGATGCGCACCTTCAATTGCGGCTTGGGCATGGTGGTGATCGTGGCCCAGGAGGATGCACAGCAGGCGATAGAGGGGTTGCAACAGGCTGGAG
>NZ_RXIU01000490.1 GCF_004217665.1 Candidatus Magnetaquicoccus inordinatus | reverse complement strand
GCCTTTGGCGCGCTTTTCAAACTAAGCCGACGCGCTCTTTGCGTCGGCTTAAGCGCCTAATGGAAGCAAGCTGTGCGCATTGGCGCGCATTTTTGCGCCAATGCGCACAGCATCCCCATGGGGGTAGAGCTGGCAAGCCAGCATGAACCTGAATAGTTATTTTTTGTCCAGGAATGGGCTACTCTATCGATAAAACCTGACATCTTGAGTAGCTAGCAGGTGCAGTTGCACAATCGACAGTGCTACTGGCATGCTCAGGATGGGCATGAGAGGAGGGGATTTTGCCTACGCTATTGGAGTTGTGGCTGATTTTTTTGACGGCTTTATTGGGTAGTGGCCACTGCATAGGCATGTGTGGCGGTTTGGCAGCCTCTTGTTCGCTAGGGTTAGGCGAACAGAGTTTTGCACCACGCTTGTCACTGCCGTTATACTATTCGCTGGGACGTATGGGGATGTACATGCTGTTGGGAGCAGTCAGTGGCTCATTGGGCTCCTTGCAGCTTCTCTATGGCCGCCCTGGCGCCTTTGCGGGTGTACCCCATTTGTTGGCAGCACTGTTCATGATTTGGGTAGGGATACGTACAGTGGGCTGGTGGGGTGGGGAGATACAATGGTCAGGATGGAAAGGTTTGAGCAGTTTGAGTCAACGGTTGCAACAGTTGCCTCCTGGGCAACGGGCCTGGGCGATGGGGGTGTTGACCGGATTATTGCCCTGCTCTTTTCATTGGGCCTTTCAGATTCAGGCTCTGGCCTCTGGTTCGTTAGCGAGCGGTGTTTTGATCCTGTTGGCATTTGGTTTGGGTACACTCCCGGCTTTGTTGGGATTTGCCTATTTGACCACCTGGTTGGACAGTCGGGCGCGTCGGCGTATATTGCAGGTAGCAGGGGCTTTAATGATCATCATGGGATTGCTTACACTGCGTCGTGCGTGGTTGGTCAGCCATTTTGTGTAAGCAAGCGGCTCAGTGGTACCATGAATGGTAATGATCGGTTTGTTGAAGAGAAAACCGGTAACTGGAATGGCAATGCTCGGTTTGTTCAAGAGAAAACCAAAAACTGATGAGCAGATCAGCCAGCGTTTTGCGTATGTTTCCGTTTATGGTAACTATTCAGGTTCGTGCTGGCTCGCCAACTCTCCCCCCATGGGGATGCTGTACGAATTGGCGCAAAAATGCGC
>NZ_RXIU01000049.1 GCF_004217665.1 Candidatus Magnetaquicoccus inordinatus | reverse complement strand
CTACCGTTCTTGCGGGTACAGCATTCCCTGCAGGGGCTAGTTGTGGCGCCTGCTGGGTTGCAGGAAGCAAAGCTGGCAAGTTGAGCTGTGAAACTGCCTGGTTGTTGCTCACCTCCTTGGGTTGCACAGGATTGGGTCTGCTCTCCGCCGGAATAGTCGACAAGGCTCCTGGACCATTCATGGTCACCATTGGCGCCACATGAGAATCGCCCATGGAGGGCAACCCTGCTTGTCCGGCAAAAGTCAACACCGGAGCTGGCGGCGGCGGGGCCGGCGGCGGTGGCTCAGATGGCGGCGGGGCAGCGGGTGCTGCCGGAATCTTTGGCGGCAAAAAGAGCACATTGACCAGAATTGTGTTGCTCGCCACCTTTGCCCCACCCAGACCATTGCTGTTGTTATCATTGATGGTGACAGAGACCCTGTCGATACCGGAGGTTTGCAGATTGGTCACATAATAAAAATCGCGTAATGCCGCCTTGATCTCCTGCACAGCGCCAGAAAAAGTGACCAATTCACTCGCATTGCCGATAATCTCCAGTTGGGCGTTGGGGTGAATGCTGATGATTCCATGCTCCACAGACAAGGTCGCCGTGATCACTGCGTTGCTGTAGGTATCGGAAAAATCAGCATCAAGAATCGGATTCAACTGATCAGGTTTGCTGTAGACAAAAGTTTGATTGAGCGGCAACTTCAACAACGGTGTATCGTTGGCTATGGGAGCCACACTCAATTGCGCCGCAGAGCTCTTGGCACCCCCTACGGCAATGCTGTTGTTGTCGTTCACCGCAACGATAATGGTATCTTTCTGGATCACGCCCAGGGGTGTGTAGCCAAACAGAGCCAAAGTGTGATTGAGATCCTCTTTGCTCCCACGTACTCTCACCTCGGTGCTATCATTATCGGTCACAACTGCGGAACCACTGGCCGTCAGATGCAGCACTCCCTGTTCAGCAACAAGGGTTGCCTCCAGCAGTTCAGCGCTAAACTCATCGGTAAAGGCAAAACCGCTGACACTATATTGCCTGTTATCCCCCACAATCACAGTATCCTGAGGCGCAAGAACAACCGGACTGTCGTTGCCAACCATCTCCACCTGAAAATGCGCAGAGTTGGATTTGCTACCACCAATGGCGGTGTCATTGCCATCATCAACCAAGAGATGGATGGTCTCGGTGCCGGTTGCCGACACTTCAGTTTGATAGTCGAGAGTGGCCAGAGTGGCATTGATAGCAGAGAGGCTGCCATGAAACTGCACCGAGTTGCTCCCATTGCCACTATCGATCGTTGCACCCGCGCTGGCCGTCACCCGCAAGGCGCCATGCAGATCAGAAAGGGTGATCGTTAACACCTGTGCATCACTATCGCTGACCGATATACCGGACATACGGTGCCAGAGGGTATCGGAAAAACGCGACGTGTCGGGAAGGCTCCACGCCGGTTGACCATTCTCCACCAAATCGAAAGAAAAGCTGTTGCTGCTGCTTTTGGCACCACCAAAGCGATAGGTGCCGTTATCGTTGAGCGATAGGGTTACCGTTTCCAGCCCACTGGCACTGGCTGTGCTCGCATACTCAAGGCTGGCCAAAGTGCTATTGACATCAGTCACAGTGCCAGAAAGAGTGAGTACCGAAGAGTCATTGTTGAGCAGGATGGCGTTCCCTTGCGCTGTAGCATGCACAATACCTTGCAGCACACTCACCGTGGCCGTCACACTCTCCCCACTCAAGGTGTCGCTGATGGTTATCCCTGGGATGGGGTGAAACAGGGTATCCATTATCGGCAAGGCATTGACTGCGGCCACATTGACCTGTGGTGTATCATTTGCCGTCAGACTGAATGTGAGGCTGTTGCTGCTGGACTTGGCACCACCAATGCCTTCGCTATACCCGTCGCTGACCAACAGGGTGATACTCTCCTGACTGGCGCTGTCTGAGGTTGCACTATACTCCACAGTGGCCAATGCCGCATTGATTGCAGACAGGGAACCTGTGAGGGTCAAAGCAGTGGAGTCATTATTGCCACTGCTGATGGTGACATTGCTTGCATCCACATGCAGGACTCCCCCATTGTCGGTGGACAGGGTCAGCGAAAACGTTTCTGCATGGGTGCTGTCTGCCACTGCGAGACCAGAGATGGCAATGGGGAGTTTGTCTGCGATGGTCAACCCTGCCGGAACAGCCACCGTCGGGGTGTCGTTGCCGGTCAAGGAAATAGCGATTGTCTGGGTGTCGCTCTGGACTCCGCCACTCCCTGTATTGCCACCATCTTCCACAGTCAACTGCAGAATGTCGCTGCCTGTACTGCTGCGAGTAGTTGCATAGGCCAGCGTTGCCAAAGCCGCATTGATTTGACTGAGCGAACCGCTAATGCTGAGCATGGCTGAATCATTGGCGCCCGCACTCATGATGACATCGCTGACATCCAGGTGCACAATACCGTTGTTTACTGTCAGGCTTGCCGTCATGATGCCGGAACCGGCATCCACATCGCTTACAACAACTCCAGAGATGGCGTGGAGTGCGTTATCCTGATAAAGACGACTGGAGGGCACCGCAATAATCGGGGCATCGTTGACCGCAGACAAGGTAACAGTCGAGACGATATGGAGCTCTGTTGCATCACTCCCTCCATTGGCAACACCCCCACTGTCTTGCAGGTAGGTCAGAGTGATTTCCCGCTGCAAATTGCTTTCAGGATCAACATCATCGTTTTGGTAACTTAAGCCATTGAGCAGCTCTTCGGCCTCCGTCTGGCTGAAATCACCACTCTTGGTGATGGTCACGGTAGCGGTGTTGCCGACAGAATGGACCGCGACAAAGCCATTGGCGGTTGCCAAAGCGTTGCCATCCACCAGTTGCACCGCGCTGCCATCGATATGCAGCAGCTCATTGCTGCCATCACTGACATTACTGACAGTCAACTCGATGAGGGCGATACGCTGCGTGCTCTCACGGATACCCAGGTCAATGCTGCTGTTGCTGAATAGAGTTTGTGCCGAAGCTTTCTCGGTGAAGGTGGGAGACAGGGAGGTTGCGTTCAGGGTTGGGGCATGGTTGATGGCAGCCAAAGTGACCACCGTGGGGGTGCCAAGCGTGCTGGTGTCAACACCCCCATGCGCGACTCCGCCGTTGTCGGTAATCGCCACAGAGATGGTGCGGGTGCTGCCTGTTATTGGTCCGACAATGCTGTTTTTATAACCGATTGCATTGACATACTCTTGCCAGTTACTGGTACTGTCCCCTTTGCTCAAAGTCACGGTCGCCGTCGAACCGTTCACCGCCACACTATAACCGATGGCATGTCCACTGGTGCTCTGTAGAGAGGAGGTAGGGATTAATGGCACCAGGGATCCATCAATCAGCAACATCTCCTCACTGCCACTGACCAGATCGCTCACGGTCACGACAGCCTGGATGATCCTTTGATCCCACTCCACCGGGCTGATGGAGCTGTTGGCAAAGAGAGAAACCGCATTGGTTGCGGCCTCAATATAGGTTGATGTGCTATTGAGAGCCGTAAAAGCAGGGGCATCATTGACCGCATAGACATGGATCGTGGCGGTAGCCGCTGTCGGCGTGCTCTGATTGCTCCCGCCATTGCTGGTGCCACCGCTATCCTTGATCAAGGCCACGGCAAGTTGCCGGTCTGCTGTGTCCAAATTGCCCCCGACATCCATGTATTGTATGCCATTGACCAGCGTTTGCGCGGCAGCAGCACTAAAATTGCCACTCTTGGTGATCGTTATAAGCGATACATCGTCACTGCCGATTGAGACCGAAACAAAATATCCATTGCGGGTGGCATATGCCAAACCATTGAACAGAACTATGGTTTTATCATCAATAATCAGGTTGTCACCATCATGGGTGTTGGAGAGAGCCAACACAATCTGACTGATGGCTTGATTGGCATCGGTGGCACCACCCAAATCAACTGCTGTCGCACTGAATGGAGCCACAGGACTCCCTTTTTCCAAAAACTCGACGGTTGTTGCTGTGCTGGTAAGGGTCGGCGCATGGTTGATCGCATCCACAGTTACTGTCGATGCCAACTGCAGTCCGCTGCTCGTATCGGTTCCCCCACCGCTATCGCTAAGCGCAGTCAGAGTGACGGTACGGCTGCCAGTGTGCAGGTTGCCACCGGAAAAGCTGTTTTTATAGGCCAGAGAGTTGATGTACTCCTGCCAATGGGCAACGGTATCACTTTTGCTCAAGGTGACCGTCGCGGTTGCACCGGTGACACTGACCGCAAAGGCGATGGCGTTGCCACCACTGCTGGTTCCGGTCACCCCGTTGCTCAGAACGATGGCAGTGCTATCGAGCAACAACAGTTCATCGCTGCCATTCCCCAGATTGCTCACGGTCAATACCACCTGCTGCAGTTGTTGTCCCGCTTCCACCGTGTTGATGGCGGCATTGCTGAACAGAGAGACACCTGCGCTGCTCGCTTCGATAAAACGAGGGGTGGCAGTGGTTGCCGTCACGGTAGGCGGATCGTTGACTGCGAGCAGAGTGATGGTCGAGGCATTGTTCAAGATCACGCTGTCACTACCGTTGTGCAGGGTTCCCCCGCTATCGCGCAAACCTGTCAGGGTGACTGTGCGATTGGTGGCGGCATGCGGATCATTGCTGAGATTCTTGTAGGAGAGAGCATCCACCAGCGTTTGTGCCTGGGCCTCCGTAAAATTGCCTGCCTTGCTGATGGTGACTGTCGCTGTCGAGCCGGTGACTGTCACCACGGCTGTAAAAGCATTGTTGGCCGTGGTGATGGTGTTGTTATCAGTCAGAGCGAGAGTGCTGCCATCAACGAGCAAGATCTCATCGCCACCATCGCTCAGTTGCGTCACCGTCAACTGCAATTGCACCATTTTCTGACCGCTATCAATGGAACCCTGGCTGATGCTGGTGTTGCTGAACAACTGTACGGCACTACCCTCCTCGCTAAAGGTGGGATTGAGCGCATTGGCAGACAAGGTTGGCGCATGATTATAGGTGGCCAGCGTTATCGTCGAGGAGGCAGTCAAGATGCTATCATCGTCACCACCACCCGCCACCCCCCCATCATCACCAATCCAGGTCAAGGTCAGGCCACGGGTGGCGGCAAGCAGATTGCTGCTGCTGTTTTTATAAGACAGAGAGGTAAGAATGCTCTGCCAATGGGCGGCAGTATCGGTTTTGCTCAGTATGACGGTGGCGGTGGTTCCACTCACTGAAACCGTGTACGCAATGCCATAGGCGCCGGTTGATGTTCCGCTTGTACCATCCGTCAAGCTGATTTCCGTTCCGTCCAGCACCAGGATTTCATTGCCTCCATGCGCCAAAGCACTGACGCTGAGCGAGATCCCGGTGATCTGTTGTCCTGTTTCAACGGGACTGACAGTGACCCCACTGAACGGAGCCACCGCCACATCGCCCTCATAATAGGTGGGTGAAGCAGCCGTCGCCTGCAATGTGGGGGCATCGTTGACCGGAATGATGCTGACTGTGGCCGCCTCCTGCAAAGCGGTGCTGTCATTCCCACCACCGCTGTCTTTCAGGGAGGTCAAGGTAACAACCCGGCTGCTCGTCAAATGCGGGTCAGGGCTTGTATTTTTGTAGGCCAGGTTATCGACCAAAATTTGTGCTTGGCTCTCCGTAAAATTGCCTGCCTTACTGATGATGACAGTGGCTGTTGCACCGCTGAGCTGTACAGTCGCCAGATAGCCATTGCTCGTGGTGGTGACAGAGTTGTTGTGACTCAAGGCGAGCGCATCTCCATCCACCAGCAAGATTTCATCGTTGCCATCGCTGAGGTTGGAGACGGTGAGCACTATATTGCTGATATACTGCCCCACATCGAAAACTCCTGCACCGACATCAATGGTGGTGGAACTGAACAGAAGAGCGGCAGCTCCCTTCTCGGTAAAGGTGGCGGCCACCTCTGCGACAGTCGAAAGAGTGGGTGGATTATTGTTGCTGGCCAGAGTCAGCACAGAGCTGCTGTTGACGCTGTTGCTCGCCGTGCTGCCGCCGCCACTGTCCTGAATTGAGGTTAAGGTAATGGTGCGGGAATCAGCAGTTAATCCAGTGGAGTTGTTTTTATAACCCAAAGTGTTGACATAGTTTTGCCACTGCTCTGCCGAAGCGCTTTTGCTCAAAGTCACCGTGGCTGTGCCTTGCGTGACAGAGACACTGTAAGCAATGGCGTTGCCACCGACGGAGGTGCCGGTCACACCATTGCTTAAAATAACCTCACTGCCATCCACGACCAGGATTTCGTTGACACCATGCAGCAGACCACTGACTGTCAAAATCATCTGCTGAATATTTTGTCCCGCTTCCACAGCACTGATGGCAGCATCACTGAACAGCAGGGCGCTGTCCGACTGGCTCTCCACAAAGGTGGGATTGCTGGCATTGACGCTCAAGGTGGGGGCATCATTGACCGCAATCAGCGTCACCGTGGAGGCAAGATTCAGGGTAGCGCTATCACTGCCGCCATCGGCAGTTCCCCCATTATCCTGCAACGAACTCAGGGTAACAACACGATTGCCAGCGCTCGGGTCAACGCTATTGTTTTGATAACTGATACCATCAAGGAGATTTTGCGCCTGTTGGGCCGTAAAATGGCCACTCCTGGTCACAGTGATGGTGGCGGTCGTGCCGGAACGGCTTACTGCAGCGACAAAACTGTTGCCGCTGGTGGTGACCAGTGTATTGTTGCTCAAAGCGACACTGCTGCCATCAATCGTTAACTGTTCGTTGCTGCCATCCTGGATATTGCTGACAGTAAGCAGCAGTTGGGTCAACATCTGTCCACTGTCAATCGAGCCCAAAGAGATTGCGCTGGCACTGAACAAGGTGACGGCACTGCCCTTTTCAGTAAAGGTGGGATTGGCACTGCTGCTCGTCACAGTCGGGGCATGGTTGATGGTAGCCAGAGTAACGGTAGCGGCTATGTTGGGCGTGCTGCTATCCACTCCTCCGTTGCTGACACCACCAGAATCCTGCACACTGCTCAAGGTAACCGTGCGCGTGGCAGCAGCCAGCAACCCGGTTGCGCTATTTTTATAGCTCAAACCATTCATGAAGCTTTGCCAGTTGCTCGTGCTCTCTTCTTTGCTCAAGGTAATGGTGGCGGTGTTGTTGCTGACAGAGACCGTATAGCCAATTCCGTTGCCGCCACTGGTGGTCCCAGAGGTACCATGGCTCAAGGCAATCTGGGAACCATCCACAAGGAGCAGTTCATTGGCCCCATTCTGCAATCCACTGACCGTGACCACCGCTTGTCGTATCAATTGCCCTGCCTCGCCTGTCTGCAGTGCAGCATTGCTGAACAGGGTGACCGCCGCCCCATTTTCGATATAGGTCGGCGTGGCAGCCAGAGCAGTCAGCGTCGGGGCATCGTTGACCGCCAACACCGTGATGGTCGAAACATTGTTCAAGGTCGCGGTATCTGTGCCATTGTTGGCAGTACCCCCACTATCCTTGAGAGTGGTCAGGGTGAGCAGGCGATTGCCGGCTGTCGGATTGCTGCTGCTGTTCTGGTAACGCAACCCATCCAGCAGTGTCTGCGCGGCAGCGGTCGTAAAATCTCCCAATTTGCTGATGGTGATCGTGGCGGTGGTGCTGTTCAACTTCACAGAGGCTGTATAGGAGCCGCTGGCAGTGCTCACACTGTTGTTGTGGGTCAAAGCCACGACACTGCCATCCACGGTTAACTGTTCACTGCTGCCATCACTGACATTGCTCACCGTCAACACGATTTGCACAATTTTTTGCTCGCTATCAATCGATCCCAAACCTATTGCCGTCCCGGTGAACGGTGCAACCGCACTGCCCTTTTCTGTGAAGGAAGGATTGCTACTGGTTGTGGTCAAGGTGGGGGCATGGTTGATGGTCGCCAAGGTGACGGTGGCGCTCTGGGAGAGCGTGCTGGTATCGCTTCCCCCATTGCTCACGCCGCCCGCATCCTGAAGCGAGGTCAGAGTCACACTGCGCGTACTGCCTGTACTCAAGCCTGTGGCACTGTTTTTATAGGCCAGAGTGTTGATGACAGATTGCCAGTTGCTCAATGAATCGGCTTTGCTCAGAGTGACGGTAGCGGTAGAGTTGCTGACAGCCACACTATAGCCGATAGCTTTGCCACCACTCGTGGTTCCAGAGTTGCCATTGCTCAGGAGCACATTGCTGCCATCGACTAGCAGAATTTCGTTGGCGCCATTGACCAACCCGCTCACCGTCAGGGTAAGCTGTTGCAACTGTTGCCCGGCCTCCACAGTATTGAGCGTGGCAGCACTGAACAGAGTGACTGCCGCCCCCGCCTCATAATAGGTGGGTGTGGCAACGGTGGTGGTCAGAGTCGGTGCGTTATTGACCGGAATAATGGCAATGGTTGCTGAAGGCAGGCTCACCAGGGCGGTATCACTACCCACTATGGTTCCCCCAGTATCCTGGATGCGGGTGATGGTAACGGTACGCCCACCTGCCGTATGGGGATCAACACTGAGATTTTTGTAGCCCAGACCGGTAATCAGGGTTTGCGCATCGGCCAGGGCAATATCACCCCCTTTGCTGATCAGCACTGTTGCCAGCCCATTGGCCACCGTCACACTGGCGCTAAAACCATTGCTGGTGGTGATGCCATTGCCATTGCTTAAGGCCAGGGAGCTCCCATCCACCAGCAAGATCTCATTGGCAGCATCGGCCAACGTGCCGACCGTCAACTCCAACTCGCGAATCTTTTGGCCTACTTCGATACTCTCCACTGAGGCAGCAGAGAAGAGGCTGGCAGCATTGCTCGACCGCTCGCTATAGGAGGGATTGCTGACGGCTGTGACCGTGAGCACAGGGGCATCATTTTTTACGTTGAAATCAATGATCCGGCTGGCTGTCACCGGAATACCGGCCTCGGTCACAGTGAAGGTGATGGTGCGGGCACCTGCTGTCGGATCGGTCGCAGTGTCGGCAAAAAGCAGAGAACGGGCCAAGCTCTGCACCATGGCCGTTGTGGCATCGCTGTTAAAAGTGAAGGTTAAACTTGCACCGTTGTTGGCCGCAACATAGGGGGCACTCACCATGGTGGCGATGGCGGTAGTATCAAAACGGATGGTACCACCATCGTTCCACACCGCTCCCGTATTGCTGCTCGGCAGGGACAAGCTGTCGGCAGAAAAGGCATTGTTGCTGACCTGAACCTTGAGGGTAGCACCGTTCCAGCAATCATAACTGTTGCTGTTGGGGGTAGTCAGCACAATGGCGGAATCGATTAGGGTTGGGCTATCCTGTTCACTATAACTGCCATGTGTGTTGCTGGCGCTCAGAGTAGCGGCACCATTGACGGTGACCGTAAAACTTCTGCTGGAACTGTTGCTGCCATCGCTGACCCCAACCGAAAAGGTTTCTGTACCATAAAAACCGGCATTGGGCCGATAGGTAACAGAGCCAGCAGCGGGAGCCAGATCGCTGCCTCCTGAGACCAGAGTGGCGTTGCTAAAAACCAAAGTGCCCCCCTGAGAGGGAGCCACGGCTTGACTCAAGGTCAGGGTTTGCAGAGTGTCCACATCGCTGATATGCAGGTTGCTGGTCAGATCAAAGGCTGCTCCATTCTGGTTGACACTGAATGCTGTTGCCCCACCGCTAAAAGTCGGAATGGTATTGCTCGTGGTAAAAGAGGCAAGCAAGTCATTGTTGATTCCGGCAAAACTGTTGCCAGCATTATCCTGTATGGCAGTAGGCTCGATGCGCAAACTATAGGTATGGGCACCCACCAGCGTCGCCCCATGGCTGATGGTCACACTGTTGCTTCCCCAACCGCTGATGTTGCTGGAGGTGGCAGCAATCGTGGCCACATCGCTGTTGGCAGTCACATCGCGCAAGATAAAATTGCCCGTCCCCTTCTGCATCGTTTCGTTAAAGCCCACAGTCAGGGTGGAGGTGGTCGGGGAGATGGCGGTCGCGTTATTGACGGGAGTGACAGTAAGCAATAAAGGTGCTGTGCGATCAATAGTGATGGTGCGATAGGCGCTGACAGGACCAACAACCGCCCCAATCAAAGCGCGGTCAAAAGCATAGAACTTATAATCGCCATCAGCCAAACCAGTCACATCCACAGCAGCCCCACTCCAACTGCCGGTACTGTTGGCAGCGACGGTACCCGATCTGTCGGTTCCTGCTTCAAAGGTGCCGTTATTGTTCATATCCAGAAAAACAATGACATCACTCCCATCCGCACTTCCCGCCCCATAGGCGGCACCGCTGCCGCTAAACTTGAGTATATTGGCTTTGCTTTTGTTATCCCCCACGACACCAGAATCAGTTTCTGCATCCAGAGTGGGCAGGGAGGGAGCAACCGGGGTGACCGTCACCGTGATGGTTTTGTTGATGGTCGCCGAACCATCACTGACATAGACGGTAAAACTGTCGGTTCCTGCATAACCGGCGTTGGGGGTGTAGCTGATACCAGCAGCAGGAATCAAGGCAGTACTGCCGGAGGTTGTGGTGAGCGCTCCTTCTTGCAGATTCAACCGCCCATGGCTGGGAGCGAGAAATTGCGACCAGGTTAGCACCTGATTGATATTGGCATCATTGACCGCAAGCAGGGTGTTAAGAGAGTTCAGATTGCTGTTGGCAGAGAGAGTCAGGGTGTTGTCTGAGGAGGTAAAGGTTGGGGAAATGTTGGGTGCCACTGTAGCGTTGATTGGGTTACCGGTCAAATCGGCGTTGCCGACTACGCGCGTATTCCAGCCATTTGCAGCAGCCAGGTTATAAGTGCCGCTGGCAGAGGATAAACCATTGGTATTGAGCAGTTGATTGACCGCAGCGCGGTCTGTCGTCCCCAGCAACACGGTAAAAGATGTCGCAGAAGAGATCTCCACATTGGGAGTGTTGCTGGTCAGCGTAAAGCTGCCGCCCATGGGTGACACACCGATGGTCAACTTGCGGGCATCAATATCATTCAAGGCCCCATCCTTGGCCAGAAAACTGGTACCGGTGACCACCAGGGTGCCACTTGCGGCATCATAATTGGCACTGGTAATGACTGGACCCATGGAAACAGTGATCCCGTTATTGCTCAAATCGGCGTCAGTGGCGCTGGCACCAGCCGCCCAATCTTCCCTCGCCGCCACATTATAGGTGATCCCAATAGCAGAAGAGGTGCCTGCCTTGTTAAGCAGGGAGTTGACGGCTTGCATGTCGGTGCTGTGCAACGTCACCATAAAACTGGTCGCCGAAAGAATCTCCACATTGCTGCTGTAGGACAAGACTCTGGTCGTATCGTTCCCCCCTCTGAGCTCCAGTTTGCTCACCACAATGTCATTGTCTGTTCCGTTCAGCTTAAAAAAGCCTGTCCCGGTTACCAGCAATATACCGGTGCTTCTGTCATAGGTGGCCGAGGTGATGGTGGGTATCGCCACATTGGAGGCAGTCAGAGCGTTGGCGGTCAGATCGGCAATGGTCACGGAGGCCACGGCGCCTCTGTTCCAATCTTCGGCAGCCGCCAGATTATAGATGCCGCCCCCGGTGGAGCTGCTCCCATTCTTGTTGATGATCATGTTGACTGCCGCTTTATCGGTGGCACTCAAAAGCAGGGTAAAGCTGCTTCCCGACGTGATCTCGACACTTGCAGTATCGGTCAGGGTATAGATCTCTCCCCCCTCCCCGGTGATACTGAACTGGGTTGCATCAATATCATTGTTGCTGCCAGCCTTTCTCGACAGAGCACTCCCTGTCACCACCAGGCTACCGGTAGAAGCATCATAGGTGGCAGAGGTGATGCTGGGTATGGCCACATTGCTGGCGGTGACACCATTGCCTGTGCTGTCCACAACTACCACCGCACTATCGGCTCCGCGCGCCCAATCTTCGGCTGCCGCCAGATTGTAGGCCACTGTATCGGTGGAGGCGCTGCCATCGCGGTTGATGAAGGTATTGACCTGGGCTTTGTCGGTGGCATTCAAGGTCACGGAAAAGCTGCTTGCCGAACTGATCTCCACACTGCCGGAGGTCAGGGTGTAAGAGATCCCCTCGCCAAACAGCGAAAGCTTGCTGACATCAATATCGTTGGCCGCCCCACTTTTCTGCAACAAGCCGCTTCCCGTCACGGCCAGTATGCCGCTGCTGGCATCATAGGTGGCGGAGAGGATAGTGGGAACGGCAACATTGCTCACGGTCACGGCATTGGCAGTCAAATCAGCGACCGTAACCGCTGCTGCTGCACCATTGGCCCAATCTTCGGCAGCGGCCAGATTATAGGCCACCGCATTGACAGATGCGCTGCCATTTTTGTTGACAATCTGATTGAGCGCGGCCTTGTCGGTGGCATTCAGGGTGACGGTAAAAGCGCTGCTGCTGCTGATTTCCACATTGGCCGAGCTCAGGGTATAGGTTACCCCCTCAGCCAACACAGAGAGCTTGTTCACAGCGATATCATTGTTGGCTCCACTCAACTTGAGCAGATTGCTGGCACTCACCAGCAAAGTGCCCGTGGCGGCATCATAGGTAGCCGAACTGATTGTGGGCACTGGGACGGTAGCCGTCACACTGTTGGTGGCATCGGCAGGAGCCGTGGTTGCTGAAGCGTCCCAGCCACTGGCTGCAGACAGGTTGTAGGCGGTACCACTGGTCGAACTGCTCCCGGATTTATTAAAATTTGGATTGATTGCCGCACGATCCGCAGCGTTCAATGTGAGCGAAAAGGTGGTCGCGTTGCTTGCCGTGACATTGCTTGTGGTGAGAGTATAGCTGGTTCCTCCCTCCCCGGACAAAGAGAGTTTGCTTGCAACAATCGTATCACCAGTACTCATATTGGCTGCTGTCACCAGCAATACGCCGGTATTATTGTCATAGGTGGCTGAGGTGATGCTGGGGGGCGGTGGAGTGACGGTCACAGCCACGGTATCGGTGGCAGAGGAGAAAGCGGTTGTCCCGCCGTTACTGGAGGTGTTGACCAGATTTCCAGCCACCCCTGAGTTGCCATCCCAGGCGCGAAAGGTGAGGGCATCAGTGATGGTACCGACATAGGTACCGTTATTTTTATAATAGATCCAGGTGCTGGAATTGGCCGAAAGCAGCAAGGAGCTGCTTGCGGAAAGAGCCCCCATCTGACTCCAACTGCTGCCGTTGTTGCTGCTGTAGTACCAGCTTCCGTTGCTGTTGTTGCTGGCCACAATGGCCATGCCCACCGGATCGCTCGCCGTCGTATCGGAAAAGTTGGCAATGCCGGTTTTGCTGACCAGGGAAGAGAGCAAGGTGGCGCCACTGGTGCCACTTGTCGGAGCAGCGCTCTGGTTTTGCGGGACAGAGGCAAAAACCGGCGTTTTGCTGGCATCCAACACCGGGGCAGCGTTGACCAGAACATTAAAAGTTTTGGCAGATGGCACTGCCGCAACGGCATTGCCTACCTGGTCCTTGACCGATCCCCCATTGATGGAGATCGTATAGCTTCCTGCATCCGACGCATCCCAACTGCCTCCGGGAGCAGTGACCGTATAGGTTACCACGTTACCACTTTTGGCGGCTGAAGTGACCGTCAAGGCAGTGGTACTCGGCGATGGACCCTTAACGGTAACATTGCCTGGAGCAAAGGTTGCACTGTTCAGGCCGATACCCACATCGGCATAAGTCACCTTAAAGGTAAAATTACTGCCGCTGGGCAGAGTAAAATCGGAGATAACCGGTGTCCCAGCCGTTGGGGCCAGCGTATCCACCTTGGCAGTGGAGGAAAGCACCGACTCATGGAACAGGGTGGCGTTCATCGTTGGATCGGCATAATCCTTGATGGTCACACCAGAGGCCAAGGTGATTCCGTTGGCAATGACACGCACACCATACGTATCCACATCACCCGCCTGGACAACATAAGCAAATACCAGCGATCTGCCTCCACTGCCACTGACATAAGTTGCATTCTTGACATTGCCGCCCACATCCAGAGCCAGAACGGGTGTACCGACAACGATCACCTCTTTGTTGAAATCAACTGTCACGTTGATGGTATCGCCGGTACCATAGGCCGTGTTGAAAAAGCGCGATCCATTGGCTACAACCACACCGCTGATTTTGGCTCCGGCCTTGATCTTGACCGTGGATGCAATGTTGGCAGTCAGCACATTATCTGTGCTGCCACTATCGGCAATCTGGGTCAGGGAAACAAGGCGATCGACCTCAGTAAGAGATGCGCTGGAGTTGGTATAGGTCATGCCGTTGATGAGTGCATTCATGGCGGCATTGTCGAGGGAGAGACCGGTCACGGTCACGACTGCCGAAACGACATTGGTTGCACTATTGAGGGACAGTTTTACCTCGGCACTGCCACCACCGGCCAGCGGAACAGTATTGTCACCAGTCAACGCTATCTCGGTGCCGCCAACTGTTAATAATTCCGTCTGATCACAAATATTGGTAACATTAATTTCCAAACCGGTGAATCTCTGGCCACTATCCTGGGTATCCGCATCGGCGGCAGTAAACAGGGAGACCGGAGAGCCCCCACTGATAAAGGTTGGATTGGCAGCACTTGCAGACAAGGTAAGATTGGCATGAATGATAAACTGGTTCTGGATTACTGACACCGAATTGGACGAAACGTTGGTAAACAACAGATCACTCTTGCCATCGCCATTCATGTCAGCGCTACTGGAAAACAAAGAGTCTGTGCTCAGCAAATCGGTTCTATTGGCAAAAGTGCCATCACCATTATTCAGTAAAACCGAATAGGGACCAATAGAGCCGGCATAATTTCCCACCATGAGGTCAACCTTGTTGTCGCCATTCACGTCAAGCACGCTTATCCGATAGGGCATTGCCAAGGTAGCATAATCCACTCTGGGCAAGAAAGAACCACTGCCATTGTTGATCAGAACGGATACTGTAGATTTCATTACGTTTGAAACAACTGCATCTGCATAGCCATCACCATTTACATCGGCACAACTGATAGCAAACGGCATGCTGCCCTGTTCAAGTTGAATGATTTCATAAGCAAAAGTCCCATCACCCTTGTTCATTAACACGGCGACAATATCAGTCAATGTGCTCGTTAATATAAAATCCTCTTTATTGTCTTTGTTAAAATCAGCGCTGGTAAATAGAAAAACAGGAGGTAAACCAGACGCTTCTGTTATGAATTGGTAGTCAACCTGAGGCTGAAAGGTGCCGTCACCATTGCCATACAACACAGAAACACCAACACTCACAACAGAAGAATACAAGATATCCAGTTTTCCATCTTTATTATAATCAAGGCAACGCACTGATCCTGCAATAGATATAGCTTCTATACTACTGTCTGCCGTTGCCAATACCGGAAATGCGGCATTAATGGTAGCGGAAGTGAAGGTGCCATCACCATTATTGAGCAGGAGTGAAATGGGATTTTCACCAAGATTTCCAGTAAGAATATCCGCTTTATTGTCACCATTAAAGTCTTCGCTTATTATAACAAAAGCCCCCCCTGCCACTGGATATTCAACACTGGCGGCAAAAGTACCATCACCTTTATTAAGCAATACCGAGACAGATTGGGAGGTAATATTTGACACTAAAATATCCAATTTACCATCACCATTCACATCCTTGCCGATGGCGGAAATTGGCGTTTGCCCCACTGGATAATCGGTTTGATTGGCAAAAGGTTCAAACAGAGAGAGCGCATGCGGATAATCTGCTATGGCCAGAGAGGATACTTCGATGGTTCCACTGTGCGCCTCCAAGCTCCAGTTTCCACTCTGGAGTGTGGCCCCTGTTGCATCAACAGAGGCTGCCACATCTGTTTGTGTCGCCTGCGCCAGAGCGTTGAGAAAGGCGGAACCGGCAGCGCCCTTGCCAATATCGCAGCCGTAGAGCAACAGATCACCCCCAGCATGCACAGCGCTACCGATCTGCGCCAGTTCGCTCTGTATCGTCGAATAGCTTAAGGAAGATTGGGTGAGATAGTCACTCCCCACCTTCAGGGCAGCCTCCGCACCATGCGAAACAAGATGCAGGCCATCATACTCTTTATGTGTAGCCGCCCATTTGGCGATTTGCGCCAGACCGCTCTGTTGTCCATCAAGCAGCTCAATTTCAACACCGGCAGCTATCCCCGCCACCACTTTTTGCCAATCTGCAATCGAGCTATCGACAAAGGCCACCTCTTTTTTGCCATTGTTCTGCTCAGGTTGGGCGGCGCGTATCTCTGCAGGAGCCGCTGTCTCCCGAACCGGGCTTTTGGCCATGCTCTCGATCGACTTTAACGCCGCGTCTGCCCCTGCGCTCACTACCACCGCACCATCAAACATCATGCGCGGCTCCAGGAGATAGAGGGGTAGTGCAGACCGAGCTGGTTTGTGCAAAGAGAGGGTCTCTTCTTTGTGTATCAGGCAACGAAAAGGATTCCATTGCCCCACAGAACGAAACTTTCCAAACATGATTTGCGCCCCTAAAAATAATTCTATCCGTGCCCAGGCTTCTTTTTTGAGTCTGGGCGCGAGGTGTCGAGTGAGAAGCACCTTCCTCACTTCCAGTAGCATTGTAGGCTTAATTCTTCGCCAAACAAAGGGCCCCCCATTACACCAAAGTTTCTGCCATGTTACCGGCAAATTCTTGCAATTTTAACAACTATTCAAGAATATTGCTCTGCATCAACTTTCGGCGCTGGTCATAATCCGGCAGCCCATGATCTGGCGCAGGCCAACCAGCAGCTCTGCTTCCAATTGCTCTTCGCCGGCGCGCATGCCAAAAAGCACCAAGACACCCTGTACCGTTAAGTGGCTGGACAATTGGCGCAGGCTTGCGGCATAACGAGGCAGAGTGCTGGCACTCAAACGATCCTGACCGATGCGAATCTCCGATGCCTGGCCCGGCGAGATGATACTGATCGATTGCAACTGCTTTAAGGGGTGCAGACGGATGAGCAGATCCTGGATCCCTTCGTGGTCGCCATCCAATACCATCAGGCAGACATCCGCCTGAATGGCAAAACAGATGGTTTGAAAATCCCGGATACGGGCATCAATAACCATCACATGGCGATACAGCTCCTGCTCCAGAGCCTCTTGAGGCAGGCTCCTTTTGGCTGGCAGAGAACGATAACTCTCCAACAGATGACGCAACTCTTTGGCCAGCAAATCCAGCCGTCCCTCTTGTTTATGGTCTGTTAACATGTTGGCATATCCTTCCGTACTGCAAACAGATCTGTGGCTAAACAATGATAGGTCAACTATTGAAACATCTCTTGCCAGCACAGCCAAGAGGCCTGTTTCTATGCCTGAGTGCTTATTTCTATGCGGGAGTGCTTGTTTCTATGCCTGAGTACTGATTTCTATGCGTTACCGCTTGCCAAGGCTGTTTCTGCTCTCTTTTAGTAGCGGCAAATCACAGGGTAAGCACATTTATAAAAATGGGGTAGCGATTTGGCGAAAAATGTGATCCAATCGTGAACACCATCGCACTGGACAGACTGTTTTTTGTGGAAACCCTCCAAACCTCCGGTTTTGATTAACCTCAGGCCAAGGGGATGGCTGCTGCCATAAGGGTGCTCTTAACCCTCACTCATCTGTTTGATCATGTACAAAACTCTTGTTTCAATTCCCAATCTGCAGATCTCTCCACACTCCTTTGCCCTCTGCTACCACTTTCGTCACCCCTTTCTGCTGCGCGCATTGATTCAGTGTCGCCAGTCAGACTCCTCCACAGAGCGGCAGAAGCACTCCCTGCACTCTCCCAAGCGGGCCTCCACTCCCGAAAAAGAGTATCTCTACTGCGCACGCTGCCGACATAAAATCACCAGCCTGACCGACAAATGGAGCATCCATGGCAAGGATGAATTTACCTTTTTCAATCCGGCAGGCATCCTCTTTCACATCGGTTGCTTTCAAGAGGCCAGTGGCTGCCTGGTCACCGGCATCCCCAGCAGCGAATTCTCCTGGTTCCCAGGTTTTCTCTGGCAAATGGCACACTGCTCTGCCTGCCAGATCCACCTGGGTTGGCTCTTTGTAGGTGCACCAGGAGAAGATTTTTTTGGTCTGATCCTGGCGCGCCTGCAACAGGGTGCAGAACCCCTCCACCAGTAATCATCTGCAACAGCGCTTGCTCAAATAGGCCGCAGCGCTATTTTTTCTCCTCGGTTTGATGAAATCCACAAAATGTCTTTTTCCCGCTGCTGCTGGTTTTGCGCACGGCGATCTCCCGACAATCATAACTGACCGGCTCCGGCAACTCCCTCTTGCGCTTCTCCCACTTGCCACACCAATCGTTCGCCACAATGATCGGCCAACACCCCACCACCCCCTGCTCTGCACGTGGCGGCAAAGCCCGACACTCGCCCCATGCCCGCTCTACCCATTCCGGGTCCGGGACAATGGGAAAAAAAAAGGCACAATTGTGACATGACTCTTCCATCTCTCTCCCTTTCACTGATATATCCCCTGACTGCTTTTCTGCTTTAGCGATTCTGCCTCTTGGCACCCTCGGCATCCTAACATGCCCTAAAGAAGCTCACAATTTCTAAATTCCATGACAATCCCCTGCAGACAACTCCACAACACTCGGCTCCGAGCTTGCGCATAGATCTACTGTAGCGCCTCGAGGCGGCGCTGCAGGCTCAGTTGCTGCTCCATGGCAATCGCATTTGAAAATCAGAAAATTATTATGGAGGTCCAGGAGGAGATTATCTCCTCCTGGTGGGTGCAGGGCAAAGCCC
>NZ_RXIU01000489.1 GCF_004217665.1 Candidatus Magnetaquicoccus inordinatus | reverse complement strand
GAAAAAATAATCAATACAGGTGTAACTTTTACGGGGTGGTGTGGGGGGATTTTCCGAAAAAATAATCAATACAGGCGTGAATCGCTCTCAATACAGATGTCACTTTACAGAATCGCTCTCAATACAGATGTCACTTTACACAATCGCTCTCAATACAGATGTCACTTTACAATCTTTTCCAAATGATTGCTATTTGATTGCTGAAACAAAAACGGCCACCTTGTGAGTGACCGTAAATTCTTGATTTACTGGAGCCGCCTCTCGGATTCGAACCGAGGACCTGCTCATTACGAGTGAGCTGCTCTGCCCCTGAGCTAAGGCGGCCTCCTTGCCTGCTTTTTTACCCAAACCCGCATGCTGCGTCAACCCCCCATCTTTCAGCTTGCGCACAATAGTGTCACAAGCGATACTTTCCCGATGTTCTGCTCTTACTCTTTCTGGTTGTGCTATGTTACGTCATCTCATCATTGAAAATGTGGCGCTGATTACTCGCCTGGAACTGGAGTTTCATGCCGGTTTGACCATGCTTACCGGGGAGACCGGTGCCGGTAAATCGATTGTGATCGATGCACTCTCCCTGGTTCTGGGCGAAAGAGCCGATACCACTCTCATTCGCAGCGGTTGTGAACGCGCTACAGTGCAGGCATGCTTCCATTTGCCTCCGGCTCATGCTGCCCAACACTGGTTGCATGACAAGGCGTTGAGCAGCTCGGTTGAGGGTGATACCCATCCAGAAGAGCTCTTCTTGCGCCGGGTGCTTAACCGTAGTGGGCGAAGTCGCTCATTTATTAACGAAAATCAAGTGCCCTTGTCCTCTCTCAGCGAATTGGCAAGTTTGTTGGCCGATATTCATGGACAGCATGACCATCAACGTTTACTGAATCCACATGCCCATTTGGCTGTTTTGGATGAGTTTGCCAACCATCCCCAGCAGCTTTTGGCGGTCAAAAACAGTTATGATCTCTGGCATGGTATTGCCACAGAACAAAAAAATTGGCGCAATAAACAGGCTGATGCCGCTGATCGTCAGGCTTTTTTGGCCTTTCAACTGGCCGAGTTGTCGGCGCTCGACCCGCAAGTGGGGGAGTTTGCCGAATTGGAACAACAACGCTCTCGCCTTGCCCATGCCAGCCGTTTGGAGCAGTCGGCGCGTCTGGCCCTGGCTGTGATCTTGGAAC
>NZ_RXIU01000488.1 GCF_004217665.1 Candidatus Magnetaquicoccus inordinatus | reverse complement strand
TCGATTAATTTCAGGTTGAACCCGGCAAGAGTAGGCAACTGGATGTCTCGTTCTGCTATCAGTTGCAAACCCATTCTATGAAACCATTGGAGCGAACGATACGCAAAACGGAAAATTCTCCACCACTTTGCTGCACCGCAGCAGGAGAACGGTTTGACACCATCTTGGTTAGCCAAGCGGCAAGGTATTTTGCATCTTTCAGGGATTAAAAGGATTTTTGAATTTCGTTGAACTTTTCACCTGCGTCCGGCAAGCCACCTGTTGACGCGGGTTCAACTCCCTCTTCGTCGGCAATGACGCCATCGGAACGTTCTCTGACATTCTCTGTCTTTCTCTGTGACTATTCGTCAAGCTGTGAGGGTACCACCCATCGTACTATACCTGTCTGGTGATGACTCCCTTTTGCCTCGTCCCTCCTCCGGTTTCAAGCACCGCACCACAACTGAACGCCGGTTGAACTGCGGCTTCAACTACGACTCCCAAACCGGTGATGGGACCATCGGGAACCAGTAACCATGACCACCCTCCTCTGACCAGCGGCAGATCTGTGGCGTCTCGACAAGAAGCACTACCCTTCGGAACCCTGCTACCGGGATTGCGCTCATGCCAACACTTTTTGAGGCCTGTTCCAAAATGTAAGATACCCGCATCTGCTTGGCCTGGAGGCCAATTTTCAAAACTGCGCGGGAGCATCTCAAGCGATGGCAAATTCGTTCGTCTTCCTCCTTTGGGCCATGATTGCCCACTTTTTCAACCCTCGGCACAATGCCGAGATCCGGTTGCTCAAGGCACAGATCCGCATCCTCCAGAAACGGCTGACCACCAACAGGATCAACCCATCTCCCGAGGAAAAATCAGAACTCCTCCGCATCGGTGCCGAGTGCGATCATGATATTGCCGAATTGCTGGAAATCGTCAAGCCCGCCACCTACCGCCGTTGGCTCAACCAGACCAACAAAGGCGAGAATTTCAAACCGCTTGGCCGGCCCCGACTCACCAAAGAGCTGCGCGATACAGCGATTCGCATGGCCAAGGAGAACATCCTCTGGGGATACCGGCGCATTGCCGGAGAACTCAAAAAGTTGGGCCTGTATGCCGGTTCAACCTCTGTCAAACGCATCCTCACCGATGCTGGGATTCACCCAACGCCAGAGAAAGAAAAGAAGAAGCCGCCGATCCCT
>NZ_RXIU01000487.1 GCF_004217665.1 Candidatus Magnetaquicoccus inordinatus | reverse complement strand
GGGGGAGAGAGTCCGTAAATCTGTAGAGGGAAAAAGTGCAGATAAAAAGCGAGATTGCGGTGTTGGATAAAAGAGAGGCAGGTGTTTGGTGCGGATGGCCGGATTTGAACCGGCACAGCGTGAGCTACTGCCCCCTCAAGACAGCGTGTCTACCAATTTCACCACATCCGCACGAACTCCGAGAGTCTAACAAAGCCTTCCTTGGCAATGCAATGGTTTTCCTTTGCCCACCCAGGGCAATCGCATTTGCCAATTGCCTCACTGTTGCCACAAGCGAAACGGTGCATGTCGGGCGTCCGCCCTCCCAAAGAGTGCCCCTTTGGGGCACAAATCGGTGCGGCGTGCGCGAATGCTTGCGCATTCGCTTTTGTGAAACGCCGCACATTACCAACAGGGCTTTGCCCTGCACCCACCAGGAGGAGATAATCTCCTCCTGGAGCTCCATAATAATTTTCTGGTTTTCAAATGCGATTGCCCTGTTGCCCACCTCTCTCCAGACAATCAATCTCTCATGATCTGAACCCGGTTGAATACTCTCTTGCCAGCGTGTATCCTCAACGGCGGGTCGGAGTAATTATTGGACGATCTGGTGAACCGATCACAGGATATATGAGGTGACCATGAAGAAAAAAGATTGGCTGATTGATGTGGATCAGAGTACCTTCGATCGGGATGTGTTGGAACGATCCAGTGATGTTCCTGTTCTGGTCGATTTTTGGGCGCCGTGGTGTGCCCCATGCCGAGCGTTGGGACCGGTTCTGGAAAAGTTGCAACAGGAGATGGTCGATCGTTTTGTGTTGGCCAAAATCGATTCCGACAAAAATCCCGAACTGTCCAGAGAATATCAAGTACGCTCTATCCCGGCAGTCAAACTGTTTGTGGATGGCGAAGTTGAAGATGAGTTTACCGGAGCTTTGCCGGAACAGGCCATTCGGCAATTTTTGGATCGGGCTATTCCCTCTCCCTTGGACCGTCTGGCACAACAAGCCAGTATTTTGGCCGATCAAGGGGCCTGGGATAAAGCGGGAGAGTTGTTTGCCCAGGTTTTGGAACAAAATCCCCAACATGTTTTGGGTCTGCTGGGGATGATTCGTGTCCTGCTCAATGGCCAGCGCAGCGACGAAGCGGGTAAATATTTTGCGCGCCTGCCCATCAAAACGGCAGAGAGCCCAGAAGGCAAACTGTTACGGG
>NZ_RXIU01000486.1 GCF_004217665.1 Candidatus Magnetaquicoccus inordinatus | reverse complement strand
ATGACGGATGAGGCAGGGCAATGGGCCATGCTGCATGTGTCGGCGGATCGGAAACCGCTGAAGGAGCTTGGCGGCCACTATGAGCGGGCTTTGTGGCTGTTCATGGATGATCCGGCACTGTTTCGTCAGGCCGAAGAGGCCCGTTTTGCCGACACCAGACGCCAGGGGCGCATGTGGTCTGGTTTTGTCGGCCCCCGTGGCGTGGCCGTCAGCCAGGATCCGGAGGACCATCGGCGGTTTGAGGAGAAAGTGCGTCTCATTTTCGACACCCGCAATGCCCGCCTGGATCTTTTTGAGCGGTTGAGGGTGGAGTCCAAGGAGCAGTTGTCGCGGGTGGTCCAGGCGGTGATCTATCGGGAGGGATTGCCTGACGCGCAGTTGGTGTTCAATGCGGCCGGGGATCTGGAACTGCAGACCCATCGTCCGGTTTATGAGGTGTCAATCGTCTACGAACCCGGCAGTGGGATCATCGAGGTTGTTGCCAATGGGACGGAAAACCGGGCACGGCTCGCCCGGTTGTTTGCCGAGATCATCTTGCGCCAGGGGATTTTGGGAATGCGGGTTCCGTTGCGCCAGTATGACCTCTCCCCGTTACTCCAGCCATACGACTTTCCCTGTGATCCCACTGACGGTATTGCGGCAGTCAAGGTGCTGCGCCTGAACTTGCGTCGCAGAGGGGCTGACAAACCCCATCTTGCCTTGTTGACCAACTGGGAAAAACAGGAAACGGTCTACGACCATGCGCAATCATCGCTCATCTGTGCCCAGAATCTGCGGAGGGAGTATGAGGTGGCTGAGGCGATCTTCTCTGTCCGTACACGACCGGCACGGCGATCATCAGGGCGCGGGCGTACCATCAACGTGACGATCTCCCTTCCGAACGGTTGCAACCTGAAGAGCAAAACCGAGCAGGAGCGCATGATCTGCGACAAATACCTCCCCCGTTGGGGGCTGGTGAAGGAGGTGTGACCGTGACCACTACGTCGATGCCGTTCAAGACCTTCCAGTTGGCTTTGGACATTTTCAACTTTTCAGAGCCGGAGATGCCAGGTGGCAACATTGCGGATTTTTACTCTGATGAGGGAAAAATCCTCATCGACCATGGGTTTCTGACAGAGGGTGCAATCCGCACGGTGGTACCCGACCGGCATAACGAGGGTGCCGGATTGGTAGAGCCTGTGTGGAATGAAGAGACCCG
>NZ_RXIU01000485.1 GCF_004217665.1 Candidatus Magnetaquicoccus inordinatus | reverse complement strand
GGCCCATTATTGCGAGTAGCGAATCATCTTTTGGTCAAAATCTCTTTTTTGATCACAATCCTTGGCGGAACAGACGGTGGTATTCGCGTGCTCATGACCGACACTCCGCCTTTTCTGAAAGGTTCCCTTTTTTTGATCTCTGATTTTTCTGCATTGAATTTGCTTTCCCCTATTCTCTCCGCCCTTCAACATGCTGGTTATACCAAACCAACTCCGATCCAGGCCCAGGCTATTCCGCATCTGCAATCTGGTCGGGATCTGTTGGGCATTGCCCAGACCGGTACTGGCAAGACGGCTGCTTTTGCCCTGCCGATTCTCGATCGACTGGGGCGGCGGCGCCTGCGCAGCCAGGCCGGTCATGCCAGAGTGCTGATTCTGGTCCCAACCCGGGAGCTCGCCTCACAGATTGATGCGAGTTTTGCCGCCTATGGGGCCCGTTTGGGGCTCTCTCGGGCTTTGGTTTTTGGCGGGGTCAACCAACACAGCCAGGTACGCGCAATGTTGCGTGGGGTTGATGTCCTGGTGGCCACCCCTGGTCGCCTCCTCGATCTGATGGGGCAAGGGGTCGTCTCTTTGGCATATCTGGAGGTTTTTGTCCTCGACGAGGCCGACCGGATGCTGGATATGGGCTTTATCAGCGATATTCGCAAGGTGGTCTCCAAACTGCCGCCAACCCGGCAAACTTTGCTTTTTTCCGCCACCATGCCCAAAGAGATCTCTGCTCTGGCGGAAAGCCTGCTGCGTGATCCGGTACGGGTTGAGGTGGCTCCGACGGCTACCACCGTCGAACGGGTCGAACAGAAGGTCTATCTGGTGGATAAGCTGCACAAGGTGCTGCTCTTGAAGGATGTATTGCAAAATCAAAAGGTGCGGCAGGCGCTGATTTTTACGCGGACCAAGCATGGTGCTGACAAGCTGGCCGATGCTTTGGAGGCTTCCGGGGTTGAGGTGTCGGCCATCCACGGCAACAAGTCGCAGAGTGCCCGCGAAAAGGCGCTCAACGGCTTTCGGGATGGTCGCCTGCGGGTTTTGGTGGCCACCGACATCGCTGCTCGTGGCTTGGATGTTCCCGGTGTCAGCCATGTCATTAACTTTGATTTGCCCAATGAGCCTGAAAGCTATGTGCATCGGATCGGACGGACCGCCCGGGCCGGTCGGGAGGGTATGGCCATCTCCTTTTGCGATGTCAGCGAGCGCGGTTTTTTAC
>NZ_RXIU01000484.1 GCF_004217665.1 Candidatus Magnetaquicoccus inordinatus | reverse complement strand
TGACTGCCAACCTTTCCGAAAGGGTCCAACATGAAATACGGCAGTTGCCAGCTCCCCTGCTCCAGGAAGTGCTGGATTTCATCGGTTATCTCGCCCATCGCCACGGCATCGATAAAGCGGATACCGATCCATTGAAGGCAGCCCAGGAACGCTCCATGCGCAAGGTGTGGGACAATCCGGATGACGAGGTGTGGAATGATCTATGAACCGGGTGAACTGGTGTTGATCCCCTTTCCCTTTTCGGATCTTGCCACTGAAAAGAAACGGCCAGTGCTGATCCTGACTTTCCCTGACCGCTACGATGATTTCATCGGATTGGCCGTGACATCCGCCCCCATGCAAGAAGCCGCTGTGCCCTTGCATCCAGCCTCGATGTTGCAGGGCTCTCTACCCAAACCAAGCTGGGTTCGGCTGGACAAGGTGTACACCTTGGATACAGGGGCCGTGGTTCGGAACCTGGGGAGAGTAACGCCGGATTTTTTTTCCATGGTGGTGCGAGGGTTCTGCCATACGGTAGGTTGCCCAGTCGATCGTGGCTATTCCCAGTCAGCATGAAGCGGTCCGGAAACCTTTTCGATACCATCGTCGCCTTTCCCAACCTGTGGCGGGCGGCCCACAGGGCGGCATAGCCGCAACCAGAATAATAGGCGTTCCGCCTCCTGATTCGGTATGTTGAGGTTGACCAAAACCAACAACGAATCCAAAGGGGAACGCCATGAACGCATTTTTATCAAAGCACGAAAACGATGTCATCGGAAAGCTGTCGGGATTTGACAGATTGGTGTTTCGAGGAACGCTGCGTCCATCCGCTCATCAACAAATCGCCCATGAATTTGGTTTTTCAGGAGTATAGCCATGTTGAACAGTTACGAAGCGGTTCTTGATCATGGAACAGTTCGCTGGTTGGGCACTCCGCCTGCTGTCGAGCGGGCACCTCTCATCATCACCGTGCTTCCTGGAAAAGTTACAGAAGATCAGCACGATTCCCAATTCCGTCGGCCACCGGACAAGATTAAGGGTAGACTGCATATCGCGGGGGATATTGTCGAGTCACCCTATTCAGAGGAAGAATGGAGCTCCATGTCCGAGCGCACCTTGCGGCAACTCGAAGGTGATCCAAAGGCATTCAAATGATTAGGAGGAGTGCAACGGTTTCCGGCAACAAAACGGCACCATTGGCTGCGCGGATGAGGGGTGGAGGATTGCTGATAAA
>NZ_RXIU01000483.1 GCF_004217665.1 Candidatus Magnetaquicoccus inordinatus | reverse complement strand
TCGTCGAAGAGCGTGTGGGAGCAGCCTGGCTGATAGACGTTTCTCGGCATTTTCATATTGAGCAGTTGCACGGCGCTGTTGGCTGTAATTTTCGCCAATGAGCGTGTGGTCTGGATGTCTGCCACCTGGCCGACAAACAGAGTGACGCCATCAACGAGCGACAAGTCGCTCTGCAGAAACACCCTGAACAACGCCAAGGTGGCACCATCCAGCACACCGGCATTGGCGGCCACAATCCATGGTACACCCAACAGCATATCGTTTGGCCCGGGTACCACCTCCAGGTTGAGGGTATCCACCTCTACCCCAATGACGCTGCGTGTTCTGGAACGTCGAATGACTGGCCCGTCGGCAACATACTCCCGGCCACGAAAGGTGATGTTGCAGTCGAAGGCGCAATACCCGGCGACAGTGCCATCCACCAACTGCAGATGGAACAGATCCGCCATCAGGAAGGTGTTTTCGGCCATCAAAAATTGCAGCAATTTTGTGCTTGCCTGTTTCATATTCTGTTCCCCGGGGCACCGATAAAGGCCAATTCACGCAACTCCCAAAGATTGGGCAGTGTGCGGGCAAAATCCGCCGTGTCCTCCGCAAACCGGCAGCGGTAGTAGAAGGTGCCACTCCAGGACACGATCGATTTGCTGGTGGGTGGCACGGTGAAGGAAACCAGTCCCGTCTCGGAGACCGTGTAATCGCTTGGCGCAGAGAGTAGCCGGCCATCCAGCTTGATTGCCGTTACACTTTTGAGGTTTTCTATGGGTTCAGCAAACGAAAACGAGGTGTTGAAGCCAAAGGATCGCGTGAGCTGGAATTGCGCCTGGATATCGTTTCCTTTGCCGAATGGCATGTCCACGCAAAGGGAGTCCGTTGGATCAAGGAACAGGAATGAGGTGAAACTCCCACGATGCATCAGAAAGAACCCTTGCAACTCCTCGTATTCATGCGGCAGGTTGCCAGATCGCAGCCAGTCAAACAGCAGGGTGAACCGCCAGACAGGGTAGGCCCGGAAGGCACCGCGCTGTTCCCGGCCAGAAACCGCCGTCTGGATGGAGGTGCGAAACTCCGGTGCTTTTTTCAGCTCCCAGGACATGCCTGGCAATGACGGGAAAATGGCAAGCGGACGGTCATCGGCTGTATACTGGGAGTCGTCTGTTGTTCCCGACTCCCACACCCTGTTGATCACGAACGTCTTCTGCCTGAATGGAGCAGTGAA
>NZ_RXIU01000482.1 GCF_004217665.1 Candidatus Magnetaquicoccus inordinatus | reverse complement strand
CCTCACCGGGTGACACCTTCTTCAAAGCCTATTTCCTCGATGACAAAGGCTTGACCGTCTCTGCCATGGATCTCTATCGCAAACATTTTGATGCCAATGCCGATGACATTGATATGTATCCCATGCTGATCAAAGCCTATAATGACCTGAAACTGGAAAAGCAGAAAAAGGATAGCGCTTTGAAACTGCAGGATATGCGTAAAGCCACTGGCGGTTGATCTTGCCGCTGCGGATTCCTGTCCGCAACACACTGGCTGTGTTGACCATCTCTCTACGACCTGAGCGGGTATGACTCGCTCAGGTCGTTTTGTTCTTGCGCATGGTTGACAACGTGATGCAGTTATGAATTAATCTTCGATCAATACTTCTATTTTTCCTGTAATGCCGGGAGAAAGCGATCGACCATGAAAAAATTGCTGAGTCGCTATGATCTGTTACTAGTCATCCTGCTGTTTCTTCTTGCCATACCAGCAGAACAATATGAATCCTTTGCCTTCCTGGAAGAGCAAACCATCTCCTTTCGCCATCTGTTGCGGCAAAGCAAAGGCAAGCCAGAACAAACGCAATTTTCCAAAGATGCCATCGTCCTGGTCAATACCGATGAAAAATTTTTTACCGCCTATGGCAGTTTTCCTCTGCGCCGGACCGATATTGGCAAGATTGCTGAAAATCTGCGCGCACTGGGCGCCAGGGTGGTGGCAGTCGACTTGCTGATGGACTTTCCCAGCTCCTACGGAGAGGATCCCCCCACCGCCGAATCATTCAAAAAAGCGGGTAATGTCATGGTGGTCTCCCAGGCTGAATTCAGAAAAAATCAATTTATCAAGCTGAATACAGCCACCCCAGTATTGGCCGATGTCACGCAAAACGGTTATACCAATATCGGCTCGCAAAGTGCCCTTGTGACCTCACTCTCCCGTCTGAAAATTTATCCAACCATCAACCAACAGGTCAACGCATGGCCTTTTGCCGTTAAAGCTCTCGCCATGTACCTGGGGGTGGAGCCGCAACTGGAAAATAATATCTTGAAACTGGGAGAGAAAATTGCGGTTCCTCTCGATCAATTTGGCAATTTTTATATTGATTTTCCGGCGCTGCCCTCTGGAACAAAATTTTTAAGCCAATCAGCAGGCTTAAGCGCATTGGACTTTATCGATATCGACAAATTGGATGAGGATGAACGCCTGGAGTTGAGCGTCTGGGTCAAGGATAAGTTGGTTTTGCTC
>NZ_RXIU01000481.1 GCF_004217665.1 Candidatus Magnetaquicoccus inordinatus | reverse complement strand
GGCCAATTTGATGGAGAGCCAAGCCAGGGCCAACAGACCGGTGAGAACAAACAGGCCGACCATCATTTCCAATTTGACGCTTTTCATCTTCACTCCTCGTCACATATTGCTTCAGATCACCTGGATAGGACCATCCAGGTCACCGCTGATGAACTGTTTGATGGTTGGATCGGTTGAGTTGCGAATATCCAGTGAAGGTCCAGAGGCCAATACACGACCGCGATGCAATACGATAACATGATGGCACCAGTCAAAGATGGCAGGTACGGCATGGCTGATGCAGACAATGGTATAGCGGGTACGCATATAGGTATCGCAAATCAGGTAGTGGATGGCATTTTCAATAATGGGATCCAGGCCAGCAGTGGGTTCATCGAGCAGGATGATTTCCGGCTGAGTGATCAGAGCTCTGGCCAGAGCCGCCCGTTTTTTCATACCACCACTCAACTCATCGGGAAATTTATGGCCCATACCGGCCAAATTGACCTCCTGCAGGGTGGTTTCCACTCGTGCTAAAATTTCCTGTTCAGAAAGATCGGTTTTTTCCCGCAGCGGAAAGGCGACATTATCGGTCACATTGAGGGAATCGAAGAGTGCACCCTCTTGAAAAAGCAGACTAAAACGGCGTCTGACCGCATTCAATTGTCGTCCAGAGAGTCTGCTGACAGGTTGATCACCCACCCATACTGTACCCTTATCGGGTTTCATCAAGCCAACCATATGTTTGAGCGTCACACTCTTGCCCCCGCCGCTGATACCGATGATGGCGGTGATTTTATTGGCGGGAATTTCCAGGTTCAGATCATCCAATACTTTCCGACCGTCGAGAGTTTTCTCCACATTGACAAAGCGAATGACCGAGGTAGCCTCTGGATCTATTTGATAGGCGATTCTTTCGCGCGTCAACTGGTGAAACAGACACTCCAGGAGAGCGGGATGGGAGATATAGCCCATCTCGATCAATGTTTTACCGATCAAGCTCTCTTTATTGCTACCCTGTTTGGCCTGTTGTGTCAGCGCCTGTTGCAACTGTTGCGGTGTAACGCACTGGTTCTGCACCAAACGTGCACCGATGGGTAGAGGCTGTGCCTCTTCCTGGATCCGCTTCCGATCTTGAGCATGCTCTTGTGACATGAAGGATCCCTCTTTACAACAAAACGGAGGTAATAAAATAGTCACACACCAGGATCAACACGGAGCTGAGTACGACGGCAGAGGTGGTGGCCTGGCTGACCCCTTCGGC
>NZ_RXIU01000480.1 GCF_004217665.1 Candidatus Magnetaquicoccus inordinatus | reverse complement strand
TGGCCTGTGCAGAGCGGGCCTGCTGGCTGAAGGAGAGGGTATGAAAACCGGCCAGGGCCGCTCGCATCAGGGGAGAATTTTTCCCCGATTGGGCGCGCACGCCACGGGCGACCAAGGCCAGAATTCCCTGTTGCTTGCTGAACAGATGCAGCACCAGAGAGGTTTCACGAAAGGGGGTGCGCCGCAGCAGCACCCCCTCATCCGAGCGCCACATCCTCCTCAGGAGAGTCGGCGTCCTGGTTGACGGTGGGATAACCCAGATTGCGCAGCAGCGAGATATCTTCGCCCCACTCTTTGCGGACCCGCACCCATAATTTTAAGAAGATGGGCACGGAGAAGAGTTGCTCCAACTCTTTGCGGGCGGCACTGCCCACCTGTTTGAGCATACTGCCTTTTTGTCCGATGACAATCGCCTTTTGGGACTCGCGTTCGACGAGAATGGTGGCTTCTACATCCCAGATCTCTTTTTCTCCAGCCGGGATACGGGGTTGAAATTTATGCAGGTGTACGGCCAGCGAATAGGGAAGCTCTTTTTGCAGGTGCAGAAAAAGTTTTTCACGAATCACTTCGGCAGCAAAAAATTGTTCTGGTTGATCGGTCCATTGCTCTTCTGGAAAATAGTGCGGCCCTTCAGGCAGATAGTCGGGCAACAAGGAGAGCAGATGCTCGATATTATAACCGGTCAAGGCGGAGATCGGTACCACTGCCACACAGGGGATCTCCTGCAAAGCCTGCAGACGGGCAAACAGAAGCGGTTCGGGCAGACGATCCACTTTGTTGAGAACCAGGAGTACGGGACGCTGTTTCTCCTGGTTGTTGGTTGGTTGCAACCGCTCCAGGATGGTACGATCGGCATCGTTGAGGCCACGGGTGCCATCGATAAAGTAGAGGATCAGCTCTCCTTCTCGGCAGGTTTCGTAAGCAGTGCGCACCATGGCCTTGTTGAACAGGGAGGCGCCTGGGCGATGGATGCCTGGGGTGTCGAGCAGAATGATTTGACAATTGGGGCGATGGCAAACCCCAAGAATGCGGGTCCGGGTGGTTTGTGCTTTGGGGGTGACGATAGCCACTTTTTGCCCCAAAACCATATTGAGGAAGGTGGATTTGCCGGTATTGGGTTGCCCGGCTATGGCGACAAAGCCGGATTTGAAAGGTGCGGTTGCTGCTTTTTCGTTGACTCGACTTGCTTTGGGTTGCTTTATCACAAAAGTATCTCCATATCGTGCGCAAACCGCTCTTCTGTCGGTT
>NZ_RXIU01000048.1 GCF_004217665.1 Candidatus Magnetaquicoccus inordinatus | reverse complement strand
TACCAGCAGGGCTTTGCCCTGCACCCACCAGGAGGAGATAATCTCCTCCTGGACCTCCATAATAGTTTTCTGATTTTCAAATGCGATTGCCCTGCTCTTGAGGAGGGATCGTCTCGCGTGTGTCAGCAGGCAGATGGGACACTGCGCCTGACAGTGGTAAATGGGTAAACAGGGGGCTGCCTGAGAGATAATCGGGCAGCCTTCTTTTTTGCTGGGCAAAGAGTTGTGCCCGTGGTTGTGATGGCAAGTTGCCATCGGGTTCAAGCAGCGGAGGACAAGGTGCAGACGAGCAAAGGGTGAAATGCACCCATGCTGGCACTGCTGATCAAAGTCACCGAGGAGAAGGGCAAGGCGCAGGCGGCGCGAGGGTAATCAAGGGTAGCACCAGGAGTCAACGATGCAGCTCAGGGAGTGCCTGTGTCATGGCAATTGGCTATCAGGCATTGAGAAATCCACCCGATTGTCGTTCCCAGAGTCGGGCATAATGGCCGTTGATGGCCAACAACTGTTCGTGACTGCCCTGTTCCACAATGCGACCTTTTTCCAGATAGAGGATCCGGTCCATGCTGGTGATGGTAGAGAGGCGATGGGCGATAGCAATTACTGTGCGACCGCGCATCAACTGCCAGAGGGTGGATTGGATAAAGTGTTCGGTTTGCGAATCCAGAGAGGAGGTTGCTTCGTCCAGAATCAGGATCGGGGCATCTTTCAGGAAAGCGCGAGCGATGGCCACGCGCTGTTTTTCACCACCAGAGAGGCGGACCCCTTGTTCGCCAACGATTGTCTCAAAGCCCAGAGCACGACGTTGAATAAATTCGCTGCAGTGGGCCAATTCCGCGACCTGTTGTATCTGTTCTGCAGTGGCATCTTGACGGGCATAGCGGATATTGTCACCGATGCTGCGGTGGAACATGCCTGGCTGTTGTGGCACTTCGGCAATGGCCTGATTCAGGGATTGCAAAGTGACTCTGGCAATATCTTGTCCGTCGATACAGATGCTGCCTTCCTGAGGGAGATATTGGCGACGCAGCAGTTTGATAAAGGTGCTTTTTCCGGCGCCAGAGGGACCGACCAAGCCAATTTTTTCGCCAGGCTGGATGTTGAGGTTGAAATGTTGCAAAACGGTATGGCCATCCCGATAGCGAAAGGTGAGATTATGGATTGCGATGGCACCTCCTTGGATGTGCAAAGGAGTTGCCTGGGGATGGTTGACGATTTCGTAGGGTTGACTGATCATTTCCAGGGCGTCAGCCACAATGCCAAGTTGTTCATAAAACTCCAGCAGACGCTGTGACAGCCCCCAAACATTGATAAAGACGATGGTGGAGAGAGAGAAGACCAGCATAAAATCGCCGATGGTCATGGTACCGTTGACGACCTGCTGGATGGCCATGGCAATGAGAGCCAATTGGCTCAGCAGAGTTGTGGAGTAGAGCAGCAGGTGGAGCAGGGTAAAATAGCCGCGTACCCGTACTGAGGCTTTTCTCTCCCGCATCAGACGATCACCGATCACCCGACGTTCAAACAGATAACCAGCGAAGGCCCGTACCAGTTCAATATTGCTGATACTGTCGATCATATGGCCCATGGAGGCGGAGGATTCATTGGCAAAGGTGTGCGAAAGGGATTGACTGCGTTTGACAAAAAGGGCAGAGATGCTGAGAAAGGTGACCGCCCAGGCAATCATGACCATGGCCATGGTTGGCGAACCTGGCCAAAGCAGGAGGGTGCCTTGAATCATGATGGTAAAGATGCGCACGGTGTCATGCAGGAGGATATTAATCAGGGTCAGGCAACTGTTTCCGGTCTGTTTGATTTTTTGTCCTAATTTGCCGGAAAAATTTTCTTGAAAATAGTAGGGAGAGTGGTGGAGCAAATAGGCAAACAGGGTGTTTTGCACCAGAAAACGAAAACGCGGAGCGGTAAAGGTTTCAACAGCTTGATAGGCGCGGTTGCATAGGGCAGAACCAAGCCAGAGAGCACCGACTACCTTGAACCAGTACCAGATCTGTTCGGAAGATTGTCCGGGATGGTAGTCGGCCATGGTATCGATCAATTGGCGCATGGCAGGAGGTTCATACCCCATCAGGGCTATGGACAGAGAGGCGATGCTGACCATCGACAGGGCTTGCAGGGGAAAGCGCCGACTGAGAAAAAACCAGATAAAGTGAATGGGTGTGGTGGGAAAGGGTTGTTGTGGGTTGCTGGGATCGAACAAGGTTTCCATTTCGGGCAGCGCTTCGCGATCCGTAACGGAGGAGGTGGGGGTAGTCATGATTGGGCCATTGCGCAAGCGGTCATTGGCGAGGGAAAGAGTGTGTGCGGGGGTTATACCCCTTTTTTACCGCCTTGTACAAGGGGAGGGCAGGTGCAGGCAAGGAGGGAGGGGCAATTTTGTTGCCGATAGGCAATTAAGGATAAATTTCCTGGTACTTGATACTCTGACAGGTCATGATGCACGAACACTCCGCTAGTGGATGGAGGCTGTGCTGGCAAGTATATGGAGTGAGCCTAATATCGGTCTTGAAACAGCAACGGACAGGATTGTGAGCGATGTCTTTTTTTGCACGGTTGCGAGAGGGGTTGAGCAAGACCCGTAAAGCATTTACCAACCAGTTGGATGCTTTGTTGACGGGCCGGAAGGTGGATGCCGAGTTGATTGAGGAGTTGGAGGCATTATTGATCACCTCCGACTTTGGTTTGGAAACAGCCAGTCGCATTTTGGCAGAAGCGCAGTCGCGCAGTCGCTCTGCCCGCCGCGAGGAGGCCAGTCAATTTCGGGAAATCTTGAAGGATGTTATCTGGGAACGCTTTGATGCTTCACGACAGCCCTGGCACTTGGCGGAGAAAAAGCCGCATGTGATTTTGGTGGTGGGGGTCAATGGCGTGGGCAAGACAACCACGATTGGCAAGTTGGCGGCCCATTTTCACGGCGAGGGACGCAAAGTTATTTTGGCTGCTGGAGATACTTTTCGTGCGGCGGCGGTTGCGCAATTGGAAAAATGGGGTGAGCGGGTGCGTTGTCCAGTAATCGCCCAGGGACAAAATGCCGATTCCGCTTCGGTTGTGCATGATGCCTTTTCTGCGGCCAAAGCGCGACATATGGATCTGTTGCTTGCCGATACGGCAGGCCGTTTACATACCAAAGTCAACTTGATGGAGGAGTTGAAAAAAATCCAGCGGGTCTTGGCTCGGCAGGAGGCGCAGGCTCCGCATGATGTCTGGTTGGTCTTGGATGCGACGACCGGCCAGAATGCCATCCATCAGGTGAAACATTTTCACGAAGCTTTGGGTCTGACCGGTTTGATCATTACCAAACTGGATGGAACGGCCAAAGGGGGGGTGGTTGTAGGCATCAGCGAACAATTTCGGATCCCGATTCGTTTTATCGGCGTGGGGGAGGGAGTTGGGGATTTGAAACCGTTTGAACCGGATCAGTTTGTCGATGCTTTGTTTGCGCGCAGCGATGCCGGATAACAGATGCTCCAGTTTGGTTGATCTGTTGGCGTAACTATTCAGGTTCGTTCTGGCTCGCCAGCTCTGGCCCCATGGGGATGCTGTGGGCATTGGCGCAAAAAATGCGCGCCTATGCCCACAGCTTGCTTCCATTAGGCGCTTAAGCCGACGCAAAGAGCGCGTCGGCTTAGTTTGAAAAGCGCGCCAAAGGCAAAAGATTAAAAGCAAAATCCCAGGGATTCCATCCCTGGACCCGGCCAGGGAGGTGCCCTCCCTGGACCCGCAATAGTTTTGGGTGGTGAATGGTTACCTGTTGGCTATCGATTGTGGGTGCTGTCTGTCCGTTTGGGAGTTGGAGATGCGGTTGCCTGTTGTGCTGAAAAAATGGTGCACGATTCTTATACCCGGTTTGTTGTTTGCATTTTGGCCGCACCTGGCTGCTGCGGTTGCTGTCGATGCGCGGGCGCAGGAGCTGTTTCGGATTTTGGATCAAGGTGGGGCTCTGGATGAATTTTTGGAGCGCAATAATTGGCCTCATGATGATGGTCTGGTCTCCTATCTGGAGTGGGAACTGCTTTTTCATCCCCGTTACAAGGCGACAACGGAGCGCCTGCAGGCTTTTTTGCAACGTTGGCCGGAGCATGCCCAGGCAGATCGGGTACAGGCATTATTGGAATCGCGTCTGACCAAGGAGGGTGAAAATGAGGAGACATTGGCTTTTTATGACCGTTTTAAGCCAAAAACAGTAGAGGCAAAGCAGCGCTATTTGCGTTTGCTGGGAGAGCGCAAACGCTTGGCGGATGGTTTGCCGATTTGGAAAGCGCTTTATTTGGATGGTGTCGCTTTTCCAGAGGATCTGGAGCGCTTGTGCAAGCCGTTGGAGGAGCAGTTGACTCTGGCGGAGAAAGAGGTACGGCTGCGCAAGTTGCTGCACTCTGGTCCTCAGGAAGCCTATGATCGGATCTTTGCCCAGTTGCCGACGGCTCGGCAAAACTATTTTCGTACCGTGGATGCGGCGCTGCATGGTTTGCCGGCCTTTGAGAGCCATTTGGCGCAGTTGCCAGCCAATGAAGCCGACAATGAGGAGATTTGGGATGCGCAGGCCAAATATCTACGGCGCACTCTGCCGCGCAAGCAGTTTATACGTTTTATACTGGAGAAAAAAAGCAGCAAATTGACGCCAAAAACGCGCTATTTGTATCGTTATCAATTGGCCAAAGAGTTGATCAACGAACGGGAAGTGGTCATGGCGCTCTCCCTGCTGCGTGCCAATATTGTAGAAGCGGGTGGCAAGGCTCCAGATTCTTTATGGTTGGGAGCCTGGCACAGCTTGCAACAGGGTAATCGGCAACAGGCATTATCCTGGTTTGGCAAGCTGGCCATGGAGTCCACATCTTCTGCGCAACGGGCCCAGGGGGGGTATTGGGCGGCGCGCCTCAGTGCCAATAAGACGGAAAAAAACAAGTGGTTGTCTATTGCTGCGCGCTATCCAGAGAGCTTTTACGGTTTGTTGGCGCAAGAGCAGTTGGCTGGTAGATTGTCGCTGTTACCGGCTGATCCTTTGCAATGTCCTTCCCGTTGGGGTGCAGAACTGGAAGCCAAATTGGCGACGCCGCGCCAGTTGCAGGCGCTGGGAAGGAGTCATCACAACGGAGCGGAAATTCGTAAATTAGCCAGTCGTCTGCATTTGAGTCAAAACGATCAAATCTGTTTGGCCAAGGAGTTGGGAGCGGCCGATTTGGCGGTACAGTTGGCAGCATCGGTGCGCAAGGAGGGGCAGGTTATCTTTAGCGCTCTTTATCCGCAACCGGATTGGCAGCCTTTGCGTGGTTGGGAATTGGAACCGGCTTTGGTTTGGTCAACGACCAGACAGGAAAGTTTATTTCAGCGCCATTCCGAGTCCGCTACTAAAGCATATGGTTTAATGCAATTGATGCCAGCAACTGCTGTAGAGGAGAGCAACCGCATGGGATTGCCGACTGCAACACGCCATTTATTGCAGTGGCCTGCCTATAATTTAGCGGTTGGTCAATCCTATTTGGCGCGTATGTTAAAGCTGTTTGATGGTGATCTATTGTTGGCTGTTGCGGCGTACAATGCTGGACCTGGCCGTGCGCTCTCCTGGCGTGCCAGTCGTGAAAAAGAGGATCCGATCCTGTTCATTGAAAAGATTCCTTTTTCTGAAACCAGAGAGTATGTCAAACGGGTGTTGCATGGTTGGGCGATCTATCGCCTGCAAGCCTACTCTCAGGTCTCGTTGGAAAATGTATTACGCGAAAAAAAACCAGGAACCAGTCAATTTTTATCACCATCTCCTGCAACAAAATGAGGCTGAATCCATTCAGAACCATTGGCGGCTTTGCCAAAATGGCCTTGAATCTGTTGGGATCCCTTTGTTTTGTGAGCTGTTGCTCTGAGACAGCTTGATTTTTCTTGCAAATCATTATTGACTGCGCTATAAGATTTGACCTTTATCAAATTTGTATTTGACTATCATCAAACAGCTACTTAAAGGCGCAGTCAAACGCTATCATGCAAGTGAGGTTGCTGAATTGCAAAAGGAGCAAATATGGCAAAAGAAACAAAGGCCGAAGAAAAAGATGTTGTATCGGCTATCAGTGACATGTCATTAGAAGATTTGATGGCTTTCAATGTGGAGGTTGAATCATTGATCAACAGGCGGCAACACAATTTGCGTAAAGAGTTGTATGAGCAGATGATGACGCTGGTGAGCAATGCTGGCTTTACCTCTTTGGATGAGGTGCTGGCGGTGCAAAAGGCGCGACGGGTACGCAGCGACAAAGGGATCAAAACCTTTCCCCGCTATCGCAATCCTGCAGATAATACACAGACCTGGTCCGGGCGCGGGCGTCGGCCGCAGTGGGTGGTAAACTATCTGAGCCAAGGGGGAGATTTGCAAGCGTTGGTCATGGAGGAGTAGGGATTGCTGCTGTCGTCAGGATAAGTGGGGTTTGCTGGCTGAAAAAACAGCACCTTGACTGTGGGGGATGTTGAAATAGCGTTGTATCGGTGTATTTTCTCGGCATACAATGGCTCTGTGAGCAAGAAAGGAAAAAAATCGGCACAGTCGGGGTATTGGTATGAGCAATCCATTCATTGCGGATTGGCGCTCCCTATTCAAGAGCAGTGACGCACTGGCGTTACAGTTGGATTGGGATCTGGACAGGGATGCAGATCTGCTCTTCGTGCCGAGCAATGATCTGTTATTGCACAGCAGATTGTATCGTGATGGACAGGATCTGCTTTTGCTGGGGCCAAACGGCGAACGTCACACGGTTCAGGACTATTTTTCTACGCCACGACCGGCCATTTTGGCTACTGTCGAGGGTCGTTTTCTTTTGCCGGAAACGGTTGAACTGCTGCTTGATGGGCTGGCATCGCCATTTGCACCGGCTGGGGGTGTGGTGGCTGGACCAGCAATGGTGGTTGAGCCAGGAACTCCAATTGCCCATGTGCAAGAGATCAGTGGCGAGGTGACTGTACGCAATCGTGCGGGAACAAGCCGAAGCTTGATTAAGGGTGACCCCATTTTCGCTGAAGATCTCCTCAAAAGCGGGCCAGGAGGTCAAATCAAGCTGCTTTTTTTAGACCAGACCCAGTTGCAATTGGGAGAATCGACCCATCTGCTTCTCAATCAATATCGTTATAATCCACAAGCGGGAGAAGGCTATTTTGAGGCTACGGTAACCCGTGGCCTTTTCAAGTATAGCAGCGGTGATTTGGCACGCCAGCACACCAGTCGCCATACTCTGTTGAAAACGCCAACAGCTCAAATCGGGGTGCGTGGCAGTGAGTTGCAAGTGGATGTGGGGGAGGATGGGCAGACCACGGTATTGCATACGGCAGGGGTTTTGGAGATTGCCAATGCCCAGGGACAGGGGATGGTGACCCTGTTGCAGCCGGGTATGGCCACGGTGGTCACCATGGACAGCATGCCGCGTCAACCCTTTGCCGCTCCCAGCACCCTGTTGCAACACTTTTCCAATCAATTGCCTCCTGTGTTGCCGGATCGCAAGCCTGATGGCCATCGGGAGCGGAGTGGTGAGGGCAAAGGGGATGGAAAAGAGGCAGCCCCGCTTGATGGCAAAGTGGCTGCAGACAAGGGTCGGCAAGGAGGTGGAGAAGAGAGTGCCAAAGGCGCTCCTGCCACCAATCCCGCTGGCAAAGCGGCTCCGACAGAAGCAGGGGAGCCAAACAAACCGGGAGCTGCAGGCAATGATCTCCGCGCTTTGCCAGGAGAGGAGCTTCCCGGTCAGCCGCTGTTAAGCGAGCATTATTTGTTGAATCCTAAAACAATGGAGTCAGGAGCCAATCTTCCTGGCCAAAATTCTGGAGCTTCGCCGTCTGCTCATCCGCTCTCCGCAGTGTTTTCTCCTTTCTCTGAGCCTGTACCGCCAGGCAACTCCCCCCTTTCATCGGCTACACTGCCTCCCTCACTGCCTCCATTGACCGTGCCACCGCTCACCGCTCCGCCTGTGACCCAGCCTCCCGCGACGACGCCACCGAATGTACCAACTGTTTTGGGTTGGGCACGCTTGCATAGTGGTTTGGCCACCGATTTGTCGCATGGTTCCTGGGGCAGTGATATTGCGGTAGATAGCGCTGCGGGGAAAGTTTATGTGGTTGGCGGTTACTATGGCTCGGTGTCCACACCGGTATGGTTATCCACAGCAGCGGGTGAGCAGGCTGGTTTTATCCAGCAGTGGAGTAGTGCCGGGGTTGCCGGTTGGGTGCAGGCTGTTGCAGCGCACAGTGGCGGCATGGTGGAAGTCAATCAGGTTCGTTTGCTGAATGAGACCGTTTCTGGGGTGACGACCCGCTATCTTTATATTGCTGGAGATTTTACCGGTACTCTGGATATTGGTTCAGCCGGCAGCTTGACCAGTGCTGGTGGAACCGATTTTTTTATAGAAAAATGGGATCTTGCTGGTCATTTGCTCTGGGCAAAACAGTTTGGAGGCAGTGCTGATGAGGGTGGTGTGATCATCGGCAGCAGCAGTGCTGGTTTGCAGATTGGCTGGGGTGAGCTGTTAAATGGCATGGGAGTGACTGGCAGCAATGTGCAAGTCAATACCCTGTCCACTGCCAATGGTACTGTTGTGCAGCAGTATGTGTTGACTACCGATGGCACGCCATCAGGCAGTTTGCCTCCCGACAAGTTGCAGGCGGTGGTGAGCGACAGTGCGGGCAATGTCATTATGGCGGGGGATCACTATGCGAGCAGTCTAGGCCGGATGGTGCCCTTCATTGAACGCATCACCCCAACGGGCAACCACTGGTATCAAAGTTTGGACGCTGTGGCAACAAGCATTTCTGGGGTCGGCAATCTCTGGAGTGCGGCGCTGGCGGTGGATAGTGCGGGTAGCATCTATTGGGCTGGGGGGATGACAGGGGAGAGATTGTTGTTAGCCAACCTAGATACGGCAGGCAATCTGCTTTGGCATCGCGAATATAATGTCCAGGGGTTGGGGGATTGGCTGGCGATGGCCAGGGACAGCAGTGGCGCACTCTATTTGACCAGCGTTTTTGCCGGTACGGCGACATTTGATTCATTCACTGTCAACAGTGAACAGGGGAGTGTCGATCTGTTTGTTACCAAATTGGACAGCAGTGGTCATCCGCTATGGGTGCGGGCGTTGGGGGGGGTGGGTGAAGAGTATGCGGGTGGTATTACGGTTGATTCTGCCGGTAACATCTATGTGAGCGGCGCGCTGACCGGTGGGGCTGACCTGGATCCAGGGGCGGGCCAATTGTGGCAGGAGAGAAATGCAGCGACCCATGCTCTCTTGATCAAGTTGGACAGCAACGGGGTCATGGATCATCTGCCTGATGGCTCTGTGGCGGTGACCATCAACAATAATGGTGTGTTAACAGCCAGTCATCTGTTGCAGGATGCCGATGGTCCTGCCACTTTATCGGTCAGTTATCAATGGCAATGGTCGGCAGATAATGGAGTAAACTGGCAGGATATCGCTGGTGCGCAAGCAGCGCAATTTTTTCCCACTGCTGCGCTGCTGGGCAAACAGGTGCGTGTGCTCTACTCCTATACCGATCAATTAGGTATCCTGGAAGAGATTGTTGGGCCAGTGAAAACCATTGCAGCAGTTGCAACAGCGCCATTGGCGCTCTCCTTGACTGCCACAGATGGTTATGCGGCTACGCGCTTGGCAGGGGAGAGCAACAACGATCGGGCGGGTGCGGATGTCAGTGCAATAGGCGATTTTAATGGCGATGGTTTTGCTGATCTGCTGCTGGGCGCCTATCGGGCGGATCATGCTGCCAGGCTCGATAATGGCAGCAGTTATCTGCTTTTTGGCCATGCGAATGGCTTTCCCGCACAGAGTGCGCTGGCGACTTTGACAGGCAATAATGGTTTTCGTCTGGATGGTGCGGCCAGTTATGATGGCGCAGGCCGTGCGGTCAGTGGGGCGGGCGATGTCAATGGCGATGGTTTGGCCGATCTGATTATTGGTGCCCCGGATGCCCATCTTGCTGCTGGATCCAGTTATGTGGTTTTTGGCACTGCGGGTGGTTTTACCCCGGTATTGCAACTGAGCAGTTTGACTGGTGTAAACGGTTTTCGTCTGGATGGGCCAGCCCCTTCGGCGCAGGCGGGTAATTCGGTCAGTTCAGCGGGCGATATGAATGGCGATGGTCTGGATGATCTGTTGATCGGCAGTTGGTTGGCCTCTCCCAATGGTGTCCAATTATCCGGTGCCGCATATGTTGTGTTTGGCAAGAGTTCAGGGTTTTCTTCTGTCATTGCATTGTCTACCCTGGATGGCAACAGTGGTTTTCGCATGGATGGACGAGGTGTCAAAAGCTATGCGGGGGTGGCAGTCAGCTCTTTGGGCGATTTTAATGGGGATGGTTTCAGCGACCTGATTATCGGCGCTGCGGATGCCGATCCGGCAGGTGTGCTTTATTCTGGAGCCGCTTATGTGGTGTTTGGCCATGCAGGAGCCTATGCCTCTTCCATGAATCTCTCCACGTTGGATGGGTTGAATGGTTTTCGTTTGACCGGTGCAGCCAGCAGCAAATTGCTCTCTGTTGCCTCTGCTGGTGATGTCAACGGCGATGGTTTGGCGGATCTGATGATCGGTGCCTATACCCTTGATTCTCTCAACTCTTTGCGTACTGGATATGGCTATGTTCTCTTTGGCCATGCTGCCGATGGGCAATCGCTTGTCGATCTGAATAGCTTGAACGGGAATAATGGTTTTCGTGTGCAAGGCAGCCCCGTATTGGGCAGCGGTTTTGGGATGTCGGTCAGTGCCGCCGGTGATGTCAATGGCGATGGTTATGGTGATCTGTTATTGGGGGCACCCTGGGGGAGCACGAACGGTAACGAGGCAGGTTCGTGTTATGTGATTTATGGACATGCTGGTGGGTTTAATTCTTTATTAAATTTGACTAATCTGACAAGCAACGACGGCTTTCGTCTCGATGGTCCCAGCGCTTTGAGTTGGACGGGCGTTGCGGTGAGTGCCGCCGGAGATGTGGATGGCGATGGCTTTGCAGATCTATTGGTTGGCAGCAGTGGCAGTGGCGACGGCGCCGCTTATCTGATTTTTGGCAGCAACTGGAGTGGCAGCGTGACCCTTCTGGGCAGCAGCGCTAATGATACCTTGCAAGGCACGACATCTGCAGATCGTCTGGTTGCCGGTGTGGGGCAGGATACGCTGCACGGTGGCGGTGGGGCAGATGTGTTGGTTGGTGGTGCGGGCGACGATCGCTTGGAGGTCAGTGATCTGCAATTCCAGAAAGTGGATGGTGGCGCTGGTAATGATACCTTGGCGTTGACAGGTGCGGGCATGACCCTTGCTTTGCCGGCGTTGGCGGGCAAAATAGTCTCTATTGAGCGCATTGATTTGACCGGTGGTGGCGCCAATACCCTGCTGTTGAACGATCTGGCGCTGCTGAACCTTTCTGAAACAACCAATACAGTGCTTATCGAAGGGGATGCCGGAGATAGTGTACGGGCGGGAACCGGTTGGAGTGATCTCGGCATCTCTGGCAGTTATCATCATTATAGCAAGGGAGATGCGGAGCTGCAGGTTGCGCTGGCGGTTACCTTTTGCCAAAACGATCCCTTGTTGGTGGATTTGCAGGGCACGGGATTGCATTTGACCGCTTGGAATGCTGGAAGCCGTTTTGATGTCAATGGCGATGCTGTTGCCGATCCTGTCGGTTGGTTTGGTCAAGGCAACGCCCTGCTGGTGTGGGATCGTGATGGCAATGGCCGCATCGACGACATGGCTGAGGTTGTTTCAAATTATGCTGTCGCTGAGGCTCTTTCCAGTATGGCGGTATTGCAGCGTGCCGATGCAAACCATGATGGCCAGATTGATGATCAGGATAGCCTGTTTCACTCCTTGCAACTGTGGGTGGATGCGGGTAGCGATGCCCACTCTGTTCCTGCAGAGTTGTTCACTCTCAAGCAACTGGGCATAGCCTCTATTGGACTGGCCTTTGCAGAGTCGGAACCGTTAACCATCAACGGCAATCAGGTCACCGGTTTTGCCACGGTCCACTTTGCTGATGGTCATAGCGCTACCATGGCAGAGGTTCAGTTTGATTTTGCGCTGGCAGGTGCTGAGTCGGAGCAGGCACAGCAACCAACAGATTCCGGAGTGGGGAGCCAGCCAGAGCAGATCCATTGGCAGGGTATCGCGATGCAGCGAGAGGGGGCATCGTTGCAATTGCTGGATTTTGCCGCTGCATTGGATGTGACCGCCTTGTTGCACAATCGCGCCTTGGCAGGGGTGGATACAGTGGATGTGCGTGGGAATGGTCACACCACTCTGCTGATGAGTGCTTGGCCAGAGTGGATGGATGAGGGAGTGCCGTTGCTGATCAAAGGTGATGCAGGTGATACGTTGCAGGTGCAGGCGGCGATGGAGACTCTTTTGGGAGGTGGTAGTGCGGTCTTGGTGGAGGGTATCTCCCATCCTGTGGATGCCAACGGTCAGATAATCCTTGGCAATGAGAGCTATAGTGTGCATAAATCGGTCGATGGTTTGCATACGGTGTTGGTGGGGTCGGAAATGGTGGTCAATCTGGTCCGGTAAGGCGATATTGACAGGCGTGAGGGTTGCGATGAACAACAGAGCGGGATGGTGGAAGGGTGCAGTTGTGATTGGGTTGTGTTCTTTGCTGGGGGGGGGCTTCCTGCAGGCAGGAGAGCGTTATACCAACAACAACAATGGCACAATTACCGATCATAAATCAAAATTGGTTGCCTTGGCGGATGGTAACTGTTTGCAAAAAATGACCTGGGATGAAGCGATGGCGGAGGTTGGTCGTTTGGCCAGTGGCAAGTGTGGTTTGACTGATGGTTCGGCAGCGGGGAATTGGCGCTTGCCGACAAAAAGAGAGTTGGGGATTTTGGTGGATTGGCGCAAGAGTGGCAAATTTGTCGCTTTGAACAACGATTTTTATTGGTCCGGCACGGTCAATGAAGAGGATTCCAAACTGGCCTGGTTGATCTTTTTGGCCACGGTTTATATCGGCAATGATCTCAAGAGCGATAAAAACATGTATTGGCCGGTACGGGATGCCCACTGAGTGAAAAGCGGCAGGGGCACGGTTTTGCGGAGAGCTTGTGAAAAATGGTCGTGAGCAAGCACATGGGCAAGGCGCATGCGAATGAGCAACGAGACATATCAAGCAGCTTGGCGAGGAGCGAATGAGCCTGCAACGCCGCCCATGGGCTGCACAGTAGATTTATTCACAAGCTCGGAGTGGATGGAATGCTGTGCTGCGCGGTTGGTTTATCCCAGGAAACGCCGTACCCGTGGCAGAAAGTTGGCATAGTCAAAAGGTTTGGTGATAAAATCGTTTGCTCCCAGTTGAAAGGCTTTTTCCCTGGTGGTGATCGAATCGTCGCCGGTGACTAGGATGATGGGAATCTCGCGGCTTTCTGGTTTGTTGCGCAGTTCGCGTAACAGTTCAAAGCCGTTCATCCCAGGCATCTGCACATCGGCAATGATCAGGTGAAAGGTTTGTGCAGCCACCAGATGCAGCGCGGTCAAGCCACTGTCGGTTTCGACGACGTTTGTTCTTTCCATGCTTAAGCGCAGACGCAGCAGTTGGCGAAAGTCTGGATCATCATCGACAACCAGAATTTGCGGAGTCACTTCGGGCAAATAGGCATAAAAAGTACTCCCTTCCTCCTCTTTGGACTCCACAGTCAGGGTGCCCCCGTGTGCCTTCATCAACTCCAGGCTGAATGGTAAACCAAAACCGGTTCCATGTTCTCCTGCGGTCCCGATTGTGGAGCTCTTCTCTTCCAGACAAAATATTTTTCCTTGGCGTTTTTTGGAGATGCCGACCCCATTATCCTTGACAGCCAAGGTTACAGGTGTTCCCTCCAGGCTGCTGATGCGGACCCAGCCTCCGGGGCGACAAAATTTAATGGCATTGGAGAACAGGTTGCGCAACACTTCGCCAAACAGATCGGGATCCACATAGAGTCGGCATTGGGTGCTGACACCATTTTCCAGACGAATGGTTTTTTGTGCAGCGGTGGGCGTAAACTGTTCGATAATGGTTTCCACCAGAAAATGGGCATTGAGAAAGCGTGGTTTGGGGGTGATTTTACCTGTCTTCAGTCGTCCGATATTGAGCAACTCATCGATCATCTGCAGCATTTTTTGACAACTATCGACCATCCAGCGGATAAAGCCCTTTTGTCGTTTGCTGAGTGGATCTTTCTTGTCGCTGTCCATCAACTCCAGAAAGCCCATGATGGTGGTGAATGGTCCACGCAGATCGTGGGCAACCAGCGACACAAATTGATCTTTGAGACGGGTAGCCTGTTCAGCCTCCTCCTTGGCGCGACGCAGAGCCAGTTCGGTTTGCTGTTTTTTGGTGACATCTCTGGCAATGACCACGGTATGCCACCCTTCAGGGCGGCGAATCGGCGAGATGGAGGCGGAGACGGGAAAGGTATCACCATTTTTGCGGCGGACCGTAAATTCGCTGACATGACCAACCATGGTGCCCTGTCCGGTTTGCCGAAAGGATTGAAAAGAGGCGAGAATCCTTTTTTTGAAATCCGAAGGAGGGAGCAGAGAAAAGACCTCCTTGCCCAACATCTCCTCCGGGGTATAACCGAAGGTATGGGTGGCGGCAGGATTCCAGAAGATGACGCGCCCCTCCTGGTCGAGCAGGATGATGGGATCGTGGGCAGCAGAGGTGATGATGTCGAGTTTTTCTTGTGTCTCTTGCAGTTGCGCAGTACGCGCCCGTACACGATTTTCCAATTCGTCGTGGGCGGTACGCAGAGCCTGCATGGCCTCGGTCAGTGCTTCGGCGTTGCGGCGTTTTTCCAGGGAATAGTGGATGGCGCGGCTGACAGATTCCAGATTGAGATCGGTTTTGTGCAGATAGTCATCGGCACCGGCACGCAGAGCCTCCAGCATCGCCTCTTCGCCGATGGTTCCGGTAAAGAGAATAAAACCGGCATGGCAACCGGCGGCACGCAAGCGGTGGATGACATCGATGCCGGTTTCACCATCCAGGCGATAATCGATGAAGATGATATGCGGCATGGTGGTGCAGAGCAGTCCCAAGGCGTCATGACCGCTGGCACACTGGACGCAAGAGATTGTCCAGTGCCGAATTTTTTTGAGCAAGCCGGAGAGCAAAGCCCGCTCTACGGGATTATCATCGATAATCAAAATGCACAGCGGCTGGTCCATATTCGCATGCCGGGTGGTGAGGAGAGAAAATACCTATTCAGGCCTATAACCTGTTTTGGAAAAAAATGCAATTAATTAACGAGAATGCAATCCGCTAAAGAGGAATCTTTCTGCAGTTGCGCGACCATCTGTTGGATGGGAGCATGCCAATCGTTGGCGATTTGCTGTCGGAACATGCGCATGCCGGGATACCAAGGGGTAGAGGTTGGGTTTTGCGACCAGCGCCAATCGGGTGCCAAAGGTAATAGCAACCAGACTGGTTTTCCCAGTGCACCTGCCAAATGGGCCACGGCAGTATCGATGGTGATCAACAGATCCAATTGGCTGACGATGGCCGCTGTTTGTGCAAAATCGGTGAGCGCATTGTTCAGATCCAGCAACGACATGCCGGGATGGGGTGGGAGAGGAGTCTGGCGATTGGGATCTTTTTGCAGGCTGATCCAGCTTATATCAGGCAGCGCAGCCAAAGGGGCCAAGGCTTCCCAGGGACAGGAGCGACGGCGCAAGGGATCATTTTGATGCAGAGGTTTGCCTTGCCAAACCAGGCCAATACGGCGATTTTTTAGCGCGCTGAGTCGTTGTTGCCAACTCTGTTGTAACTGGGGATCGGCCCATAGATAGGGAACAGAGGCGGGAATATTCTCTGCTTGGGTATGCAGGGCCAACGGCAAAGAGAGCAGTGGCGAGTAGCAGTCGATGGTTTCCTGGCATTGGAACTGTTCTGGGGTGCTGAGAGAGTCGATACAATCCATATTGCGCAACAGGGGCAGCAGCGCCGATTGGCAGGTCAAGAGAATCCGTGCGCCCATCGCTTTGAGCATCGGCAGATAGCGGACAAACTGCAGGGTATCACCAAAACCCTGTTCAGCCAGAACCAAAATGGTCTGTCCGTGCAATGGCGAGCCCAGCCAGCGCGGTATGCCAGGATTGTGCAAAAGAATCTTCGGTTTGTGCAGGCAAGCCTGCTCTCCGCTGGCTTGCAGACGCCATTCATATTCTCGCCATCCGGTATGATAATCCTCCATCAACAGGGCGGTAAGTGCCAAATTGATGTGTCCGGCAATCAGTTGCGGATAGTGGGTGACTACCTGTTCAAAACAGTGTCTGGCCTCCTCCAGTTGGCCGCTGGCCTTCAGGCAGAGACCAAGATTGATCCAGGCTTCTTGAAAATGCGGACGCAGTTGGATGGCGTTGCGGAAGGGGGGAATGGCGGCTTCCGCCTCTCCCAGATCCATTAAGGTATCTCCCAGATAAAAATGGGCCTCTGGATGGTTGGGGCAACGCTGTTGGAAGTCACGAAAGCGTTCCAGAGCTGCACGACTCATTTGCCGATTTTTCAGCAGGACACCCAAGGACAAGAGGATGTCCGGATTGTCGGGATCCCGTATGGCCGCTTGACTGAGCAGGTTGGTAGCAGAGCGCAGATCTCCGGCCTCCTGACAGGCCAGTCCGTAGGGGTGTAAAATGCGCGGATGGCCGGGAAACTGTTGCAACAGAAGTTGGTACAGCGCGATGGCTTCTGGCAACTGTCCGGCCTGGTGGAGGCGAATGGATGCCGCCAATTGTTCTCTGAGATAGAGGGTTTGCTCGCTCACGTTTTCACTCTCTGTTGCGAGGAGGAGGTGGCGATTAAGTGTCTGACCCATTCGGCCATACCCAGACGGAATGGAGTATAGGTAAATTCAGGCAGCAGACGCGCCAATTTGCTGCGATCATAGCAGCGATGGCCACCGACATAGGCATTGACATCCGGGGCGGGGCCCTCCGGGCAATAGGGCGTGACAGAAAGCGGCTGTTCGAGCAGTTCGGCAATAGTGCGATAATAATCCAGATGACTGAGCAGATCGGGACCGCAGGCGGTAAAATCTTCACCATAGGCCCGTTCGTTATCGAGCAAAGCGACAATGATCCGTGCCAGATCATCCACATGGATCGGTTGAATCAGGCCCAAGCCTCCTCCCAAAAGTTGTAAAGGTTTGCCGCTTTGTATCTCTTCCAGCAGTGTGGCGCGGCGACCATGCTTGGGAATGGTGCCGGGCCAACTGCCCGGTCCATAGATATGGGGTGGGCGCAGGATAATCGCCTGCACCATGCCATTGTTTTGGGCATGCAGGATACGCTCTTCGGCTTGGCGTTTGGCGCCACCATAATCGGGCAAATCGCTGAAGCGGGCCTGCTCCTCACGCAGAAAGAGCGGACGATGGGCGGGATGATAGGCATAATCGCTGCTGATCATAATCAGACGTTGGCATTTTCTGGCCAAGGCGATTGTTTGCTGCAACTGTTCTGGATTCATGCCGATAAAATCGACGACCACCTGATAGGCGATGGTGTCGGGAAGATTGTAGGGAATCTCTTCTCTGGGCAGAGAGATATGTTGGGAGATGCGCGGATCCAAAGGCTTTTGGCCACGGGTGACACAGATCAATTGATGTCCTGCCGCCAGGGCATGCTGAACAAAACGTCCCGAAAGAAAGCCACTTCCACCCAATACCAGTATGTTCATGTCATTTATGCTCGATCAAGACCCCGCTGCCATCGGCATTCAAAAAGGTGCAGCCGTGGCAGGTGGGTAAGGTTTCAATCAACCCTTGCGCATTGAGAGCAACCAGGCGCTGCCAGGCGGCGCCCTGATAGATCTCCTGCAAACTCTGTTCACCCACATTGCCAAAGGCCAACTGGCGATTGACATCCATACTGCAGGGACAGACATCGCCATTGACGCAGATCACCGGTTCCGGTTGCAGCAATTTGCTGCATTGGCGCCGTTCATTTTGTGTGGGGCGCAATTGGGGAAACAGATTGGACCAGCTATGTGGACGCCATACCTCAAAAGCATCGACTCGATCCCAGAACACCTCTTTGATGTGGGCTACCTCGCCCTGATCATCGGGCATCAGCAGGGTATAGAGCTCGGTACGTACCGGTTGCGACGAGCGGCTGTTATACTCCAAGAAATAGTCGATGGCACGGCGTGCCTGCTCACCCTGTTCAGCCCGTTGGTAGGCACGCATGCTCCTTTCCGGGCTGAGTCCCAACAGAGAAAAGCGCATGGCTGGCAAAAGCTGTTCCTGGATGACTGCTTCTGTATAGCGTTTTTTCCAGGAGGCCATGTTGCTGGCGACATGCGGGCTCAGATGCGCGGTCTCTTTTTGCATAAAGCGCAGTCGTTCCAACAGTTGGTTATCGCAACTGGGATCCCCCATGCCGCCAAAACGGATATGTTCATCGACGGTATGTTCTTCTGCAATTTCGCGTAAGATTTTGCTAAACAGCGCCTCACTCATGGTGGTGAGGGGGTGCTGAAACAGGGTGCCATGCGGGCAGACCGTGCAGTGACTGTTGCAGTGGGTGGTGGTTTCGATGGCGATCCAACGAAAACGCAATGCCATGATCTCAATCCTTTAAGTGCGAGAGGGGTCTGCCGCGGGGGGCAGCAGATGGATATGATCTTCTCTGGGCCACTCCAGAAAGCTGCGTTGTGCCAGAGCGGTTCGATTGGAACGAAAACCCAACTGGATGCCCATCTCCTGCAGAATGTGTAACGTCTCCTCGTTGTAGGAGTTGCAGGGGTGGGCCATAGTGCGGGGCGGCACCCCGAGCAGATGGTGCAAGTGGTCAAAATTATCTTTATATTCCTGATATTGCTTATTATATGGCAGCCTACCCAGGCGGGTGGGATGGGAATAGGAGTGCAGACCAATCAGGTGCCCTTGTTGTTGCAGAGAGAGCAGATGGTCGTTGTGCATCCAAAGCTGCCTGGCTGCCTTTTCTGGAGCATATTCATGCTGCTGCATCAACAGAGACATGAGCTGTTCATAGTGCTCTGCCGACAGGATTTCGTCACGCAAATAGCGGAAGATGCGGTCGTTTTCGCTATAAAAATCAAATTCGGCCAAATAGGTTTTGGCCGACAAAGAGTGCAGGTGGCTCTGGCAGAACGGATAGTGTTGGGCGGCAAGTTGGAAAAAGGCTTGATAAAAATGGTCGATGGAGTCGAATGCCACCGAGCGAAAGTGGCGATAGATCTCCAGTTGTTCTCTCTTGCCATGAAAGACCGAGGAGTAGACAAACCAGAAAGCGCT